>QHCA01000127.1:2900-3043 GCA_003244095.1 Pseudonocardiales bacterium | reverse complement strand
GACGACGGCGGGCTGCTGGCCGCTATCGAGGCCGGGGCGTGCGGGGTGCTGCGCCGTGCGGAGGCCAGCCCCGAGCGGTTGGTGACCGCGGTACGGACGGCAGCCGCCGGGGACGGCACCGTGCCGCCGGACCTGCTCGGCCG
>QHCA01000127.1:0-2842 GCA_003244095.1 Pseudonocardiales bacterium | reverse complement strand
TGTCCTTCTCCGGCGTCAGCGACCGGGAGGCACAGGTGCTGCGGCTGGTCGCCGACGGGTTCGACACGGCGCACATCGCGCGGCAGCTGTCCTACTCCGAGCGGACTGTGAAGAACGTCCTGCACGACGTCACCGCCCGGCTGCAGTTGCGCAACCGCTCGCACGCCGTCGCCTACGCCCTGCGGGCCGGCATCATCTGAGGGCAGTAGGCGATACGCGCCCCCTCGGCGGTGAATATCCATGAACCGCGTTCATACCGGGCTATACGCGCGGGATGAGGACTGCGTCAGGTCCTCAACCTGTAGTCGCGCGTCTCAGCCGCCGGCCATCGCTCCGATGATCAGGAAGGGCTCCTTGCCCGACGTCACCTCGTCGGGCAGGGCGGCGTCGGCCGGCTCGTGGGACAGGTCCTGCTCGCAGGCGAAGAAGCGCACGAAGGCCCGCCGCTTCTTCGTCGACTGGTCGCGGATGGTGCCGCGCAGGGTCGGATAGCGCGCCTCGAGGGCGTCGAGCACCGCGGTCGCCGTCACCTGGCCATCGATGTCGAGTTGCACCTCGCCGTCGACCCGCGCCAGGGTGCGCAGGTGCGCCGGCAGCACGACCCGGATCACGGCAGGGTCTGGACTTCGACGGACAGGACGGCCGGGAGGTCGCGGACGATCGGCGCCCAGTTGTCGCCGGCGTCGGCCGATGCATAGACCTGCCCGCCGGTGGTCCCGAAGTACACCCCGCACGAGTCCAGGGAGTCGACGGCCATCGCGTCGCGCAACACGTTGACGTAGCAGTTGCTCTGCGGCAGGCCGTTGGTCAGGGCCTCCCACTCGTTGCCACCCGTACGGCTGCGGTAAACCCGCAGCCTGCCGTCCGGCGGGACATGCTCGGAGTCGCTCTTGATCGGCACGACATAGACCGTCTCGGGCTCGTGGGCGTGCACGTCGATCGGGAAGCCGAAGTCCGACGGCAGGTTGCCGCTGACCTCGTGCCACTGGTCACCGGCATCGTCGGTGCGCAGGACGTCCCAGTGCTTCTGCATGAACAGCGTGCCCGGTGCGGACGGGTGCATCGCCAGGCGGTGCACACAGTGGCCGACCTCGGCATCGACGTCGGGGATGCCGCCGGAGCGCAGGCCCTTGTTGATCGGCAGCCAGGACTTGCCGGCGTCGTCGCTGCGGAAGGCGCCGGCTGCCGAGATCGCCACGAAGATCCGCTCGGGGTTGCTCGGATCGAGCAGGATCGTGTGCAGGCACATCCCGCCCGCCCCTGGCTGCCACGAGGACCCGGTGCCGTGCTCGCGCAGCCCGGAGAGCTCCTGCCAGCCCTTGCCTCCGTCGGTCGAGCGGAACAGCGCGGCGTCCTCGACCCCGGCGTAGACCGTGTCGGGGTCGGTCAGCGACGGCTCGAGGTGCCAGACCCGGGCGAACTCCCACGGGTGCGGCGTGCCGTCGTACCACTGGTGGGTGCCCGGCACCCCGTCGTACTCGAAGTGGTTGTCCACCGGGGTCCAGGTCGACCCGCCGTCGTCGGAGCGCTGGATCTGCTGGCCGAACCAGCCGCTGGACTGCGAGGCATAGAGCCGGTCGGGGTCGGCGGGGGAGCCCTTGACGTGGTAGATCTCCCAGCCGGTGAAGTGCGGACCGCTCACGTCCCAGTCCGTACGCTTGCCGTCCGACGTCAGCACGAACGCGCCCTTGCGGGTGCCGACCAATACCCGAACCCCACTCATCGCAACTCCCATGACTCGACGACCCGACATCCGACGACCAAAAATCCAACGACCCCACTCGACTCTAGGAGATACCAGGGGGCTCCGACAGTCCCTTGCTGCCCGAAGGGGCAGCCTGCGGCGCCCCCGCCGGTGCCCGCCCACGGCTGCCGGCCCCGACCCGGATCGGGCAGCGTTCGCGTCGTGATCCATGAGGTGGACCAGGCGCTGATGACGCTGATCCGGCGCGAGTCGCTCACCGGCGACGGGGTCGAGGTCGTGCTCGACGCGCCCACCCGCGACTGGGCGGCCCGCCGCAACGCACCCACCTTGGACGTCTACCTCTACGACATCCGCGAGGACCTGCGGCGGCGCGAGCGGGGCGTGATCAACGAGTACGGCGAGGACGGCCACGTGCGGTCCCGCCGACTCCCTCCCCGGTACGTCAAGCTGGCCTACCTCGTCACCGCCTGGACCCAGCGGCCCGAGGACGAGCACCGGCTGCTGGCCGCCGTACTCGCCTGCTTCTTGCGACACGAGAAGCTGCCCGACGACACCCTGACCGGCGGGCTGGCCGACCTGCACCTGCCGGTCGCCGTCACCGTCGCCGTTCCGCCGCCCGAGGACCGGTCGTGGTCGGATGTGTGGAGCGCCCTGGGCGGTGACCTCAAGCCCTCACTAGACGTGCAGGTCAGCGCCCCGGTGGACACCGGTGTGCGCTATGAGGCCGCCCCGCTGGTCCTGGAGGACCCGCGCTTCGACGTCAACGGCGAGTCCGGGCCGCGC
Organism: Pseudonocardiales bacterium; assembly: GCA_003244095.1. Taxonomy (GTDB): domain Bacteria; phylum Actinomycetota; class Actinomycetes; order Mycobacteriales; family QHCA01; genus QHCA01. The sequence goes on along the minus strand of QHCA01000127.1, from coordinate 354 downwards.
GGTCGCCGGGGCCGCCGTCGCGGGGCTGCCGTTGCGGCCCGCCGGCCGGCGGAGGAGACCGTTCAGGCCGGCACAGCGGATCAGCCGGGCCGCATCTTCACGGTTTCGGAGAGATGAACGGCGCGGGGTGAGCGACGCCAGCGTGTCGCACCTGCTCACTCGGGTACGCGCGCTCGAGGGGCTGGTCCGCCGGGCGGTGGACCGCCGCCGGGCCGGCGACCCGGCACCCGACGACCCGTTCCGCGGGCTGTACCTCTCCCACGAGCACGTCGACCGCCTGCTCGACCAGCCCGGCGCCGGCGATCTGGGGCCCGACGCCGACTTCCGGGCCGAGGAGGCGGCCACCGAGGCGGC
>QHCA01000126.1 GCA_003244095.1 Pseudonocardiales bacterium | reverse complement strand
GACGAGATGCCGGGCATGAGCTTCGGGCACGCCGGGACGATCGTCGAGGGCAAGGAGGACACCGCCACCGAGAAGATCGCGCGGCTGGCGTCGGCCGGGATCACGGTCGCCGAGCGAATCGAGGACATCCCGGGCCTGGTCAAGGAGAAGCTAGGAGTGACTGTCTGATGCCCGGAACGTTCATCGACGTCGAGATCGACCCCGGTGTCGCCGGCGACGCCGAGCTCGGGCGCAAGCTCGAGGAAGTTTGCCCGGTCGACATCTTCAAGGCGTCTGAGCGCGGAGTGCAGATCGACGAACACAACCTCGACGAGTGCGTGCTCTGCCGGCTGTGCCTCCTCGCCATGGAGCAGGAGGGGGCGCCGGACGGCGCGGTCCGGGTGATCAAGCTCTACGAGGAGGACCCGGCCGAGGCGGTCCTCCGCTGAGGCGGCGCCTGACTGCCTCCCGACCGCCCGCCACCTCCTCCGCGCCCGCGACCTGGCCGGCGCCCGGTACGCGGCCGTGGGGGTGCCGGACGGCGGCGGCGGGATGGCGCTGTTCCTGACCGCCGGCATCGACGAGCAGACCTGGGACGACATCGGCTACCTGCCGACCCGCCACGGGCTGTTGGGTGTCCTGCTGGAGGAGCCGTCCGCACTGCGGCTGTCCGACATCCGCCATGACCCGCGGTTCACCGGCTGGCCGGCCGGTCACCCGGACATGAGCTCCTTCCTGGGCGTGCCGATCCTGGCCGGCGGGGAGATCCTGGCCGAGCTGTACCTCGCAGACAAGGTCGGCGGCACCGTCTTTACCGACGCCGACCAGCGGCTGGTGGAGACCCTGGCCGCGCACGCGGCGCTGGCGATCGTCAACGCCCAGCGGCTGGAGCGCGCCCGGGAGCTGTCGGTGGCGCAGGAGCGCACCCGGCTGGCCCGAGACCTGCATGACTCGGTCAGCCAGACGCTGTTCAGCCTGTCGCTGTCCGCGGAGAGCGCGGCAACCATCGCCGGCGGCGCCGACGAGGAGCTCGCCGGCGAGCTGGACCGGGTACGGCTGCTCAGCGGCGCAGCCCTCGCCGAGCTGCGGTCCCTGGTCGACACGCTGCGCGCCCCGGACGCCGAGCACGACGCGCTCGTGCCCGCGTTGCGCGCGCGGGTGGCCCTGCTCCACCGGGTGCACGACGTGCCGGTCGAGCTGACGGTCGAGGGGAACATCGGCGGATGCAGCCGTACGGTCGACCGAGAGCTCCTGCGGATCGCCCACGAGGCGATGGCCAACGCCCTGCAGCATGCCGGGGCCAGCGCGGTGCGGGTCACGCTGTCCGGCGGGCCGGACGTCCGGCTGGTGGTCGCCGACGACGGGACGGGATTCGACCTCGCCGAGACGGTACGGACGAGCCGGCGGATAGGCCTCACCTCGATGCGGGAGCGCGCCGAGGCCCTCGGCGGCACGCTTTCCGTACGCACCGCGCCCGGGCAGGGCACCACCGTCACGGTGGAGGTGCCTGCTGGCTGAGATCCGGCTGCTGCTGTGCGACGACCACGAGATGGTCCGCACCGGGCTGCGCACTTTCCTGCAACTCCAGCAGGACATGGTCGTCGTCGGCGAGGCCGGCACGGCCGAGGAGGCGCTGGCCCTGGTGCCGCGGGTGCGCCCTGACATCGTGGTGCTCGACCTGGTGCTGCCCGGCATGGGCGGGGTCGAGGGGGTGCGGCAGTTGCGGGCCGGTCATCCGGAGGTCAAGGTCGTCGTGCTCACCAGCTTCGCCGGGGCCGACAGCGTGCTGGCGGTGGTGCGGGCCGGCGTGAGCGGGTACCTGCTGAAGGACGTCGGCCCGGCCGAGCTGGCCGAGGCCCTGCGGGTGGTGCACGCCGGGGGAGTGCCGCTGCACCCGACCGTGGCGGCCACGGTCATGCGCAGCGTCACCGAGCGGGCGCACGAGCCGTTGACCCCGCGGGAGGGCGAGGTGCTGCGCCTGGTGGCCCGCGGCCTGTCCAACCGGCTGATCGCCCGCGAGCTGGCCCTGTCGGAGAAGACGGTCAAGACCCATGTCAGCGCGATCCTGGGCAAGCTCGGGGTGGCCGACCGGACGCAGGCGGCGCTCTACGCGGTGCGGCAGGGTCTGACTGAGGGTCCCAGCGCTCTACAGACCTAGGTCCAAGGGCGTAGGTGCGCTCGGTCCGCCGCCCGATGCGACCGGTCGACCGCAGAGGCACCGTAGGGGCATGCCTACAGCGATCATCACCGGAGCCTCCCGCGGCCTGGGCCGCGCCCTTGTCACCGACCTCGCCCGCGACGGCTGGCGGCTGGTCGTCGACGCCCGTCACGGACCGGACCTGGCCGGCGCAACCGGCTCGCTCGGCGATGCGGTCACCGCCCTGCGGGGTGATGTCACCGACGACGCCCACCGCCGGGCCCTCGTCGCCGCTGCCGGCGACCGGCTCGACCTGCTCGTGCTCAACGCCTCGACCCTCGGGCCCTCACCGTTGCCGGCGCTGGCCGCCTACGACCTGGCCCAGCTGAGGGACGTCTTCGAGGTCAACGCGGTGGCCACCCTGGGACTCACCCAGCTGGCCCTGCCGGCGCTGCGGGCCGCGGGCGGGAGGGTGATCTTCGTGTCCAGCGACGCCGGCGTCGAGGGTTACCAGGGCTGGGGCGGCTACGGCGCCTCCAAGGCCGCCGTCGATGCCCTCAGTCGGGTGCTGGCCGCCGAGGAACCCGGCCTGCGGGTCTACGCCGCCGATCCCGGCGACCTCCGCACCCAGATGCACCAGGACGCNNCTGCCCAGCGGCCGCTACCGGGCTGCCGACCTGGCCGGGGCACGCGTGTGACCGCGTGCCTGGAGTGCTCGCCGAGCCTGTCGTTCGACCTGCCGGACGAGCTGGTCGCCGACGTGCCGCCCGAGGCCCGCGGAGTGCCGCGCGACGGCATTCGGATGCTGGTCGCGTCGGGGGTCGACGGCCTGCGCCATGCCCATGCCTATGACC
>QHCA01000125.1 GCA_003244095.1 Pseudonocardiales bacterium | reverse complement strand
AGGCAGATGACCAGGTTGACGAGCCGCTCCGTACGTCGGCTTGACACCGCCCCCACGCTAGCCGATCGAGCGGAGCTCGACGACGAAGCGCAGGGTCGCGTTGGGCGGGATGGGTCCGTTGCCGCCCGGCCCGTAGCCCTTGTCGGGCGGGATGAACAGCAGCCGCTTGCCGCCGGCCTTCATCCCCACCAGGCCCTCGTCCCAGCCGGCGATGACGTTACCGGCGCCAAGCGCGAAGGGCGGAAACGGCTGGGCCGCGTCATAGGAGTTGTCGAACTCCCCTCCGAGATACAGCGCGCCACGGTAGTCGACAGTCAGCTGCTCGCCGGCCGCCGCAGCCGGGCCGGTGCCCACCTTGACGTCCTTGACGGTCAGCTTGCTGGGCACGACACCGCCGGGCAGGCACGGCAGGTCGGGCTTCTTGCCCTGGGCCGGCAGGGCAACACAATGGGCCGGAGCGGCGGGTNNGCGGGTGGGTTCGCGGGGGTAGCCGACTTGACGGCCGAATTGCCGCCGCAAGCGCCGAGCAGCGCGAAGGCCGCCGCGGCGAGGGGAATCTGGACTGTTCGTAAGGGGGAGTGCATGGCGGCAACGCTAACCTGCGACGGTGATCCGCTGGCGGCAGGGCACCGTGCTCGGCACGCTCCGCGAATGGCCCGGCGCGCTCGAGCTCGATGTCGAGGTCGACCGGCAGCGGGTCGTGGCCCTGGCCTATCCGCTGCTCGTCGGCCGGCCCGAACCCGGTGATGCCGTGCTGCTCAACACCACAGCCATCGCGCTGGGCCTGGGCACCGGCGGTTACGCCCTGGTGGTCGCGGTGCCGGGGCGGTTGCCACTTGATCCGGCCGGTCCCGGGCACCTGATGAAGGCCCGCTACACGCCGCTGCAGGCGGCGGTGCTCGGCGTGGAGGAGCCCGAATCGCCGCACCATGAGGCGATCCGGGCGGCCGACTCGCTCGGCGGCCTGCCCGTCGTGATCGCCGACCTGCACTCGGCGCTGCCCGCCATCGTCGCCGGGGTGCTCGCCGACCGGCCCGGCACGCGGGTCAGCTACGTGATGACCGACGGCGGTGCGCTCCCGTTGTGGTTCTCGCGTACGGTCGCCACCCTGCGCGACCGCCTGTGCGGGACGGTCACGGTCGGCCAGACCCTGGGCGGCGACCTGGAGGCCGTCACCCTGCACACCGGCCTGCTGGCCGCGCGGCACGTACAACGCGCGGATGTCGCAGTCGTCACGCAAGGACCGGGCAACCTGGGCACTGCGACGCCGTGGGGCTTCTCCGGTGTGGCGGCCGGTGAGGCGGTCAATGCGGTGTCGGCGCTCGGCGGGCGGCCGGTCGCCACCCTGCGCCTGTCCGGCGACGATCCCCGCGACCGCCACCAGGGGGTCTCGCACCACTCGCTGACCGCCTACGGTCGGGTGGCCCTGGCCGCCGCGGATGTGGTGGTGCCGGCCGGGTTGCCGGCGGCGCTGGCGGCCCGGGTCGCCAGCGACGTCGTACCCCTGCGGAACCGCCACGCGATCGTCGAGGTCGACACCACGGGGCTGTACGACGCCCTGCGCGGGCTGCCGGTGCAGCTGTCCAGCATGGGCCGCGGTCTGGCCCAGGATCCGTCGTACTTCCTGGCGTGCGCGGCCGCCGGCCGGCATGCGGCCGGCCTGATCAGTTGAGTGAGCATCGAGCGGAGCGAGGAGCGAGATGACAGTCAGGCGACCAGGCTGACGTACAGCGCGAAGCCGCCGACAAGCCCGACCAGGATGACCGCATAGACCCAGGTACGGAAGATCCCTGCCTGCGTCTGGTAGTGGATCTTGGCCGCCCGGCGCTCGGTGCGGGACAGGCCGGCCAGATCCCCCCGGGTCGGCCTGTTGGGCGCGTCGTCGTCGCGCGGCTGCAGAAAAAGCTCACGAAGGCGGCTGCGTGTCTCCATCGGGCATCCTCACATGCTCGCGATCAGCTTCTCGACCCTCTCGTCTACCGATCGGAACGGATCCTTGCACAGCACGGTGCGTTGCGCCTGGTCGTTGAGCTTCAGGTGCACCCAGTCCACGGTGAAGTCCCGCCGCTTCTCCTGCGCGCGGCGGATGAACTCACCCCGTAGCCGCGCCCTGGTCGTCTGCGGCGGCACCGACTTAGCCTCGAAGATGTCCAGGTCGCGGGTGATCCGGTCTACCACGCCGCGGCGCTCCATCAGGTAGTACAGCCCTCGGCCGCGCTGGATGTCGTGATAGGCCAGGTCTAGCTGGGCGACCCGGGGACTCGACATCGCCAGGTCGTGCTTGACGCGGTAACGCTCGATCAACTGGTACTTGGTGACCCAGTCGATCTCCCGGTCGACGCTGGACAGGTCGCCGCTGTCGACCGCGTCGAGCACCCGGCCCCATAACTCCAGCACCCGCTTGGTGATCGGGTCGGTGCCGTGCCGCTCCAGGAAGTCGGTCGCCTTGACGTGGTACTCCCGCTGGATCTCCAGGGCGGTCGCCTCGCGGCCGTTGGCCAGTTTGACCTTGCGCCGGCAGCTGATGTCGTGGGAGACCTCACGGATGGCCCGGATCGGGTTCTCCAGGGTGAGGTCGCGCAGGACCACGCCCGCCTCGACCATCCGCAGCACGATGTCGGCCGTGCCGACCTTGAGCATCGTGGAGGCTTCGTTCATGTTGGAATCGCCGACGATCACGTGCAGCCGGCGGAAGCGCTCGGCGTCGGCGTGCGGCTCGTCGCGGGTGTTGATGATCGGCCGCGACCGCGTGGTGGCCGAGGAGACGCCCTCCCAGATGTGCTCGGCGCGCTGCGACAGGCAGTAGACCGCGCCACGCGGCGTCTGCAGCACCTTGCCGGCGCCGCAGAGGACCTGCCGGGTGACCAGGAAGGGGATGAGCACGTCGGCCAGCCGGCTGAACTCCCCGAGCCGGCCGACCAGGTAGTTCTCGTGGCAGCC
>QHCA01000124.1:275-9046 GCA_003244095.1 Pseudonocardiales bacterium | reverse complement strand
GCCTCCTCGGCGAACCACCGGAAGAACTCCGCCGCGTACGTGATCTCGGCCCGCGACTCGGACAGTGGCTTGCCCATCTCCAGCGTCATCAGCAGCGCGAGATCGTCGAGCCGGGACATGATCAACTCGTACGAGCGGCGCAGGATCTCCCCTCGCTCGCGCGGCGCCGTCGCCGCCCAGTCGCCCTGGGCGGCGCAGGCCGCGTCGAGCGCAGCCGTCGCGTCCTCCGCCGAGGCGTCCGCAACCTCGGTGAGGGCATCGCCGGTGGACGGGTCCTCGACACTGATCGTGGCGCCGGAGGCGGCAGGGCGCCACCGCCCGCCGATCAGCAGGGCGTGAGGGGCGGCCTCGACGACCCGGCGTTCGTCGGCCGGCGTCGGTGCTGGGGAGTCGGTCACCCGCCGAGCCTAAGCACTGTGACCGGATCGCGACATTACGCGGTGACAGGCGGCCCGGGTCTGGGTCATCCTGATGGTGGAGAGGATGTCCATGCGTGCCGTCCAGGTCGCCCTGCTGGTGCTGCTGCCGGCCGCCATCGGCTACGCCTTCTCCCGCGGGCCTGAGTTGCTGCGGTGGTTCGGCGACGTGATCGACCGGTTGCGACCACCGCCGCCGCAGCCCCAGGGGCCGCCGATCGAACGGATCGCCGCCGACCTCCGCCGCCTGTCTGCCCTCATCGACGGCCTGGTCGTCGCCGGCCCGATCCCGGGCCGCAGCCTGCGGATGCGCGCCACCACGACGGCTTACGACGACAAGTTGCTGCTGGCCTGCGAGGCGCTCGGCGTGACCCCCGTGGCGACCCTGACGCCGATGTCCACCGAGGCGCGCCTGCGGATCGAGACCGCGCTGGCCAACGCCGGCCTCACCTGGTGAGTGGCGGTCCCCAGCTCAGCGCGCGCTGGCCGGGGACGGGCATCCAGCAACTTCCGGGAAAACGCTGGATCCGGCCGCCGCAAAGCAGCAACTTCCGGGAAAACGCTGGGTTGGGGCGCGGGAAAGCAGCGCTATCCGGGAAGTTGTGCGCTGGAGGACGGACCTCGCCGGCCGCGGCCGGTGACGATGGTGATCCGCTCGCCGTCGTAGCACTCGACCTCGACCAGAATCACCCCGTCGATGTTCTGCAACCGGCGGATGCGACGCTCACCGAAGAGGACTTCGGACCCGTGGCGGGGGCAATAGGCACTGAACATGCATTGAGCATGCGGCGCCGTAGCACGATTCACGAGTGGCAGGGCTGCCCATCATCGCAAGTTATCTGCCACACTGGTCGGCATGCTCCGCAACGTTGCCGCCGTCATGTTGGACGGCATGGGCACCTTCGGGCTGGGCGTGACCTGTGAGGTGTTCGGTTACGACCGTAGCGCCGACGGACTGCCGGCCTACGACTTCGCGCTGTGCGGCCTGCAACCGGGCCTGGTCCGCACCGACGTCGGCATGGTGGTCCATGCCGACCACGGCCTGGACCGCCTGGAGGCGGCCGACCTGATCATCGTCCAATCCTGGGACGACTTCGACCGGTGGCCGCCCGAGCCGCTGATGGCCGCGCTGCGCTCGGCCATCGCCCGGGGCGCCACGGTGATGAGCCATTGTTCCTCCGCCTTCGTCCTCGCCGCTGCCGGCCTGCTCGACGGCAAGCGGGCGACGACGCACTGGCGGTACACCGATCGGCTGGCGGCCATGTTCCCCGCCGTGCGGGTAGAGCCGGGGGTGCTCTACGTCGACGAGGGCCAGATCCTGACCTCGGCGGGTACGGCTGCCGGCATCGACCTGTCCTTATACGTCATCCGCCGCGAGCACGGCCCCCAGGTGGCCAACGCGATCGCCCGGCGGATGGTCGTGCCGGCGCACCGCGACGGCGGCCAAGCGCAGTACGTCGAGGCACCGCTGCCGCGCATCGGCGGCTCGGCCGATCTGGTGCTCACCCTCGACTGGGCCCGCGGACACCTCGACGTGGATCTGTCCGTCGACACCCTGGCGGCCCGGGCCGCGATGTCCCCGCGCAGCTTCGCCCGGCACTTCCGCGCGGCCACCGGGACCACCCCGCACGCCTGGGTGCTCTCGCAGCGGATGGCCCGCGCCGAGGAGTTGCTCGAAGCCGGCGATCTGCCCATCGAGGCGGTCGCCCGGCTGGCCGGGTTCGGCACCGCCGCCGCCCTGCGGCTGCACTTCAGCCGGCAGCGCGGCGTGCCGCCGGCCGCCTACCGGCGCACTTTTCGTACCGCGGCGTCCTGAGACGGCCAGGTCCGAAAACCGCCAGTAGCTGTCGTACAGCAGTGGCATGCTCGTGCACATGAGAGCAGAGCTGACCGCCGATTTCGACCACTGCTACCGGGCCGTGAGCAGCCGCGACGCGCGGTTCGACGGGCGGTTCTACACGGCGGTCACCTCGACCGGCATCTACTGCCGGCCGTCCTGTCCGGCGCAGATCCCCCGCCGGGAGAACGTCCGCTTCTACCGGCACGCCGCCGCCGCCGCCGCGGCCGGGTTCCGGGCCTGCCGCCGGTGCCGGCCAGACACCGCACCGGGCAGCCGCGAGTGGGACGCCCGCGGTGACCTGGCCGCCCGCGCGCTGCGGCTGGTAGCCGACGGCACCGTCGATGCCGAGGGCGTCGGCGGGCTGGCTCGCCGGTTGGCCGTCAGCGAGCGGCACCTGCACCGGATCCTGGTCGCCGAGGTCGGGGCCGGCCCGCTCGCGCTGGCCCGGACCCGGCGGGCGCAGACCGCCCGGCTGCTCATCGAGGCCACCAGCCTGCCACTGACCGACGTGTGCTTCACCGCGGGATTCGCCAGCGTGCGGCAGTTCAACGACACGATGCTGGCGGAGTTCGGCTGCCCGCCGGGCGACCTGCGCAGGCACCCGCCTGCCCCGGTGGACGGCGTAGCCGGCGGGCTGGTCCTGCGGCTGCCCTACCGCAGGCCGTACGACGACGCCGCGGTGCTCGCCTGGCTGCGCACCCGGGCGGTGGCCGGTGTCGAGGAGGTGACCGGGGCGGCGTACCGCCGGGTCGTCACGAACGGCACGTCACGCGTCGTCGTCACCCTGGAGCCGGCCGACGGGCACGTGGTGCTGCGGTGCCGCATCGACGACGTCCGCGATCTGGCCGGGCTGGTGCAGCGCTGCCGCCGGCTGTTCGACCTCGACGCCGACCCCGACTCGGTCGGTGCCGTGCTGTCGGCCGACCCGGCACTGGCGCCGCTGGTGGCCGCCCGACCCGGGCTGCGGGTGCCGGGCAGCGTCGACGGCTTCGAGTTGGCGACGCGGGCGATCCTCGGGCAGCAGGTGTCGGTGGCGGGCGCCCGCACGCTGGCCGGCCGGCTCGTCTCGCGGCTGGCTGCAGCGCTGCCCACCCCGGACGGTGCCCTGACCCACGCCTTCCCCACCGCCGCGGCGGTCGCCGGGGCCGACCTGGCCGGCCTCGGGTTGACCGGCGCGCGGGCCCGCGCCCTCACCGCGCTGGCCGAGGCCGTCGCGGGCGGCCAGCTCGACCTCGGCCCCGGAGCCGACCGGGCCGAGACCCGGCAACGGCTGCTGGCCCTGCCCGGCGTCGGCCCGTGGACGGTGGAGTACGTCGTCATGCGCGCCCTGACCGATCCTGACGCCTTCCCCGACACCGACCTCGTGCTGCGCCACGCCATGACCCGGCACGGCATCACCGAAACCGACCGCTGGCGCCCGTGGCGGGCCTACGCCGCCATGTACCTCTGGACCGACCAAGGAGCAGATTCCCGATGAGCCTCACCGCAAGCACCATCGACACCCCCGTCGGGCCGTTCACGGCCATCGCCGAGAACGACGTTCTCGTCTCCGCCGGGTTCCGTGCGACCCCCGCCGAGCAGCGCGAGCAGCTCGACCCGCGCCGGCGCAGCATGCCGATGACCGTGGTCGACGACCTGGGTCCGATCACCACGGCGTTGCGGGGCTACTTCGCCGGTGACGTCACGGCCTTGGACACCATCGAGGTCGACCAGCCGGGCGGCGCGTTCCGTACCGCCGCCTGGAAGGCGATGCGAGCGGTGCCGCCGGGCGAGACCATCACCTACGGCGAGTTGGCCGCGCTGGCCGGCACACCCGGGGCGGGCCAGGCCGCCGGGACCGCCTGCTCGCAGAACCGGATCGCCCTCGTCGTTCCCTGCCACCGGATCGTGCGCACCGGTGGTGGCCTCGGCGGCTACTTCTACGGCCTGGACATGAAGCGCCGGCTGCTCGCCCACGAGCGCGGCGAGGGCGAGTTGGCCTAGGCCTCCCGTGCCGCTCGCTGAGTGCGGCCAGGACCCGTGCCATTTCGCCGTTTTCCCGGAAGTCGCTGCTTTCAGGGCCGTCAAAGCAGCGACTTCCGGGAAGTTGCTGCCTTAGCGGCTGGCCCAGCGGGATCTGAGGCGGCGGAGCATCCGGGCCTCCTCGAAGCCGACGGCCCGCGCCGCCGACTCGACGGTGGCGCCGTGTCCGATCAGGTGCTCGGCGGCCTCCAGGCGGAGCACCTGCTGATAGCGCAGCGGCGTCATGCCGGTCGCCTCGCCGAAGCGCCGGGTCAGGGTCCGCTCGCTGATCCGGCCCGCGGCAGCCAGCTCGGCCAGCGGCAGCCGGTCGGTGAAGCGCGAGTCGATGACGTCCTGGACCCGGTGCACGACGTCGCTGAGGTGGGCGCGGTGGCGCAGCATGGCGCTGGCCTGCGGCTCCTCGCCGTTGCGCCGGGCGTAGACCACCATCGACCGGGCGATGCGGGCGGCCGTCCCGGGGCCGTGCCGGGTCGCCACCAGGTGCAGGGCCAGATCGATGCCGCTCGCGATGCCCGCGGACGTCACGACGCGGTCGTCGACGGTGTACAGCACGTCGCGGACGACAGTGGCCCGCGGGTAGCGCCGGGCCAACTCCTCCTGCACGTCATGGTGGGTGGTGCACCGCCGGCCGTCGAGGAGTCCGGCCCGCCCGAGCGCATCGGCCCCGGCACACACGCTGGCAACGGTCCCGCCCGCCGCATGGTGGGCGCGCAGCCGGCGCAGGGTGGCCGCGGTGAGCTGCCCGTTGCAGCCGATCGTGGGCGCCCGCCAGCCGGGCACGACCACGAGGTCGTCGGGTCCCAACTGCGGCCAGGCCACCTCCGCGTGCACCGGCAGACCCTGCGCGGTCGGCACGTCGGGCTGCTCGGCCACGTAGTGCAGGTCGTACGGCAGGCCGAGGTCGTCAGCGGTCGAGAACACCTGCGCTGGCCCGGCGAGGTCCAGCAGGTGCAGCCGCGGAACGAGCAGGAAGGCGACCCGGGTCACGATCCGGTCAGGCTCCCAGGGCTGCGGGCGCGGCGTCGAGCTCGGCGACGGTCCGGATGGCGGCGAAGCGCCCGGCCAGTGCGTACTCGGTCCGCGCCCGCACATCTGCGGTGGACAGCGTCAGCGGGTCGGCCAGGATCTCGGCCAGCGGCCGGCCGCGCGGCGCGTCCCGGTGCTCGATCGGTGAGGTGGCGGTGGCGTCGATGACGAACGTGACCTCGTAGCCCAGGTCGGCGGCCACCCGGGCGGTGGTCTCGCAGCACTGCTCGGTACGCATGCCGCAGACCACCAGGTGACCGACTCCCTGCATCGTGAGCAGCTGCTGCAGATTCGTCGTGGTGAAGGCGTTGTGTGCCGACTTCGTGATCACCTGCTCGCCCGGGGCGACGGTGAGGCCGGCCATCAGGCCCACATACCCGAGGGCCGGGTCGAACACGCCGCCGCTGCCGCGCTCGGCGTGCAGCACCCAGACGACCATGTCGCCGCGCGAGCGGGCCACCTCGACCAGCCGGCTGACCGCAGTGACGATGCCGGGGTCGGAGATCGCCTCCCAGCTCGGCATCTGGCGGAACGATTCCTGGACGTCGATGACGACGAGTGCGGTTTTCATGCCCCCATGGTGAGCGGTACGCAGGCCGCGGCAACAGGGTCTATCGAGCCGGGTGCCGGACCGATCCGGTCAGGACTCGTCGATGACGTGCACGGCGGCTTCCTCCGCCGTGACGCCGTAGCTCTCCGCGGCGAGGTAGCTGTCGGTCTCCTGCGTGCCGCCGTCCAGCGACGGTGCCTCCGGGTCGGCGTCCCTCAGGGACTCCTGGGTCTCCACCAGATGGTCGGAGTCGACGTACTGCTCGGGGTCGCGGGGGGATTCAGCCATGCGATGACCCTACCGGCGTGCTTGTGACAGCACCGCCGTGAGTGTGCCAAGGTCGCCAGATGGCCGAGATCCTGCAGTACGGCAGCGCACGCGCCCGCTGGGTCATCGCCGCCACCGTCCTGGGATCGGGGATGGCGGCGCTGGATGCCACCGTCGTGGGCATCGCGCTGCCGACCATCGGCCGCGACTTCACGGCCGGCTTCGGCGCGCTGCAGTGGATGGTCAACGGTTACACGCTCGCGCTGGCCGGCCTGCTGCTGGCCGGTGGCGCGCTGGGCGACCGCTACGGCCGGCGCAAGGTGTTCATGGTCGGCGTGGCGTGGTTCGCCATCGCCTCGCTGCTGTGCGGGCTCGCGGTCAACGCCCCCATGCTGATCGCGGCCCGGATCCTGCAGGGGGTGGGCGGGGCAATGCTCACGCCGGGCAGCCTGGCGATCCTGCAGGCGTCATTCGCTCCCGGCGACCGGTCCAAGGCCATCGGCGCCTGGTCGGGGCTCGGCGGGGTGGCCGTCGCGGTCGGCCCGTTCCTCGGCGGCTACCTGATCAGCGCCGTGTCGTGGCGGCTGATCTTCCTCATCAACCTGCCGCTGGCACTGGCCGTACTCCTGATCGCCGCCCGGCAGGTGCCCGAGTCGCGCGACCCCGAAGCGCCGGCGCGCCTCGACCTGACCGGCGCCCTGCTGGCAGCGGCCGGCCTGGCCGGGTTGACGTACGCCCTGACCGACGGCCCGGCCAAGGGCTGGGCCGCGCCGGCCGTGCTGCTGCCACTGCTCGCCGGCGTCGCCGCGCTGGTCGCCTTCGTCCTCGTCGAGGCCCGCTCGGGGGCCCCTCTGCTCCCGCTCGCGGTCTTCCGGTCGCGACAGTTCAGCGGCGCCAACCTGGTCACCTTCGTGGTCTATGGGGCGCTCGGCGGCTCGGTCTTCCTGGTGCCCGTGCACCTGCAGCAGGTCGCCGGCTACTCCCCGATCCAGGCCGGCACCGCCTTGCTGCCGGTGACCGCCCTGATGCTGGCCTTCTCCGCGCGCTCGGGGGCGCTGGCGGCCCGGATCGGCCCGCGCCTGCAGATGTCGGTCGGGCCGTTCGTCGTGGCCGCGGGGATGGTGCTGATGACGCGGATCGACGCCTCCGGCAACTACCTGACCGAGGTGCTGCCCGCGATGCTGGTCCTCGGGACCGGGCTGGCGATCACGGTCGCGCCACTGACCTCGACGGCGCTGGCGGCGGCGCCGATGGAGCACGCCGGTGTCGCGTCGGCGGTCAACAACGCCGTGGCCCGCTCCGGCGGCCTCATCGCCGTAGCCGTGCTCCCGCCGCTGGCGGGAATCACCGGGGCGACCTACCTCCACCCGGCCGCCTTCGCGCACGGATTCCGCATCGCCGTCGTCGTCGCGGCCGCCGTGTGTGCCACTGGCGGCCTGCTCGCCGCCGCGCTGATCCGCAACCCGCCGGCCGCCGAGCCGCAGCGCCCGGCAGAGACACCGGCAGAGGCCGCGACACCGGCAGAGGCCGCGGGCCGACCGCACCTGCACTGCGCCCTCGACGGGCCACCGTTGCAAATCGACGCCCAGTGACCACCGGCCCCGATCGCGTCGTCGTCATCGGGGCCGGGCACAACGGGCTCATCGCCGCGTGCTACCTGGCCCGGGCCGGGCTCGACGTGCTGGTGCTCGAGCAGTCCGGCCGGCCCGGCGGCGGCTCGCGTACCGAAGCCACCGTGCCCGACGCACCCGACTTCCGGTTCGACACCCACTCCGTCGCCCACAACATGATCAACATGACGTCGATCCCGGACGAGCTGGACCTGGCCGCGGCGGGCCTGCGGTACCTGGAGATGGACCCGTTCGCGGCCGGCTTCTTCGCCGACGGCCGGGTCGTGCGGTTCTTCCGGGACCTCGACCGTACGGTCGATTCGATCGCCGAACACGACCCGGCGGAGGCGCAGGCGTACGGCCGGTTCATCCGGCGCTGCCTGCCGCTGGTCGACATCGCCGTCGGGGGACTCGAAGGCGGCGTGACCGCCGGCCGGAGCTGGTCGGCGCTGCGCGCCCTGTGGAGGTTCGGCGGGCCGGGGGGCCTGGGGCACGACCTGATCGCGCCGTACGGCACCCTGCTCGCCGCGCACCTGGGCTCGGAGCTGACCCGCGGCCCGGTCGCCGCGTTCGCCGCGCATTCCTCGGCCGGCCCCCACTCGCCGGGCGGCTCCTTCTACGCGATGTGGCAGGCCGCCTATCACCGGCACGGCCAGTGGCACGCGCGCGGCGGCTCCGGCAGCCTGACCAGCGCACTGGTGGCCCGGCTGGCGTCGTACGGCGGCTCGGTCCGGACCGGAGCCTGCGTGCGCCGGATCATGACCACGGGCGGCCGGACCCGCGGTGTCGAGCTCGACGCCGGGGAGCGGATCGAGGCTCCGGTGGTCGTGGCCGCGATCGACCCGACCGTGTCCCTGCTGCGCCTGCTCGACCCGCCCCTCGGGGGTACGGCGGGGCGGCAGCTCGCCGCCGCGCACCGCGGCAACGCCGTGCAGATGCTGGTCCACCTGGCCGTCGACCGGCTGCCGGCCTATCCCGGGGCCCGGCCCGGCGACCACAACGGCCTGCAGTCCCACGTGGAGACGGTCGAGGAGCTGCGC
>QHCA01000124.1:0-248 GCA_003244095.1 Pseudonocardiales bacterium | reverse complement strand
ACGTACGCCTTCACCACCAGCGCCCTTGACGACAGCCTCGCCCCGGCCGGCCGGCACACGGTCTACCTGGCCTGCCCCTGCGCGCCCTACGACGTCGCCGGCGGTTGGCCGGCGCACCGCAAGCCGTTCGCGGAGGCGATGATCGCGTCGATGGAACGGCAGGCACCTGGCTTCACCTCGACCGTCCAGGGCATGTCGATCCGCACACCCGACGACATGGAACGTGAGCTGCGCTGGCCCGGCGCCCA
>QHCA01000123.1:40174-45102 GCA_003244095.1 Pseudonocardiales bacterium | reverse complement strand
GGCTCGTCCAGGAAGAGCAGGTCGGGCCGCCCGACGACGGCCAGGGCCAGGTCGAGCCTGCGTTGCTGCCCGCCCGACAGCCGACGCACCCGGGTGGCGGCCGCGGTATCGAGCCCGACCAGCGAGATCACCTCGTCGACGTCGCGCGGCTCGGGGTAGTAGGCGGCCGTACGGAGGAGCGCCTCACGCACCGTGAGGTAGGGCTGGACGGCGATGTCCTGCAGCACGATGCCCACGCGCTGGCGCAGCGCCCGGCCGCCGGATGCCGGGTCGGCGCCCAGCACCACCACCCTGCCCGAATCGGGCGCCGTGTAGCCCTCCAGCACGCTCAGCGTTGTGGTCTTGCCGGCGCCGTTGGGCCCTAGCAGGGCAAATACCTCGCCCTGCCGGACGGCGAAACTCACGCCGCGGACCGCCTGGACCGGGCCGTAGGACTTGGCAAGGCTCTCGACTTCCACGGCGTTCACGGTGCCGACGCTAGTAGGTAGCGTTACGGGCTCATCGGGCAGCCGGGCAGGCTCAGGGAGCGGTACGAGACGCGTGTTGGGTGGCGGGCCATGAGCCGGTGCCGTTATGGTCTGTGCATTGGACCGCCGGGGGTGGGTGCCGCCCGGACCGACTGCCGATGGAGCAACGTGCGCCGTCGCGTCACCGCGATCGTCCTGCAGACACTGGTCCTGGCCTCGCTCGTCGCCGCGACCGCCGGGCTGGCCGTGGCCACCAAACAGGTCACCCTCCTTCTCGACGGCACCCCTCACGTGGTGAGCACGCAGCGGCGCACGGTCGCCGGGGTGCTCGCCGAGGCCGGCGTCTCGGTCGGGCGGCACGATCTGCTGGCCCCTGACCGCGATGCCGCTGTGGCGGCGGGATCGTACGTGGTCCTGCGCCGTGGCCGACAGGTCACCATCACCATCGACGGCCTGCCGCGGCGTATCTGGGTCACCGCCCGGTCGGTCGACGAGTTGCTGGCCCAGATCGGGCTGCGCGGCAGCGGCCTGTGGCTGTCGGCCTCCCGTTCGCGGCGCATCGGCCTCGACGGGATCGCCCTGCAACTTCGTCTGCCCAAGGAGGCGAGCGTGGTCGCCGACGGCAAGGCGGCCGTACTGAGCACGACGGTCGGCACCGTACGCGAGCTTTTGGCGCTGACGCACGTCACGCTCGGCCCGACCGATCGCGCGTCGCTGCCCCTGGACGCCAGGCTCATCGACGGGCTGATGGTCACCGTCACCCGGATCCGGGGTTCCACCGGCCTGGTCAACCTGACCACGCCGCCGCCGGTCCTGCGCAAGCCGGACGCCTCCCTGGTCGCCGGGCAGACCAAGGTGCTCGACCCCGGGGCCCCCGGGGTGACCCTGCAGACGTGGCGGTACACGATCACCGACGGCAAGGTGACGGCCAAGCGCCTGATCTCCGGGGTCATCACGTCCGTGCCGCGTCCGCGGATCCTCGCCGTCGGGACCAAGCCGGCCCCGGCGGGTCCCGCGCCGTCCGCCGACGGCCTCAACTGGGCGGCGCTGGCCCGGTGCGAGTCCGGCGGCAATCCGAAGGCGGTCAACCCCGCCGGCCCCTACTACGGCCTCTACCAGTTCAGCGCCGGCACCTGGCACGCGGTCGGCGGCGCCGGCATCCCCACGGACGCGTCGCCGTCCGAACAGACCTACCGTGCCCAACTGCTGTACGAGCGCTCCGGCGCGGGCCAGTGGCCGGTCTGCGGCAAGAACCTCTTCACGTGACCGACGGGCTGCTCGGGCCCGCTGACCTGCGTCGACTCGCCGCCGGCCTCGGCCTGCGCCCGACCAAGTCACTCGGCCAGAACTTCCTGCACGACGCCAACACGATCCGGCGCATCGTGCGCACCGCGGCGCTGCACGCCGACGACGTCGTGCTGGAGGTCGGCCCTGGGCTCGGCTCGCTCACCCTCGGCCTGCTGCCGGCGGCCCGCCGGGTTGTCGCCGTCGAGGTCGACCCGGCGCTGGCCGACGCCCTGGCCGGCACCGTCGACGACCGGTTGCCGGAGTGCGCCGACCGGCTGCACGTCGTGGCCGCCGACGCGCTGCGGCTGACGGAGGTGCCGGGTCCGCCGCCGACGGCGATGGTGGCCAACCTGCCGTACAACATCGCCGTACCCGTCCTGCTGCACCTGCTGGACCTGCTGCCGTCGCTGGGCCGCGTCCTCGTCATGGTGCAGGCGGAGGTGGCCGAGCGGCTTGCGGCGCCACCCGGATCGCGGGTGTACGGCGTGCCGTCGGTCAAGGCGGCGTGGTTCGCCGATGTCCGCCGGGCCGGCACCGTCAGCCGGCACGTTTTCTGGCCCGAGCCCAACGTCGACTCCGGCCTGGTGCTGATGGAGCGGCACGTGCCGCCGCCCGGGGCGCTGCGGGGGGTGGTGTTCGGCGTCGTGGATGCGGCGTTCTCGCAGCGCCGCAAGACCCTGCGGTCGGCCCTCGCCGGCCTGGCCGGCTCGCCGGCCCGGGCCGAGGAGGTGCTGCGCGCCGCCGGCGTCGACCCCGGCGCGCGTGGCGAGGCCCTCGACGTGCACGCCTACTCCCGCATTGCGGCGGTGCTGGGTGCCTCTAGCATCGAGGGCGCGGGGTGACCGACCACAGATCCCGGGAGGAGCGCCGTCCTGAGCAGTTCCGTGCCGCCGGATTACCGTCGGCCGCCGCCGGTCAAGCTCGCCAGCCACCCGGAGCCCGTGACCGTACGCGCGCCGGCCAAGCTCAACCTGCACCTGAGCGTTGGCCTGCTCCGCGCCGACGGTTTCCATGACCTGACCACGGTCTACCAGGCGGTATCCCTCTACGACGAGGTGACCGCGTCGCCTGCACCGGAGCTGTCGGTATCCGTCCGCGGCGAGGACGCGCCGCTGGTGCCGCTGGACGACGGCAACCTCGCGGTCCGCGCGGCGCGGGCTCTGGCCGCGGCCGCCGGCGTCGAGCCACTGGTCCGCCTCGACATCGTCAAGGCGATCCCGGTCGCCGGTGGCCTGGCTGGTGGCAGCGCCGATGCGGCGGCGGCCCTGGTCGCCTGCGACGCCCTCTGGGGAACCGCGATGGACCGGGCCGCCCTCCTCGACCTGGCAGCCGACCTGGGCAGCGACGTACCGTTCGCGCTCACCGGCGGCACCGCTCTGGGCACCGGTCGCGGCGAGCGGCTGGCGCCGGTGCTGGCCATCGGGCGCTGGCACTGGGTGCTGGCCGTCGCCGAGAGCGGGCTGTCCACACCGGAGGTCTACCGCGAGCTGGACCGCAAGCGCGAGCGTGACGTCGCGCTGGCTCCCGAGCCGCTGGACTCGCTGATCAACGCCTTGCGCTCGGGAGAGCCGACCAGCCTCGGCCATGCCCTCAGCAACGACCTGCAGGCTGCCGCCCTCTCCCTGCGGCCGGCGCTGCGGCGCACCCTCGACGCCGGTGAGGACCTGGGCTCGACCGGCCGGGTGGTCAGCGGGTCGGGCCCGACCTGTGCCTTCCTCGCCTCCTCGTCCGACGACGCCGTGCGGCTGGCCGCCGCGCTCTCCGGCGCCGGCGTCTGCCGGACGGTGCGGGCGGCGTACGGCCCCGTGGCCGGCGCCCGTGTCGTCACCACCACCGCCCGGTGACCAATCTCGTCAACGTCTCCCGGGCCGGTCAGGCCTTCGGCGGCACCGTGCTGCTCGACGCGGTCTCCCTCGGGGTGGACGACACCGACCGGATCGGCGTGGTCGGTGCCAACGGCGCCGGCAAGACGACGCTGCTGGAGATCCTGGCCGGCGAGCGGCCGCCGGCCACCGGCCGGGTGACGCAGGCCGGTGGCCTCCGGGTCGGGTACCTCGGCCAGCACGGCCGGCTACCACCGGGCACGATCAGGTCAGTCGTCCTCGGGCCGACCTTCGACGCGGTGCACGAGTGGGCCGGCGACGCCCGGGTACGCGAGGTGCTCGACGGGCTCGGCCTGCATGAGGTGGGCCTGGACGCAGCGGTCGAGCGGCTCTCCGGTGGCGAGCGCCGCCGGGTGGCGCTGGCGGCGCTGCTGGTCACCGAAACCGATCTGCTGGTGCTCGACGAGCCGACCAACCACCTCGACGTCGAGGGCGTGTCGTGGCTGGCCGGTCACCTGGCCGGGCGGCGGGGCGGCCTGGTCGTGGTCACCCACGACCGGTGGTTCCTCGACGCGGTCTGTACGACGACCTGGGAGGTGGCCGGCGGCCAGGTGCATCCGTACGAGGGGGGCTACTCGGCCTATGTACTCGCCCGGGCCGAGCGGGTCCGGGTGGCCGATGCGACCGAGGCCCGGCGGGCCAACCTGTTGCGCAAGGAGCTGGCCTGGTTGCGTCGTGGCCCGCCGGCCCGCACGTCCAAGCCGCGCTTCCGGCTCGACGCCGCGGCGGCGCTGGTCGCCGACGAGCCGCCGCCGCGGGACAGCGTGTCCCTGCGGGCGCTGGCAACGACCCGGCTCGGCAAGAACGTCTACGACGTCGAGGACGTGACGGCCAAGGCCGGCGCCCGGGTCCTGCTGCACGACGCAACGTGGCGGGTCGGGCCGGGGGAGCGGGTTGCCGTGGTAGGTGTGAACGGGTCGGGCAAGACCACTCTGCTGCGGCTGCTGGTCGGGGAGTCGGCACCGCAACGCGGCCGGGTCACGGTCGGTCTGACGGTGCGCTCCGCGTACCTGTCCCAGCAGGTCGACGAGCTGCCCGAACAGAAGCGGGTGCTCGAAGCGGTCGAGGAGGTGGCCCGCTACGCGACCGTCGGCGGCGCACAGGTCTCGGCCGGGCAGCTGCTGGAGCGGTTCGGCTTCCCGTCGGCGCGGCAGTGGACGCCGGTCGCCGACCTGTCCGGCGGCGAGCGCCGGCGACTGCAACTGCTGCGGCTGCTGATGGGCGAGCCCAACGTCCTGCTGCTCGACGAGCCGACCAACGACCTCGACATCGACACCCTGACCGCGCTGGA
>QHCA01000123.1:3891-40132 GCA_003244095.1 Pseudonocardiales bacterium | reverse complement strand
CTCGGCGACGGGCAGCTCTCGGAGCTGCCGGGCGGGGTGGAGGAGTACCTGCAGAGGCGCCGTCGCGCGGCGGCGCCGCCGGCGGTCGCGCCCGGCCCGGCCCGTGGGCGAGTCGGCGACTCGCGTAGGTCACGCAGGGAGCTGGCTCGCCTCGAGCGGCTGGTCGCCCGGCTGGAAGCCCGCGAACGCACGCTGCAGGAGGAGATGGCCGCGGTGGCCACCGACTTCGCCCGGGTGTCCGGCCTTGACGCGGAACGCCGCCAGGTGGCGGCCGAACGCGAGGCCGCCGAGCATGCCTGGCTCGAGGCGGCCGAATGACGGTGTTCATCAGTCGGGCCGCTTCCGTCGGTGCCGGGCCACGGCTGGCGGTGAAGGACTGCATAGACGTCGCGGGCTACGTCACGACCGTCGGCTGCCGGGCCGTTGCGGCCGAAGCGGTGCCGGCTGTGGAGGACGCCGCCTGCCTGGCCGGCGCCCGGGCGGCCGGCGCCCAGATCGTGGGCAAGACCACGTTGCACGAACTCTGCCAGGGCGGCACCGGCGTCAACCCGGAGTTCGGCACCCCGACCAACCCGCGCGACCGACTCCGCGTGCCGGGCGGCTCCTCGTCCGGCAGCGCCGTGGCGGTGGCCATGGGGCTGGCCGATGTCGCGCTCGGTACGGACACCGGCGGCTCGGTCCGGCTCCCGGCCGCCTGCTGCGGCGTCGCCGGCCTCAAGACGACGCACGGCCTGGTGCCGACCGCCGGGGTCTACCCGCTGGCGCCGAGCCTCGACACGGTCGGCCTGCTGGCCGCCGACGTCGCCCGTCTCGTGGTCGGCGCCGGTTGGCTGCTGCCCGGCTTCGCTCCCGGCGAGGCGGCCGGTCCAGCAGCTGTCGAGGTGCTGCGGGTGCGGCCCGACGTCGCCGTACGTCCCGAGATCGACGACGCGGTCGACCGGGCCCTGGCGCGGTCGGAACTGCCGGTACGGGACCTGCCCGTGGCCGGCTGGCAGGAGGCGCAGCGGCTCTGCCTGGCTCTCATCCGGGCGGAGGGCTGGCGCTCGCAGGGTCACCTGCTGGCCCGGCGGCGGCTGCTGAGCGAGGCCGCCGTACGCCTGCTGGAGACCGGCCGGTCGACGACCGACGCCGAACTGGCCGGGCTGCTCACCGCGGCGCGGGCCTGGCGCGCAACGCTCGACGCNNAGCCGACCAGCCGCCGCTGCTCGCCGACCACGCCAGGTCGCGGATCGGCCAACTCACCGCCGCGGTGAACACCGCCGGCCTGCCGGCGGTCAGCATCCCGGTGTCCGGGCCGCTGATCACCGCCCTGCAACTCGTGGGCCCGGCCGGCTCCGAGGCGATGCTCCTGGCCACCGCGGCCGTGGTCGAGCAGGCCATCCGGTAGTTTTCTGCACCATGGAGGAGCATCTGCCGCTGAACAGCCCACTGGGCGGCGTCTACCGGGTGGGCGGCTTCGTCTGCGGCGCGATCCTGGTGGTCTTCGGCGCGGCCGGTTTCCTCACGGGCGTGGAGTTCTTCACGATTCACGGCAAATCGGTGCTGGGCCTGCACTCCAACGGGCTGCTCAGCTTGCTGTCGCTGGTCTTCGGCCTGGTGCTCATCGGCGCTGCTGCCGTCGCCGGCAACCTCGCCGCCACGACGAACACTGTTGTCGGCTCGATCCTGCTCGCCTCCGGCCTGATCAACCTGGCCCTCATCCGTACCGACGCCAACTTCCTGGCGTTCCGGATGAACAACGTCATCTTCAGCTTCGTCGTCGGCCTGGCATTGCTGAGCTTCGGTTTGTACGGTCGGGTCAGCGCCGCGAACCCCGCCCCTTCTCGGTCGAAAGCCTCGGCGTCGGACAGCCCTGGGCGTTCGGGCGCCGCGCCGCCGATGTGAGACCAGGGACACGGGGCGGCTGAGCGGAACGCTCGGGCGGCGGTCAAGGATCGGGACCGTTCACTGTGTCGGAACGTCGGCGGGCCTGGCGGACCTCGCCAGGC
This sequence comes from Pseudonocardiales bacterium, assembly GCA_003244095.1. Lineage (GTDB taxonomy): Bacteria > Actinomycetota > Actinomycetes > Mycobacteriales > QHCA01 > QHCA01. Next base: position 38,144 of record QHCA01000123.1, on the reverse strand, counting down.
GGTGCCGGTGGAGGAGCTGTGGAACCGCGCGACGCGGACCTCAGAAGGCAATTGAGGCGCGTGCGCCGAGTCGCATGTCGGTCGAGCTTGCGTTGGGCCTCGTCTGTGACGGCTTGGATCGCGGTTATCGAGCGGGCGGGGAAGGGCATTGGCAGATCGGCGAGCGGAGTGGCCACCACGCCTGAGGCGCCACTGCGAATGCTGGCTCGGATGTGGCGTGATGATCCGTCCCAGAGTGTGAATCCGGGTCCAGCGACGTCACGCACCGCCGCTATATCGTCCAGTCCTGCCTTGGCAAGCTTCGCTCCGCCGGGCAGGATGCCTTCCTCGGTGGCGGCGCTGGCGAGCGTCCCGTCGACTGTGATCGGTGTATGCCTGGGATGGCTGTACACGTAGGCCCCGGCGGGAAGCTGAGCGAAGAAGGCGAGCGCCTGATGGTGTGTCTCCAGGCCGCGCATCACGACGATCGGGCGGATGCCGCGCTGTCCGGCGAGCCGCATGTCTTCGTCGCACCAGCAACACGCGACCAGTCGTGACGGCTCCACCGCGGCAACCCAGAGATCGAGGATCGCCGCGCGCTCGGCCACGGACAGGAGGTCGCCTCGGGTGGTGGAGCCGGAGAGGATGAATCGGTCGATCCAGGTTCGCGCCGCTCGGTGTGCGTACCGCTGGGTGGCGAAAGGGTCGAAGTCGCCCGACGGCGTCCGGAACATGAGGGCGGGGATGACGATCTCGACACCCACGCTGCTATCGGCCGCCGATCGGACCGGAGAGCGCGGCGTGAATAGTGATCGCAGCAGTGGCGGCCGACGACCTTGTGGTGTCGATGTGGAGCGCGAAGTCTCCCGCCCGGCGGTTCTTGATGTCGCGTGCCGTCTCGTCCCAGGCGGCGACGCGGGCGTCGAGGTCGCCGGAAGCGCGCGCCCGCACGCGCTTCGCCGTGGTGGCTCTGGAGCACCACAAGAGTACGGCCAGCCACGCGGCGGAATATTGCTGTATCGCGCGGACCCCGGCCAGCTGCCCGACGTGAACGATCGGCACCAGCCCCGTATCGATCATCCGGCCCAACTCGGGTTGATCGACCAGGTAGGTGTTTCCGTAGCGGGTGTTCTCGTACAGGACGAGTCCTTCGCGGTGTAGCGCGTCGACCTCGGACTCTGCGGCGTCCCGGTAGCCATCGCGGCATCCGCCGCCGATCTTGATGCGCCTGAATAGGACGAAGTCAGGATGAAGGGCTGACAGCTCGGAGGTGATCGCACTCTTACCGCTTGCTGGCGGGCCGTACAAGACGATCGCGCTACCAGTCATCACATCTCGCATCGACGAGTCTCTGGGCTTGATCCAACAGGCCGACGGCGGCATTCTGCCGATTGTCGACGAGAAAGTAGGGGTGGCTGGGACGGATGTTGATGTCGACCGAGTCCCGGTAGTTCTCCCAGTGATTCAGCTTCCAGGTGTCGCGGGCGGCGTCGCGTGCCTGCAGGTGGCTGTGCATGGTCTCCAAGTCGGTGTCGACCCAGATCAAGACGAAGTCGATCGCGCGGGCCATGCAGCGGGCAGCCAGCCGCTGAAGCCAGGGGTCCCCGGGCATCTCGCGGAGGAACGGTGCACTGACCACGGTGGAGCTCCCGCTGTCGAGGCTGCCGAATGCGGCGCTCATGAGGGCGCGGTACTCATGTGGCCGCACCTGACTCGCGTAAAGGTTGGTGTGGCGGTCGTTGGGGTCGGAACCCAGCGAGCGCAGGAGTGTTTCGGTGAGGGGCCGTGTCAACGCGTCCTTGTCGAGGTGAGCCCAGCCGGTCGTTCCGCTGAGGAACCGGCCGAACTCGGTCTTTCCCGAGCCGGCGAAGCCGCCGACGAGGACCAGGCAGGGATTCGCACGTCTGGCCCGTGACCGGCTGTCCCAGGCTTGACGCAGCCTGTGCTCGAATGTGTGGAGGCTAGGGTCGTCGTCGAACCCCTTGGGCGCGGGCTTGAGCCGGAGAAGCTGGCCAGGCCACCCGATCGCGGGGCCGCCATGCTCGCCGAGATTGAGGGCTGGCCGCGGTGTGAAGTCGGCTCGATGCAGCAGTATATCGAGGTCGTCCGGGCCCAGGCCGAGAGCAGCTGCCAAACCCGGGCGAAGGCACGGCTGCGGTTCGGTCTCCCCGCGCTCCCAGCGACACACCGTCGAGCGGTCCACGCCGAGGTGCTCGGCGAGTGCCTCCTGGCTGAACCCGGCTGCCTTCCGTCGGTTCGCGAGTCCGTGCCGCTTGACCGCCATGTCGGAGCCCTCCTTGCCCTGAGACACGGTAGCCCGTGGCACGCGGCGTGCGTCAGGTCTGGCGGCGCCATGCCCCAGGAGTGCGGCATCGGTGCGTTGATCCTGCTCTGGCGGTCACGTGCCGCAAACGGTTGCCTGTTCACCATGGAACTGCCCGTCGGCCGAGATGACATGGTCGTATTCGATGCTGGGTTCGGGGTCACGGGCCGGTCGCGATCGGACAAGGTTTGCGCCTCGGAGGCCGTGCCGGAACTTGTGCCAGCAGCCGAGTCACGTGCTGGGCTGGGGCCTGGGGGGCACCTCTCCCAGCTACCCGGCAGCCTTGCGGCCGGGCGAATCATCATCGAAACCGAGGCGAGGGCCAGGTTGGTCGTCATCGGCGGTGGCGGGCAGCGACGATGAGCCACGCCTTCCCGGCTTGCGTATTCGCCAACCAGCAGCGGTTGGTCACCGACGAACTCGCCAGCCTGATCGACACCATCCAGGCTGGAGACGTGATACCCGACAGGGCACTCGTCGCCGTCCTCGGCGCGGCGCAGGCGCTCTCGGATCGGCACCGCATCGACGGCCGCGGTCTTTGTGCCATCTGCTGGCAGACAACACCCCGATGGTGGCCGCGGCGCCGCCAACGGGTGTGCACCGTGTACGAGACGCTCGGCGCCTTCCTCAGCGCTTCTGGGTGACGGCCAGGCGGGGTTTGGCCTCGAGGTGGGACAGGCCGTTCCAGGCCAGGTTGACCAGGTGGGCGGCCACCTCGTCGCGTTTGGGTTTGCGCGCCTCCAGCCACCACTGCCCGGTCAGGGCGACCATGCCGACGAGCGCCTGGGAGTACAGCCCGGCCAGCTTGGTCTCGAAGCCACGGGACTTGAACTCCGCGGCGAGGACGTACTCCACCTGGCTGGCGATGTCGTTGAGCAAGCTGGAGAAGTTACCGCCGGTACTGACCACCGGCGAGTCACGTACCAGGATGCGGAACCCGTCCGTCTGTTCCTCGATGTAGACCAGCAGTGCCAGGGCGGCCTGCTCGAGGAGCTCCTTGGGGTGGCCGCCGGTCAGGGCGCCGGTGACCCGGTCGAGCAGGGCCTGCATCTCGCGGTCGACGACCACGGCATACAGCCCCTCCTTGCCGCCGAAGTGCTCGTAGACGACAGGCTTGGACACCCCGGCGCGGGAGGCGATCTCCTCGATGGAAGTCGCCTCGAAGCCGCGTTCGGCGAACAGGCTCCGGCCGACGTCGAGAAGTTGCTCGCGGCGCTCCTTGCCGGTCATGCGCACTCGCTGCCGGCGATCCCGTGAGGTATCGCGAGGAGCATTGTCGGCTATCCCGCTGATGAGGTCACCGGCTGTCGTTGGCCAGCAGCTTGCTCTGGATTCGCTCGCGTGAGGGCCAGCGGGCCTCGGTGGCCCAGCCGAGTTGCTCGAACCAGCGGATCACCCGGGCGGACGGGTCGAGCTGACCGCGGAGGACGCCGTGTCGTGCCGAGGTCGGGTCTGCGTGGTGCAGGTTGTGCCATGACTCCCCGAAGCTGATGATCGCCAACGGCCAGAAGTTACGCGATTGGTCGCGGGCCGCGAACGGCTGCTCACCGATCGTGTGGCAGACCGAGTTGATCGACCAGGTGACGTGGTGCAGGACGCTTATCCGGACGAGGCTAGCCCAGAAGTACGCGGTGATCGCACCCGTCCACGACATGGACCACAGGCCGCCGACCACGGCGGGCCCCAGCAGGCTGAACGCGACGATGTACGGGAAGGCCCGGTCGATCTTCTTGAGGTCGGGATCGGCGAGCAGGTCGGGTGCGAATCGCGCCTGGTTGGTCTGCTCGATATCGAAGAGCCAGCCGACGTGTGCGTGGAAGAATCCCTTGGCCAGTGCGCGGATGTTGGTGCCGTAGCGCCACGGCGAGTGCGGGTCGCCGTCCTTGTCGCTGAAGGCGTGGTGGCGGCGGTGGTCGGCGACCCAGCGGATGACCGGGCCCTCGATGGCCAGGGTCCCCGCGAGAGCCAGCGCGATCCGCAGGCCACGCTTGGCCTTGAACGAGCCGTGCGTGAAGTAGCGGTGGAAGCCGACGGTGATGCCCAGCCCGGAGACGATGTAGAAGACCGCCGTGATCACCACGTCGTGCCAGCCCAGGCCCCAGCCCCACGCCACGGGCACCGCGGCGAGCACGGCGAGGAACGGGACGATGACGAACAGGTAGAGCGCACCCTGTTCCCAGCCGGACTTCACCTCGTCGGTGAGCGGCTTCCGGCCGCCCGTGGGTGCGGGCGGCTCGAGCAGGGCGGTGTTCCGGGGAGTGGTCATGTAGGCGTCCTCGGTCTCTACGCGGGATGAGGTCGTACTTGCTGGCTACGTAACCGTAACTTACGGAACCGTAACCTGCCAACTTTCTGGCGCGTGATGCCCGCCATCCCCGGGACCGCGCAAAAGCGCAACCCCGTCCGGGCGGCGCCGGGCCGTCGTCCGCACCCGCCGTCGTCCGGGACGTAGACTTCTAGCCGAAGGCCGGTCCCGGGTTGCTCTGCTGGCATGGGCGACTAGATTTTGGATCTAGGTACTCGTAGGTTCGATTCCTACCCCGGGAGCCGAGGTCCGCCGGTGGCTGAAGAGTCTCGGTGGCCTGGGCGCTCCTGGTAGGCCACCGGGGTTCAGGAGTCGGCCCTCCTTGCCGACACTGCACTTGTGACCACCCTTGCTGCGCGTGAGTTGACCAGGCCCACTCGCTGGCTCGGACTCGGGCGGTCGGCCGATCCGGACGCCCGGACCGCCGGTGTGCTCGCGGCCACCGAGGCGCTGGACGCGGGCGAAGGGGCCAAGTTCCTGTTGGTGTTCAGCTCCCCGAGTTACGACCTGCAAGAACTCACCGCCGGCGTGGCCGCCGCCGCTGACGGCTTGCCGTTCGTCGGCTGCTCCACTTCGGGTGAGATCTCCACCAGCGGACCGGGCGACAACACCGTCATCGTGCTGTGCCTCGGCGGGCCGGGCTTCGAGGTGGCCGTCGCATCGACGACGGATGCTTCCGACGACCTGCGCCGTGCAGGCGCGAGAGCGGCGGAGTGCATGGAGCGGGTCGGGGACAAAGGTCACCGTGTTCTGCTCCTGCTGACCGACGGCCTTGCCGGCGACCAGCAGGAGATCGTGCGCGGCGCCTATGGCGTCGTGGGCGCGGAGGTACCGCTCGTCGGGGGCTGTGCCGGCGACAACCTCGAGATGAAGCGCACGTTCGTCTTCCACGGCGAACATGTGATGGACAACGCCGTCGTGGCCGTCGCGCTGACTTCCGACGCGTCGCTCGGCATCGGCGTCAGTCACGGCTGGCGCCCGGTAGGCAGCCCGATGCTCGTCTCCCACAGCAGTGGCACCCGAGTCCTCTCCTTGGACGACGAGCCCGCGCTGGACGTCTACCTACGCGTTCTCAACGCCCCCGCCGAGGCGCATACCGACCAGGCGGCGTTCACCCACTTCGCACAGACCCACCCGCTCGGTATCAGCAGGCGCAGCGGCGAGGAGGTGCGCTTCGTGGCCGACGCCGACTTCGCCGACCGATCACTGGGTTGCATCGCCCCGGTGCCCCAGGGCGGCCTGGCGTGGATCATGGAGGGCGACATCCAGTCAGTGCTGGCCGCCACCGACGAGGCGTGTGCATCGGCCCTCGCCCAACTCGCCGGGCTACCGCCACTGGGCTTCGTCGCCTTCGACTGCATCGCCCGCCGCGGGGTCCTTGGCAGTGAGGGGATCAAGCGCGAGGTTGACCGGATCTCCCAGCAAGCCGGTGGAGCGCCGGTCGCCGGTTTCTACACATATGGGGAGATAGCACGTACCCGGGGGACCGCCGGCTTCCACAACCAGACCCTCGTCGTCCTCGCGCTCGGGTAGGTGCCATGGAGTCCGACACCAGCTGGTCGGCCCATCAGCTCACCGAGTTTCTCGCCGCGGTGTCCTCCGTGGCCGACGCTCCCGCGGCGCTACGCGCGGCGGTGGAGCGGGCGGCCGAGGCTCTCGAGGCCGAAGTCGGCGCCCTGGTCGACGTCAACGGAGTGGTGTCATCGGTGGGCTTCGCGCGTGACCGGGTGCCGGACGCGGAACTGCGCGCTGCTGCGGCGGCCCGCGACAGCTACCTCGACGTGCCGGGTGTCGGGCGTTGTGATGTGCTCTCCGTCGCCTTCGAGGAGCTCGACGGAGGCAGGCTGCTGGTCGCCCGTTCCGGAAGCGGCCCGTACGGCCCCGAAGAGCGCAACCTGCTGCGTGGTCTCGCGCGCGTCCTGAGCCTGTCGCTGCGCGGGCTGCGGGTGCTGGCCGAGGAGCGGCGGCTTCGAGTGGAGAGCGAGCGGCAGGCCGAGCAGAACGCCCGGCTGTTCTCCTCGTTGCAGGAGCGCCAGGAACTCCTCGTGCAGCTGGCGCTGATCCAGCGGCTGATCAGCACCCGCGCTCCTATCGACGAGATTCACGCCGCGATCGCCCGAGGCGTCGCAGAGCTGACCGGTGACCAGATGGTCGGCCTGCGCTGGCTGAATCCGGACCGGCCGGGATGGCTGGAGATGATCGCGTCCACCGGTCTGACTCCGGAGTTGCGGGACGCCACTCGGCACAGCGGGCCGGGCGCGGGAGCCGGCGGCCGCGCGGCGGCCGAGGACCGGCTGGTCGTGATCGAGGACTACTCCGAGGCGTCAGACGCGCTGGAGCCAATGGTCGCGGACGGCGTGACAGCGGCGATGGCGGCTCCGGTGCACGAGAACGGCCGCGTGGCGGGCAGTCTCGCCGTTGCCTCCCGTGAGCCGGGCCGGCGCTACACCCCCGTCGAGTGCGACATCCTGACCGCGTTCGCCGAGCACGTCAGCCTGGCCATGACCGATGCGTCCACAGCTCGGGCGTTGCGCGACGCCCTTGACAGCGCGCGGCACGACGCCATGCACGACCGGCTCACCGGGCTGCCCAACCGGGCCCTGCTCAACGACCGGCTCACGGCGGCCTTCCACCGGGCCGTCCGTCAGCAGGCGGGGCTGGCCGTGCTCTTCCTCGACCTCGATGGCTTCAAGCTGGTCAACGACAGCCTCGGCCACGCCTTCGGCGACCAGTTGCTGACGGCGGTCGCTGCCCGGCTCACCTCCTGTGTGCGGCTGGTGGACACCACGGCGCGGCTCGGTGGTGACGAGTTCGCGATCCTGTTGGAGGACATCAAGGATCCCTGCGAGGCCGATCGGGTGGGTGACAAGATCCTGGCCGCGCTGAGGGAGCCGTTTGCCCTGGCCGGGCAGCAGATCACGATCTCGGCCAGCATCGGGGTCGCCGTGCACAGTCACGTCGAGGAGGTCGACGACCTCCTGCGGTACGCCGATCTCGCGATGTACGAGGCGAAGGCGGCCGGCAAGGGTCGCCACCGGCGATTCGAGCAGGTCATGCACAGCCGCTCGCTGGCCCGGTTGGATATCGAAACCGCGTTGCGTCGGGCACTCGACGAGCACCAGCTCGTGGTGCACTACCAACCCATCGTCGAGCTCAAAGGAGGAGCGCTCGTCGGCACCGAGGCGCTGGTGCGCTGGCAGCATCCGCAGCGCGGCCTGGTGCCCCCGGTGGACTTCATCGGCGTCGCCGAGTCGACCGGGCTCATCGTCCCGTTGGGTGCCTGGGTGCTCGCCGAGGCCTGCCGGCAGACCCAAGCGTGGGCCGACGACCATCCGGAGGGGCCGCCGTTGTCGGTCAGCGTGAACCTTTCTGCCGGGCAGTTCCAGCCCGGCCTGGTGGAGACGGTGGCCGGGGCACTCGCCGACAGCGGCCTCCCGCCGCACCAACTCGTACTCGAGATCACTGAGAGCACCGTCATGGCGAACACGCAGGCCGCCCTCCACCTGGTGCACCGGCTGAAGGAGCTAGGGGTGCGGCTGGCGATCGACGATTTCGGCACCGGACACTCGTCGCTGGCCTACCTGCGACGCTTTCCCCTCGACATCCTCAAGATCGACAAGTCGTTCATCGACGGGGTGGCCTCCGACCTCAAGGAAGCCGCGTTCGCCCATGCCATCATCAAGCTGGCCCGGACCCTCGGACTGGGCACGGTGGCGGAGGGCATCGAGGACGCCGCACAGGCGGTGAAGCTGCGATCGTTGCGCTGTGACTTCGGTCAGGGCTATTACTTCGCCCGGCCGATGGCGGCCGAGCAGCTGGCCGAACTCCTGGGCAGGCGCACCCTCCGGCCGCCGCAGTCGCGCTCGGCCTGACCGCCTGCAACACTGTGCCGCGTCGGCGACCGGACCCGGCCGCTCGACCCGGCAGGCCGCCCGGCCACGTTCGCAGCTACTGTGCGAAGAGAGTCTCAAGCGCCTGAGGGGAGCTGTCCGTGCCCGACGCTCGCCCCGCAGCGGTAATCATCCTCGCCGCCGGTGAAGGCACTCGCATGCGTTCGGGCACGCCCAAGGTGCTGCACGAGATCTGCGGCCGCTCCCTGCTCGGCCATGTGCTCGCGGCCGTCGAGCCGTTGAAGCCGGCCCGTACCACCGTCGTGGTGGGCTCCGGCCGCGACCGGGTCGTCGCGTTGCTGGCCGCAGAAGCACCTGATGCGCTGCCGGTCGTGCAGGAGGAGCAACGTGGCACCGGCCATGCCGTACGCCTGGCGTTGCAGGCGATCCCGGATGCCGACGACACCGTCCTGGTCGTTCCGGGCGACGCGCCCCTGCTGACGGCGGCCACGCTGGCCACGCTGGTCGAGCAGCACGTGCGCGACGAGGCTGCCGCCACGCTGCTCACCGCCGTGCTGCCCGATCCCACCGGCTACGGCCGGGTGATCCGGGACACCACCGGAGTGGTCACCCGGGTGGTCGAGCACCGCGACGCGATCCCCGCTGAGCTCGATGTCACCGAGGTCGGCACGAGCGTGTATGCCTTCGACGCCGCCCTGCTGCGCGCGGCGCTGGGCCGGATCGGCACCGACAACGTCCAGGGCGAGGAGTACCTCCCCGACGTGATCGGCGTCCTGGTCGCCGACGGCTATGCCATCGGCGCCCTGATCGCCAGCGACGCCGGCGAGACCGAAGGGGTCAACGACCGGGTGCAGCTGGCTGCCGCGCGGGGCCGCCTGCGCGACCGCCTGGTCGACGGGTGGATGCGTGAGGGCGTCACGATCGTCGACCCCGCGACGACCTGGGTCGACGTGGCGGTGCGCCTCGAGCGTGACGTCGTGCTGCACCCGTCGACCCAGCTGCTGGGCCGCACCCGGGTCGACACCCGAGCCGAGGTCGGCCCCGAGTGCACCCTGCGGGACACCTCCGTCGGCGAAGGCGCCAGGGTCGTGCGCGCCCAGTGCGACGGAGCCGAGGTCGGCCCTGAGGCGAGTGTCGGTCCATTCGCCTACCTCCGCCCCGGCACCGTCGTCGGCCGCGGCGCCAAGGCGGGCACCTTCGTGGAGATCAAGAACGCCGACCTCGGCGACGGTGCCAAGGTGCCGCACCTGACCTACGTCGGGGACGCCACGATCGGCGAGGGCAGCAACATCGGGGCCTCCAGCGTGTTCGTCAACTACGACGGCGTCACGAAGCACCGCAGCGTCGTCGGCTCGCACGCGCGCACGGGGGCGGACAACATGTTCGTCGCCCCGGTGAGCGTGGGCGACGGCGCCTACACGGCGGCCGGTTCGGTGATCACCGAAGACGTACCGCCCGGCGCTATCGCGGTCGCCCGGGGCAAGCAGCGCAACATCGAGGGCTGGGTCGAGCGGCAGCGGCCGGGCACCCCGTCGGCGAGCGCCGCCGCTCGCGCTCGGCAGCAGCTCGAGCCCGGCGTGCCAGGCGCCGAAGCCGGACCGGAGAGGGACGACTCAGTCTCGTGAGCGGTATCGAGAAGGTCAACCACAAGACCCTCATGCTCTTCTCCGGGCGCGGCTATCCGCAGCTGGCCGACGAGATCGGTGAAGAGCTGGGGGTGGCCCCGACGCCCACCACCGCCTACGACTTCGCCAACGGCGAGATGTACGTCCGCTTCCAGGAATCCGTACGCGGCAGCGACGCCTTCGTCGTGCAGAGCCACAGTGCGCCCATCAACCAGTGGCTGATGGAGCAGTTGATCATGGTCGACGCCCTCAAGCGCGGTTCGGCCAAGCGGATCACGGTCGTCGCTCCGTTCTATCCGTACGCCAGGCAGGACAAGAAGCACCGTGGCCGGGAGCCGATCTCGGCCCGGCTGGTCGCCGACATGTTCCAGACCGCCGGTGCCGACCGGATCCTCACGGTCGACCTGCACACCGCGCAGATCCAGGGCTTCTTCGACGGGCCCGTCGACCACCTGTTCGCCCTGCCCCTGCTGGCCGACTACCTCGCCGACCGGCTCGACACCAGTCGGGTGACGGTGGTGGCACCCGACTCCGGCCGGGTGCGGGTGGCGGAGCGCTGGACCGACCGGCTCGGCGGCTGTCCGCTGGCGTTCATCCACAAGACCCGCGACCCGCTGGTGCCCAACGAGGCCAAGGCCAATCGGGTCGTCGGCGATGTCGAGGACCGTACGTGCGTCATCGTCGACGACATGATCGACACCGGCGGCACGACGGTGAAGGCGGCCGAGGCGCTCTTCGCGGCCGGCGCGACCGACGTGATCGCGGCCGCCACACACGGCGTGCTGTCCGGCCCGGCGGTCGACCGCCTGAAGAACAGCCGCATCAGCGAGGTCGTCCTCACCAACACGCTGCCGATCCCCGACGACAAGCGGTGCGACAAGCTGACCGTGCTCTCCATCGCCCCGCTCATCGCCCGGGCCATCCGGGAGGTCTTCGACGACGGCTCGGTCACGTCGATGTTCGGCGGCGACAGCTAGCCTGCGCAGCCATCCCGGCACGGCACCGGTTTCACGCGACCGTGCCCGCGCGGCTAGACTGGGTCTCTTGCCCGGTGCAGTGATGCCCAGTCACCCCTGCCAGCCGCGTCGAGATAACCACCCTCACGAGCAGAAGGATTTCACCGTGGCCGAGGTCCGCATCGTCGCCGAGCCCCGCACCGAGTTCGGCAAGGGCCCCGCCCGGCGCACCCGGCGGGCCGGCAAGGTCCCTGCCGTCGTCTACGGCCACGGCCGCAACCCCGTGCACATCTCGCTGCCCGGCCACGAGCTGATGCGTGCGCTGAAGACCCCCAACGTCCTGCTCAGCCTGGATCTCGATGGTGAGCGCGAGCTGGTCCTGCCCAAGGCGGTGCAGCGGGATCCGATCAAGGGCTTCCTGGAGCATGTAGATCTCGTCCTGGTCCGCCTCGGCGAGAAGGTCACCGTCGAGATCCGGGTGACGCTGACCGGTGCCGCGGCTCCCGACACGCTGGTCGACCAGCAGCTCGTGACGCTGGCCGTCGAGGCCGAGGCCACCCACATTCCCGGTGGGGTCGATGTCAGCATCGAGGGCCTGGTCGTCGGCCAGCACATCACCGCCGCTGACGTCGCCCTGCCCGAGGGCGCGACGCTGGTCACCGACGGCTCGCACATCGTCGTACAGGGTCTCGCCGCCCCGACCGCCGAGCAGCTCGACGCCGAGCTGGCCGAGGCCGAGGCCGAGGTGGGCATCGAGCGCGAGGCCACCGACGAGGAGCAGGCTGCCGCCGCACCCGCTGCCGAGGCCGACGGGGCGGCCGATTCCGGCGACGGAGCGCAGGCGCAGCCGCCCCAGTCCTGAGCCCCGCCCCGCGACGAGAGCCGACGGCCATTTCCGGAGAGCCCCGCCTGGTCGTCGGCCTGGGAAATCCCGGTCCGCGCCACGCCGGCAACCGGCACAACGTCGGCTTCATGGTCGCCGACCTGCTTGCCGAACGCATGGGCGCTCGGTTCAAGGCACACAAGGGTCGTGCCGATATCGTGGATGGCCGCCTCGACGGCGTCCGCCTGATCGTGGCTAAACCCAAGGCCTACATGAACCTGTCCGGTGGCCCGGTTGCCGCGTTGCGCGACTTCTTCAAGGTGCCGGTCGAGCAGATCATCGCCGTACACGACGAGCTCGATCTGCCCTACGGTTCCTTGCGGCTCAAGCTCGGCGGCGGAGACAACGGGCATAACGGTCTCCGCTCTCTAAGGGGTGCATTAGCGAGCGGAGACTTCTATCGGGTACGTTTCGGCATCGGGCGGCCACCTGGCCGGCAGGACCCTGCCGACTTCCTCCTACGCGACTTCGCGGCCGCCGAGCGAAAGGATCTGCCGAGCCATGTCGACCGGGCCGCCGATGCGGTCGCAGCCCTGCTTTCCGGAGATCTCGCGAGCGCGCAGAACCGGTTCAACGACTGACTACGCAGGATCACCCGAATGAGGGGTGTTCATCGTCCGTGGGACGAGGTAACTTGTGGCTTCGTTGATCATTTAGCGCGGGTGTGCTGCGATTCAACGTTAAGCAAGCCAAAAAAGCAACGGAGCACCGGCCTCGGGGCGGGCTGGCTCGTCAAGAGGGGGGCGTAGCCATGGACGCGCTGGACTCCTCCAGCGTGGGGGCAGAAGGTTTCGAGACCTTCCAGACGGCCGACGCAGGCGCTGCTCAGGCGGCGCCGCGAGCCGTCGCCACCCAGAGCCAGCGGTGGGAGGGCGAATACCTCCGCCTCGTTGTCGCGATCGATGTCGCCGTTGCCGTGCTCGCCGGGGGCACCGCCTACTTCGTGCGGTTCGCGGCGCAGGGCTGGTACATCCCCCGGTATCTCGCGCTGAGCCTGCTTCTGCCGCTGGCCTGGCTGCTCACCCTCTCCCTGTGCCAGGCCTACGAGTCGCGCTTCCTCTACGTCGGGCCGGACGAGTACCGCCGGGTCCTGGTCGCCGTGGCCGGCTTCACCGCCGGCATCGCCTTCGTGTCCTACACGGTCCATCTCAGCCTGGCCCGTGGTTACGTCGCGATCGTCGTCACGCTCCTGGCGTTCGGCGACCTCGTCGGCCGACATGCCCTGCGCAAGTGGCTGCACCGCAACCGCTGCCGGGACGGGCGATTCATGAAGCGGGTCGTGCTCGTGGGCTACGAGCGTGCGGTCGCGAACATGTGCCGGCAGTTGTCGCGGGAGCGCTATCACGGCGTCCAGGTGGTCGGCGCGTGCCTGCCACCACACCGCCCCCGGCGGCAGCGCCTCGACGACGTCGACGTCGACGTCCTGGGCACCTTCAACGACGTGGTGGGCGCGGTCGAGGCCTGCGGCGCCGACGCGGTCGCCGTCCTCGCCTGTCCCGAGCTCGACGCCGAGGTACTGCGTGGCCTGGCCTGGCAGTTGGAGAAGACCGGCACCGACCTGTTCGTGGCACCAGCCCTGATCGACGTCGCCGGCCCGCGTACGACCATCCGGCCGATCGACGGGCTGCCGCTGCTGCACGTCGAACACCCCGAGCTGGCCGGCGCCCGCAGGGTCGTCAAGACCTCCTTCGACATCGCCCTCGCTGCCCTGGCGCTGATCGTGCTGACCCCCGCCCTGATCGGCGTCGGCATCGCCATCCGGCTGACCAGCCCGGGTCCTGCCCTGTTCCGGCAGACCCGCGTCGGCAAGGAGGGCCAGACCTTCTCCCTCTACAAGTTCCGGACGATGTACGTCGGCTCGGAGGAGCGGCTGGCCGAAGTCCGCTCGCTCAACGAGCACGACGGCGTGCTGTTCAAGGTCCGCCACGACCCCCGGGTGACCTCTCTGGGTCACTGGCTGCGTCGCTACTCCGTCGACGAGCTGCCGCAACTGGTCAACGTCCTGCGCGGCGACATGTCACTGGTTGGCCCGCGGCCGCCGCTGCCGTCGGAGGTGGAGCTGTACGCCGGCCACGTCCGGCGCCGCCTGGTGGTCAAGCCCGGCCTGACCGGCCTGTGGCAGGTCAGTGGTCGCGCCGACCTCCCGTGGGAGGAGGCCGTGCGGCTCGACCTGCGCTACGTCGAGAACTGGTCGCTGGCCCTCGATGTGGTCATCCTGGCTCGTACGATGACCGCCGTCATCCGCTCGTCCGGCGCCTACTGACCGGTCGTCACCCCATGGGAGGAGCCGATCACTTGCAGTCATTTGCCTCCTCGGGCCGCGTCGCAACGGGTGAAGTTCTGGGGCTTCGGTGCGCGGGCCCGATGGGCGTGCAGTAGTTTCACCCGGAGAGCGGGGAGTTGGTGAAGCATCTGATGCCGGGGCGGGACATCGTGCGGAGTGGCACTCGCGGGGGGATCATGCTCGTCGGCTCGAGCGGCGGCCACCTGGCCCAATTGCTCGCGCTGCGCCCCTGGTGGGCTGACAGGGCGCGACACTGGGTCACGTTCCAGACCCCCGACGCGGAGTCGCTGCTCGTCGAGGAGACTGTCACGTGGGCGCACTACCCGACGACCCGAAACCTGCCCAATTTGGTGCGTAACACCGTCCTCGCCGGGCGCCTGGTCTTCCGGCACCGTCCCGAGGCGATCCTGTCGACCGGGGCGGGCGTGGCCCTGCCGTTCTTCGTCATCGGCCGGCTGCTGCGCATCCCGACGGTCTATATCGAGGTCTACGACCGGATCGACAGCCGGACGCTGACCGCCCGGCTGTGCCGGCCGTTCACCACGAGCCTGCTCGTGCAGTGGGAGGAACAACGCCGGCTCTACCCCCACGCCACCGTCGTCGGGACCCTGCTGTGAGCGATCCCCTCGTCCTGGTGCTGCTGGGCACCGACGTCCACCCGTTCGACCGGCTGGTCGGCTGGGTGCAGCGCTGGCTGGCCGACTGCGACGGGGTGCAGCCCCGCTGTGTGGTGCAGCACGGCACCTCGGCCGAGCCGACGAGCCCGGTCACGGGCGTGACCTTCTACCCGCACGACGAGTTGCAGCGCATGGTGCGCGCCGCCGACGTGGTCGTCTGCCACGGCGGCCCGGCGACCATCACCGAGTGCCGCGCCGCCGGCCGGCTGCCCGTCGTGGTCCCGCGCGACCCTGCTCTCGGCGAGCACGTCGACGGGCACCAGCAGCGCTTCGCCCGGATGTTCGGCCGGTCCGGCCTGGTGCGGCTCGCGGAGACCGAGGACACGCTGCGGGCGGCGCTCGACCTCGCCATGCGCGAGCCCGCGGAGTTCGCCGTCAGCCGCGCCGACGTCCTCGAGCTCACCGACGCGCCGGCCCGCCGGGTGGGCGACGTGGTCGACGGGCTGATCGCGGCCCGGCGCCAGGCGCAGGAGCGGTCCCCGGGCCGGCCCGGCGGCCGGGCACTGCTGACCCGCCGGGCACGGGCCCGATGAACACCGCCCCGGTCCGCGTACTGTTCGTCGGCGGGCTCGGCCGCAGCGGCTCGACGCTGCTCGACCGGATGCTCGGTGAGATGCCCGGGGTCTGCGCGGTCGGCGAGGTCGTCCACCTGTGGGAGCGCGGCCTGGGCAACGGCGAGCGGTGCGGGTGCGGCCTGCCGTTCGGCCAGTGTGAGTTCTGGCTCCGGGTCGGCAAGGAGGCCTTCGACGGCTGGTCCAACGTCGACGTCCGCCGGGTGGCCGTGCTCCGCCAGCGCGTCGACCGGACCCGCCACATCCTCCGCATGGCCCTGCCGGAACTGCCGGCCGGTATCCGGGCCGACCTGGCCGAGTACGCCGGCTACTACGCCCGGGTCTACCAGGCGGTGCGCCAGGTGTCCGGCTGTGACCTGGTCGTGGAGTCCAGCAAGCACGCGTCGCTGGCCTTCGCGCTGCGCTGGGCACCCGATGTCGACCTTCGGGTGCTCCAGCTGGTGCGGGACAGCCCGGGAGTGGCCCATTCGTGGGCCAAGCAGGTGCGCCGGCCGGACGTCATCGACGACGGCGAGGAGTGGATGGCCCGCTGCAGCCCGGCCAAGGTGAGCCTGCAGTGGGCCGCGCAGAACGCCGCATTCGACCTGCTGGCGGCGACCCGCGTCCCGGTCCGCCGGGAGCGCTACGAAGACCTCGTCGCCGACCCGATCGCCGTCCTGGGCCGGATCCGCGGTTTCGCCCAACTGCCCCACGACCCGACCGCCACCAGCTTCGTCACCGGTGATGTCGTGCACCTCAAGACCGGGCACACCGTCTCGGGCAATCCGATGCGCTTCGCCAGCGGCCCCGTGCAGTTGCGCAGGGACGACGCCTGGCGATCCGAGCTGCCGGTCGCCCGCCGGCGGTTGGTCTCGGCCCTCACCCTTCCGCTGCGACTGCGCTACGGCTACCTCCGGACACCGGGGAAGTGACGTCCTCCCGCCACGAGCCCCTTCCCACGGTAGGGGTGGTCGTGCCCACCCGCGACCGGCCGGAGATGCTGCGCGAGGCGCTCGCCGCGATCGGTGAGCAGGACTATCCCGGCCGGGTGGAGACCATCGTGGTGTTCGACCAGTCCGACCCAGACCCCGGTCTGGTCAGCTCAGACGACCTGCGCCCGGTGCGCGTGGTCGCCAACGATCGAGGCCCCGGCCTCGCCGGAGCCCGCAACTGCGGCATCCTGCACTCCGACACAGAGTTCGTCGCCTTCTGCGACGACGACGACCTCTGGCTGCCCGGCAAGCTCTCCGCACAGGTGGCAGCGCTGTCCGAGGAGCCCGGGGCCGAGCTGGTCTGCACCGGTATTCGGGTGCTGTACGGCGACACGACGGTCGACCGGATCCTGCCGCAGCGCCGGGTCCAGCTGACCGATCTGCTGCGCGACCGCCTGACCGAGTTGCACCCCTCGACGTTCCTGATCCGGCGGGCCGCGTTGGTCGACGGATTCGGGTTGGTCGACGAGCAGATCCCGGGCAGCTACGCCGAGGACTACGAGTTCCTGCTCCGGGCCGCCCGCAGCGCCCCCCTGCTCAACGTCGACGAGGTGTTCGTCGCCGTGCGGTGGCACAAGCAGTCCTACTTCGCCAGCCGCTGGGGGACCATCTCCACCGCGTTGTCCTGGTTGCTCGACCGTTATCCGGAGTTCGAGACCGTGCCGCACGGCCAGGCCCGGGTCAGCGGGCAGATCGCCTTCGCGACCGCCGCGGCCGGTGACCGGCGCGGGGCCGTACGCTGGGCCGGCCGCACACTTCGGCACAACCCCCGCGAGGCCCGCGGGTACCTCGCCCTCGCCGTGGCAAGCGGCGCACTCAGCGCCGACCGGGTGATGCGACAACTGCACAAGCACGGAAAGGGACTGTGATCTGATGCGCAGCGGTAGGCGGACGACGATCCTCGGCGCACTGTTCTACGGTGCCCTGCTGGTGCTGCTCGCCGGGTGCCTGGTCAAGGTCTTCCCCCACATCCTGCCGAAGGCCATCGCCAGTCGGATCAATCACAACAGCGAGGGCTACGTCGCCGCGCTGGTGCTGGGGTCATGGATCCAGTTCGCCCGTGCCCGCCTGCGCCGCTCGCCCCTGCAGTGGCCACTCACCCTGGCCGCGGGTGCCGCCTGCCTGGCCATCGGCGTCGTGATGCTCACGGTGCACCTGCCGAGCCAGGTCAAGACGCTCAACGAGGCCTTCTTCGCACTCGCCCTGCTGGTTCCGTACGTCCAGTTGCGTCGCCCGCTGCCCGCGCTGGTGCCCCTCGGGCTGTCGGCCGCCGTGCTGGTGCTGATCGTGGTCAGCCACGGCGCGAAGGACACGACCCTGCTCGCGGAGACGCTGGGAATGCTCCTGCTCGCTCCGATCACGCTGGATTCGATCGACCGCGGCATTCTCGACTCGTCGGCCCGCACGTCGCTGCCGGCACGCTACCTCTGGTACGCATTCCTCGTCGTCGCGCCGATCGTGTTCTCCGTCGTGCAGTACCACATCGGCGACACCGGGACCCTGCAGGTCGTCACCAGGTATGCGGTGCGCGTCACCGAGGCATTCGTGTTCATGCTCTTCGTCACGCTGTACTTCGCCGTCGGGCTGGGCCGCACGGGCGCCGGCGGCAGCCACGACGCCCGGCGGGTGCCGGTCGGCGCCGCCCACCGTGCCTGACCGGCAGCATCGCTAACCAGCAGAGACGATCATCCCAGCGCCGACCGTGCGGTTGGTGCCCTCGTCGATGAGGATGAAGCCGCCGGTCGTGCGGTTACGGCGGTACTCGTCGCAGAACACCGGCTGGGTCACCCGCAGCCCCACCCGGCCGATCTCGTTGAGGCCGAGCTGATCGGCGGTCTCGTCGCGGTGCAGCGTGTTGACGTCGAGGCGGTAGAGCAACTCCTTCACGACCACCCGGGCGGTGCGGGTGGTGTGCTTGATGACGAGCCGATCGCCGCGCTTGAGCGGCTGATCGGTCATCCAGCACATCATGGCCTGCAGGTCTTGGGCAACGGTCGCGGCGTTGTGCGGGCGGCAGATCATGTCGCCGCGTGAGATGTCGACGTCGTCGGAGAGCCGCAGCGTCACCGACATGGGCGCGTAGGCCTCGTGGACCTCCTTGCCGGCGATCTCGATCGACGCGATCCGCGACGTGAGCCCGGACGGGAGGACGAGAACGTCGTCGCCGGGTTTGAGCACGCCGCCGGCGATCTGCCCGGCATAGCCCCGATAGTCACGCGCGGCCTTGCTCTGCGGGCGGATGACGTACTGCACAGGGAAGCGCACGTCGACGAGGTTGCGGTCGGAGGCGACGTGGACGTTCTCCAGATGGTGCAGCAGCGACGGGCCGTCGTACCACGGGGTGTTCTCGGAGCGGGTGACGACGTTGTCGCCGTTGAGCGCCGAGATCGGGATGAAGGTGAGGTCGGAGATGTCGAGCTTGGTGGCGAAGGCGGTGAACTCCTGGCGGACCGACTCGTAGTGCGCCGGGTCGAAGTCGACGAGGTCCATCTTGTTGACGCACAGCACGAGGTGGGGGACCCGCAGCAGGGTGGCGAGGAAGGCGTGCCGGCGGCTCTGCTCGACCAGCCCCTTGCGCGCGTCGACGAGGACCAGCGCGAGGTCGGCGGTCGAGGCACCGGTGACCATGTTGCGGGTGTACTGGATGTGCCCCGGCGTGTCGGCGATGACGAACTTGCGGCGCGGCGTGGCGAAGTAGCGGTAGGCCACGTCGATCGTGATGCCCTGCTCCCGCTCGGCCCGCAGGCCGTCGGTGAGCAGGGCGAGGTCGGTGTAGTCGTCACCGCGCTCGCGGCTGGTGCGTTCGACCGCCTCGAGCTGGTCCTCGAACAGCGCCTTGGTGTCGAGCAGGAGCCGTCCGATCAGCGTGCTCTTGCCGTCGTCGACCGAGCCGGCGGTGGCGAACCTCAACATGTCCACGGCTAGAAGTAGCCTTCCTTCTTGCGGTCTTCCATGGCGGCCTCGCTGGCCCGGTCATCGGCGCGGGTGGCTCCCCGCTCGGTGATCCGCGCACCGGCGACCTCGACGATGATCTCCGCCACGGTCGACGCGGCCGAGACGACAGCACCCGTACAGGACATGTCGCCAACGGTGCGATAGCGGACGGTCTCGGTGAAAAGCATCTCGTGCTCGCCGCGGGAGACGAAGGGACCGTCGGAGAGCAGGATGCCGTCCCTTTCGAACACCGTACGGCGGTGCGCGAAATAGATCGAGGGCACCTCAAGCTGCTCGGCGGAGATGTAGTCCCAGACGTCGAGCTCTGTCCAGTTGGACAGCGGGAACACCCGGATGTTCTCGCCGCGGTGTAGCCGGGTGTTGTAGAGGCTCCATAGCTCGGGCCGTTGGTTCTTGGGGTCCCACTGGCCGAACTCGTCGCGGAAGGAGAACACCCGCTCCTTGGCCCGGGCCTTCTCCTCGTCGCGGCGGGCGCCGCCGAACAGCGCGTCGAACCGGTGCTCCTCGACCGCGTCGAGCAGCGACCGGGTCTGCAGCTGGTTGCGGCTGGCGAAGCGGCCCTTCTGCTCGACCGAGCGTCCCGCGTCGATGGCTTCCTGCACGGAGGCGATGAGGAGCCGCACCTCGAGCTCGGCGACGCGCCGGTCGCGGAACTCCAATGTCTCGGGGAAGTTGTGCCCGGTGTCGATGTGCAGCACCGGGAACGGGATGCGCGCGGGATGGAAAGCCTTCTCGGCCAGCCGGAGCATCACGATCGAGTCCTTGCCACCGGAGAACATCAGCGCGGGTCGCTCGAACTCCGCGGCCACCTCGCGCATGATGTGGATGGACTCCGCCTCGAGCGTGTCGAGCTGGCTGAGCCGGTAGTCGACGTCGGAGCTCACAGACCACCTCCGGCGGTGGTCAGGCTGGCCGAGTGCGGGCCGGTGACCTCGAGAATGGCTGCCGCCAGCTCGGGCACGCACACGAGCAGATCAGGCAGCGAGGGGTCGGGTCGGTTGTAGCACAGCGGGGACCCGTCCAGCCGGGTCGCGTGCAGGCCCGCGGCCAGCGCCACCGCGACGGGTGCCGCCGAATCCCATTCGTACTGGCCGCCGCCGTGCACATAGGCATCGACGTCACCGAGCACGACGGCGGCCACCTTGGCCCCGGCCGAGCCCATCGGCACCAGCTCCGCGCCAAGGGCGCGGGCCACGGCTGCGGTGATCCACGGGGGGCGGGTCCGGCTGACGGCGATCCGGGGTGCGCGGCCAGGCTGCCAGGGTGCACGCTGCGGCGGCGCGTCGGCGCCCAGGACCAGCCCGCGGGCGGGCAGGGCCACCGCACCCGCGGTGAGCCGGCCGCCTTGCCACAGCGCCACGTGCACCGCCCAGTCGGTGCGGCTGTCTTCGGAGAACTCCCGCGTGCCGTCGAGGGGATCGATGATCCACACCCGGTCGGCGGTGAGCCGCCGAGGGTCATCGGCGGCCTCTTCGGAGAGCACCCGGTCATCGGGGCGAAGGCTGGTAAGGCGGTCGGCGAGGAACTCCTGGGACGTGCGGTCGCCGGCCTGGCGCAGCGCCGCCGCATCGGCGAAGCCGAGCTCCTCGCGCACCTGGACCAGGCCACGGCCGGCACCCTCTGCAAGTGCCCGGGCCACCGTCGCATCGTCGTCGGCTGACGTGATTCCTGGCTCGCTGCGATCGGGGGCGTCGTGAGCTGTCATAGCTGCCGCCCTCGTCGTCCGGGTGTCGCCAAGGTCGCTCCCCGTTCAGTGCCAGATGGGCATGGCTCGGCAGCGGGCGCGCTGCACTAGCACCTTGAGTCTACTGAGGGTGCTGTGGGCAGTGACCGGCCGTGCCCCGAGGGCGGTCCGGTAGGGCCGGACCAGCAGCAGGTTCGGCGGGTGAGATGCGCGGGAGATGCGGGGGAGATGTGGCGATCGGGACGTTGGCCAACGCGGCGGGACGGCGACATCTATTATGGTGATCGGCCGTGTCCTCGGCCGTCAACGACACCAAGAGGCAACCACCGCCATGGACGACCTGCAGACCTCCGACGGCTCTCGTGGCACTGTCGAGTACCTCGCAGCGTTGCGACGACGCTGGGCGATCGTCGCCGCCGCCGTGGTCATCGGCGGGCTCGGTGGGTTCGGTCTGAGCCTGATCCAGCCCAAACTGTACGACTCGAACACTGCCGTCCTGGTCCAGGCCACCGGCGCGCCCGACACGACACAGCTCGCCAACTCCCGCACCACCGGCATCAACCTCGACACCGAGGCCCAGATCGTCAAGTCACAGGTCGTCGCGGCGGCGGCGCAGAAGATCTTGAAGACGTCGGACCCCGTGGGCGACCTGCAGTCACGCGTGACGGTCACCGTCCCGCCGAACACCGAAGTGCTCACCATCGCCTTCCAGGGAGCGACGGCCCGGGCGGCCCAGGCCGGCTCGCAGGCCTTCGCCCAGGCCTATCTCGACCAGCGCGCCGCCAAGGCCACCAAGGACCTCAGCACGCAGACGACCGCCCTCAGGGCGCAGATGGCCAGCCTCAACAAGGAGCTGGCAGCCGTCTCGGCCCAGATCGCGGCGCTGCCCACCAACTCGGTCGACCGGGCGACGGCAACGGCCAACCAGGGCATCCTCACCAACCAGATCACCGACATCGGCAACAAGCTGAACCCCCTGCTCGCCGTGCACGTCACGCCGGGGGCGGTCATCTCCCCGGCCACGCTGGCCCCCAAGCCGTCCAGCCCGAACCTGCTCCTCGACCTCGCGAGCGGCATCTTCGCCGGCCTGCTGCTGGGGGTGGCAGTGGCGCTGCTCCTGGAGCGGGCCGACGACCGGTTGCGCAGCGCGGGTGACGTGCACCGGCACTCCGACCTCCCTGTGCTGGCCGACATCCCCGGCCGACAGCTCACCGGCGCGATCGCCGCCCGGGGAGGCGAGCACGCCCAGCACTACGGTCGGCTGCGCAACGCCGTGTTCTCCGAGCTGGGCAGGACAGCTGCCCTGGGCAAGGCCAGCAACAGCAAGCGCTCCAATGTCGTGCTGCTGCTCGGGGCGGCTCCCGGGAAGGCTACCGGGGTGGTCGCCGCCAACCTGTGCGCGTCTCTGGCCCGGCCCAAGCACCCGGTGGCGCTGCTGTGCGCCGACCCGGACTCGTCCTCCCCGACGGTCCTGGGCATCGGCGATCGACCCGGTCTGGCCGAGTTGCTGCGATTCGAGCGCGACATCGGCGAGGTCCAGCACCAGTCGCCGGTGTGCCCCGGCGTCTATGTCATCGGCCCGGGTGCGGCGCTGCTGGCCGACGAGGACCTGGTGCCGGACCGTCTCGGTGACATCGTCGATGCCCTGCTCGCCTATTCCGACTATCTGATCATCGAGACCCGGCCGGCGCGCAGCGCCGCCGACGGGCAGGCGCTGGCTCCTCTCTCGGCGATCTCCCTCGTCGTCGTCGAGTTGCTCCGGGCCAAACGTCCGGACCTCGTCGAGGTGACCCACGAGTTCGACCAGGTCGAGTCACCGTTGACCGGCGTTGTGGTGGTCCCCAACGTCAAGTCCGTGCTCGCGGCCCGCCTGGCGCCCGTGCCGAACGGTGCGGTCCGCGGCGGGGCGCCCAACGCGGGCTACCGACCGGAGGCACGCCGGCCCGGCCCGACCCCGGCGGGGCGCGCCGGGGTGATGCCGACACCGCGTGGCCCGGCCTCGGGTCCCTGAGTGGTGTCGCCGGGGCGACACCGAGGGCACGGGGCCGAGTGACGGTTGAGCAGAACGGACCCCTGGCGCCGACCGGCGCCCACGTGGCCTTCATCGGGGGAACGGGCCGGAGCGGGAGCACCTTGCTCTCGCGGGTGCTCGGCGGCATGCCCGGCGTGTGCTCGGTCGGCGAATTGTGCTGGCTGTGGAGCTACGGCGTCACCAACAACCGCCAGTGCGGGTGCGGCGCGAGCTTCGCCGACTGTCCCTTCTGGACCGCTGTGGGAAAGCGGGCGTACGGCGGATGGGCCAACCTCGACGCCGTACGGGCGACCGAGCTGCGCCGCCGCCTGACCCGCAACAGCCGCATCCCGGCGCTCTGGACGGGCGGCCGTGGGCGGTTTGCGCACGACCTCGACGAGTACACCGGCCTGCTCGACCGGCTGTACTCCGCGATCTGCACCGAGAGTGGCGCGCAGGTTGTCGTGGACAACTCCAAGCAGGCCGCCGCCGCTTTGATCGCGCGGCGCGTGTCGTCCTCCCGCCTGTCGGTGATCCACCTCGTCCGGCGCAGTCACGGCGTCGCGTATTCATGGAGCAAGAGCGTCCCGCGCAGCGACATGGGCGGCCGTGAGATGCGCCGGCGGTCCCCGGCCCGCACTGCTGTGCGATGGACGGCAGACAATCTGCTGTTCGAGACGATCGGCCGGTTCGGCACCCCCCGGATCCTGGTCCGGTACGAGGACTTCGTCGCCGACCCCCACGCGGAGACCGAGCGGATCCTCGCCTTCCTCGGCGTGCCGGTGGACGCCGCCGCCATGGCCACCATCGGGCCGGACACCGTCGAGCTCGGCATCGACCACAGTGTCTGGGGCAATCCCATGCGGCTGCGCACCGGTCGCGAGCGCCTGCGTCCGGACGACACCTGGCGTCAGCAGCTCCCTCCCTCCGCCCGCCGCCTGGTAACCGCGCTGAGCCTGCCGGCCCTCGCGCGGTACCGCTATCTGGGCCGCGCCGCACCCTCGCGGACCGAATAGACAGGGCTCGGCGGCCTGATCGCCGTGATGACTGAGATGACGACTCATGCTCGCCAGGGCGGCCGCCGGACACCGGACTCCCGGGGATCTGACATGAGGGCAACCTCTGTCTCGCCCCAGCCGGCCCGGCGTGGTTCCCCGCGCGTTCCGCTGACGCCCGAACGCCGTGGCGCCGACCTGGAGCGGCTCGCCCGCGGCAGCTCGCTGAACCTCGCAGGCAGCTTCGTCAGCGCCCTGCTCAACCTGCTGTTGCCCGTGGTCATCACGCGCAGCCTCACCCGCGGTGCGGCCGGCACGTTCTTCGAGGCCATCACCCTGTTCACCATCCTGATCAACGTGGGTGCGCTCGGCGCCGACACCGGGCTGCTACGGGCGATCCCGAGGGCACGTGCGCTCGATCGGCAGGCCGAGCTCAGACCGGTCCTGCGCGCGGCGCTGGTCCCGCCGGCTGTGGCCAGCGTCGCCATCTCCGTGCTGCTCGTGCTGCTCGGGCCGCACCTGACCCGGCTCGCGGTCGGCCCGGCCGCTGACCAGCAGAAGACCTTCCTGCTGTTCCTGTACGTCCTGGCGGCCGCACTGCCGATCGCCACCGTCTACACGATCGCCGTCACCGCGACCCGCGGCTTCGGCCCGGTCAAGCCGCTGGTGTACGTGGAGAAGATCGGCCGTACCGCTGCCCAGACGGCATTCGTCGCGCTCTGCCAGTGGCTGGCACCCTCGGCGCTGCTCCTCGTCCTCGCCTGGAGCGTGCCGTACGCCTGTGCCGGCATCGTCATTGCCGGCTGGCTGCAACGCCTCCTCCTGAAGGGCGTGCGGCCGAGCGCCGCGGTGGCGCCGCCCCCGCGTCCCTACCGGGAGGTGTCTCGGGAGTTCTGGTCCTTCGCCCGGCCGCGGGCGGTGTCCCGGATCCTGTCTGTGGGGCTGCAACGGGTCGACATCCTGCTCGTCGGCGCGATCCGTGGCCCCGCGGACGCCGCGGTCTACCTCGCTGCCACCAGGTTCCTGATCCTCGGCCTGATGTTCGTCCAGGCGATCCAGCAGGTGATGGCACCGAAGATCAGCGAGATGCTGACTCTGGGCCAGCGCGAGCGGGCCATCGTGATGTACCAGACGACCACGGCGTGGCTGACGCTGGTGTCCTGGCCGCTCTACCTCACTTTCGCCGTTTTCGCGGCGCCGCTCCTGCGTGTCTTCGGCGGCAGCTACCAGCGCGGATCGATGGTCGTAGTCATCCTGTGCCTGGTGATGCTGGTCTCGACCTTCTGCGGGCCGGTGGACACGGTGCTGCTGATGGGCGGACGCAGCAGCCTGAGCCTGATCAACACCGGCTTGGCGCTGGCCGTCAACATCGGGCTGGATCTCGTGCTCATCCCCAGGTACGGCATCAACGGCGCGGCGCTCGGTTGGATGGCGGCCATCCTGGTCAACAACCTGCTTCCGCTGTGGGAGATCCACCGGTTCCTGGACATGCACCCCTTCGGGGCGGCGGCTCGCCGCGCCTCGGTGACAGCGCTGGCCTGCTACGTGCCGATCCCGCTGCTGGTGCGGTGGCTGCTCGGCGACACGGTCGTCGGGATCTGTGCCGCGACGGTGCTCAGTACGGTGATCTACGGCGCCGTGATGCTCGCGCAGCGCCAGGTGCTCGACCTCGACGCGCTGATCGCCGTGGGGCGCCGATCGCGAGCCGGCCTCGAACCCGGCGCGGCGGTCAAGCTCCCGCGTGGTCGACACCGGGCACCTTCGAGGGCGTCCCGGCGGCGCTCCCGGCACTGAGGGCGGCCGGCCTCAGCGCCGCCAGGACGGCACGCGGCCCCACCACTGCGCGAGCTTGTCGTCGTGCGGCACGAAATGGTCGCTGAGGTGGGCCCGCAGCAATGCCGGCATGGGCGAGCGGGACCGGGAGTTGTGCCGCTCGAACGTGATCCCGTCATGCCTCGGCAGGCCGAGGAAGCCGGAGACCTCGTCGAACACCGGCTCGGGATCGGTGAAGAAGTCCTGGCTGTCGACGACCAGGAGGCGATCCCTGCCGAGCAGGCGCTCGAGCTCGACCAGTTGCTCGTGGTATTGCCCGCGGGTCAGGTAGGCGTGGTGCTGCCAGCCGGGGCTCTCGTACCCCGGCTCGGCGAGCATGCGCTCGCGCTGGCCACGCAGGCGCTCCGGTTCCAGTTCGAGCGCACGCTCGAACGGCTCGGTCTCGTACCCGCGGGCCAGCTCGTGTGAATGGCCCGAGTAGGCCCGCTCGACCGGGTCGCGGAGCAGCACGATCAGTCGCACGTCAGGCAGGTCCTCGGCGATCCGCCTCGGCGCGAGCGGATGGAACATGTAGTACGGGCTGCTCTCGCCGGTGTGCGGGAGGCCACGGCCGAGGCGACGCAGCCGGGCGGTCGGGGCGATCGGGAAGTGCCCCCGGTACCAGCTGAAGCCGTTTGCGTACCGCAGGTCGAAGTAGTGGACACCCTTGCGCAGGAAGGGGCGGGGCACCAGCGGATGCTGGATGAGGGTCTTGAACATCGACGTCGTGCCACTGCGCTGCGCGCCCACGATGAGGAAGTCGGGAACCAGGCGTAACCGGCCGGTCGAGCTGACACTGGCGTCGGAGAGGCGGCGGATCTGCCGGCGGGTGCTGCGGGCCAGGCTTCGTTGCGGCACGTGGGGATCGCTCCTTACTTCCGGTCGTCTTCCGGTCAGTCGGCGGCGGGCGCGGACCGCAGTGCCGGCAGGATCCAGTCTGCTACCCGGCCCAGGGTCGCTCCGGCCCGCTCCTGATTGTCGCCGAGGTAGCGCGCGGCGATGGTCAGCAGGTAGAGCCGGGCAGCGGCCTGCGCCGCCTGCCGATCCAGGCCGAGGACGCCCAGGAGCCCGGTCGCACCCGTCAGCAGCTGTTCGGCCGCTGCGGCCGGTGCGATGCCCTCGACGGTGATCGCGCGCTGCAGGTCGTGGTGCAGCAGGTCGAAGCCGAGCGGCACGCCGTCCTCGAAGCGCTCCCAGTCCCAGACGAGCACCTGATCGTGGCGGATCGCGACATTGCCGGGGTTGAGGTCACCGTGCCACGACCCCAGCGCCACCGCGGGGTCGGGTCGGCCGACGGCGTCGAGCACCCCGAGCAGGTCCGTACCGTGAGGGCCCGCGACGGCCAGAGCTGCTCTCAGCCGGACGTGGAAGGGGTTGTCCGCCCAGCTGCCCCGCCAGCTCGACAGGGCGCTGATCTCGGCTATCGCGGTCAGCAGCCCTGCCCTGGCCGGACCTGGACGTTCCTGGCGCGCCGACACGGGCAGCGGTTCGAGGACGAGAACGGCAAGGTCCCGCCACTGCGTGTGCGCGATGACGCGGGGGACCCGGATGTGCCGGAGAGCGGCATCGCCGAGTCGCCGCAGCGTGCGGCCCTCGGAGTCGACGAGGGCCCGGGTCAGATCGTCATGGCCGATCTTCGCGAAGGCCAGGACGTTGCCGGACAGGTCGGTGACCTGCAGCACCGGCTTGCGGTTGGCCCGGGCCGGGCCGACCGGCATCGTGATCAGGGTGCGGGGGGCATCGAGCACGTCGGCGAGGAACCGCTCGATCGAGTCGCTGCCTGCCGGTCCGCGCACCGTCAAGCGGTTGGCCGAGAGCAGGTCCAGCAGGCCGCTGCCGAGGGCACCGGTCAGCAGCACGCGCGCTGCCCGGGTGCGCGGCCGGCGGCCCGTCAGTTGGCGGCTTACCGCCCGGGCGCTCGCGCGGGCATGTCCGGCGGGAACCACGATGCGGACCCGGCGCGATGGCAGTAGCAGAAAGGCTGCCGCGGCGTCCCCCCCTCTCCCGGCCCGTCCAGGGTCGAGCCCGAGCGGCGGCGGATACAGCCGGGACAGCATGCTCACCGGGTACGGATCGGGCCGCCGGGATGGCGCGTCCGCGCCGGACGTCGCCGGCCTCACGTACGGGTACTACGGGCGAGCCGCTGCTGCGCTGCTGCTTCCTTGCCGGCGTCGGAGTTCCGCCACAGCAACCCGATGGTGATCATGGTGATCGCCAACGGCATGATCTGAGCGTTGTAGAACACCGAGTACATCAGCGACAGCAGCAGCACCAAGGTGCCCATGATCCCCACCATGGACGCGTCGCGGCGGTAGGCCCACAGCACGCGGATGAAGAACGCGATGTAGAGGGCGGCCCCGAAGAACCCCTGGGCGGTGAGCAACAGCCAGATCTGGCCCGTACTGCCGATGTCCCGGTTGCCGCACTTCGGGCACCCGGGTCCGGCGCCGACGGCGATGGACTGGTCACTGCCGATGGTCTTCCTCGTGGAGCCGTAGCCGATGACCGGCGACGAGACGGCCACCCGCAAGGATTCACCCGCCAGGGAGGTGCGCGTGGCATTGCTGTGCCCATGCGCCAGGCGCTCGGCGACCAAGGTGCTCAGCGGTGAGACCGCGAATATCCCGGCGAGGACCCCGAGACCGGCGATGAGGCCCACGATGACCATCACGCGCCCGCGCAGCGCGTGCCGGAACGCGAAATAGCCCACCGACAGGATCAATCCGATCCACATGCCCCGGTCGAGGGAGTAGACGACCGGCACCAGCGCGACCGCCAGCGCGCCCGCCGTCACCAGCCGCCGACTGGGACCGCCGGCCACCCACCAGCCGACGACGAACCAGACCACCAGCAGCGAGAAGCTGTAGCCCCAGGCGTTGGTGTAGGTGAACGGCGCGGCCGGGCGCGGCGAGGTGAAGCCGAGCACCTGCTGCACCTGGGAAATGGCGATCGTCCCGGTGAGCCCCGTGTCGCCCAGGCTGGCGGGGACCAGGGCGGCCAGTGGGCTGTGGAACTTCAACCGAGGGAACAGCACGCCGGCGAGGCCGAGCGCGATGGTGGACAGGCACAGCAACCCGAAGAGGCGGATGATCGCGAGCCGGGGCAGCTTGCGCTCGGACATGTTGCCGACGTAGAGCATCGCCACGGTCATGGCGACGTAGTTCATGAATCGGAACGCGTAGGCGAGGATGCGCCCGAACCCCGACACCGGCAGGGTGCTCGGCGCGGTGAGGTTGAGCGCGAGCGCACTCCCGAGCACCCAGGCCAGGAAGAGCAGCCAGATCCCGAAGCCCGGCGGGACCCGGACCTTGCCCGTGCGCAGGAGTTGCCAGCCCATCGGGACGGCCGCGAGAGGGAACGCGAACGGAGTGAGCCCGAACGCCCACCAGAGGGGAAACAACCCGACCGCCATGATCAGCGGCCAACTGGCCGGCAATCGCCGGCGCCCGCGGGGCCGGCGGGCGCCGGCCCGCGACGCGCGGATCGCCCCCCCGCGCTCGACCAGAGCCGTCATGCGGTCACCGCGGCACCCGGAACTGCGGGCGCGACGAACTGGCCGGCCTGTGCATCGTCGGATTCCCCTCGCCCTGCGGTGCCGCCTCGGAACGTCGTAGCGACCTCAGCATAGGCTGCCCGGTCTGGCCGGCTCCACGGATGTCGCCGATCGGAAGAGCCCACCCGGGCTCAGCGGTAGCCGTACCTGCGCATCAGCGGCCAGGTCACCGCCACGGTCACCCACTGCTTCCAGCCCGGAAGCTCGCGCCGCCACTTCTCGTCGAGCGTGAGCGGGAGGGTGCCCGAGATCATCCGCACCCGGCCACCGGCGACGGCGTGACTGCGACCCGTCGCCAGGCCGTCCGGGCCCAGGAACGACGTGGCCTCCTCGCTCGGCTGGATGCCGACCAGGCGGAGCACCCGGGTCATCTCCTCCACCGGCTGCCGGACGAGATGTTCGTAGCGCACCCGCAGCAGCGGCACCCGGCGGGCGGCCAGGGCCTCGGTCATGAGGTTGACCGTCACCCAGCGGCGGACGATCTGGCGCAGCGGACGGGCCTTGAGGTAGGCCCTCGCTCCGGCGCCCTCCGGCAGCGGGACCTCCCGGCTCCAGGAGTTGACGACACCCCTCGGGTCGCGGACGACCTGGACGACCTTCAGGTCGACCAGCGGCGCGCGAGCGAGCAGGTGCGCCGTCGACGGCCGCTTGGTGGAGTCGACGACCACGGCGGCGCCCGACACCGACGCGATGGCGGCGTAGAGGTCCCCGAGGACGGCGAGATAGCGGCGCACCCGGCGGGCGTGCCCGGGCAGGAGCCCGCCCAGCAAAGCCAGGGGGAGCCGTGCGGTGGTGTCGACCCGGCGCTGCAGGTCGAGCATCTCCTGAACGTCGATCTGGTCCCAGCCGCCGAAGGCCTCCTTGCCGACCCGGGGCCAGAACGGGCAGGCGGTGAAGGCCAGCCCGCACGCGCACAGCTGGTCCCGCAAGGGGCCGGCCTGCCACAGGTAGAAGAGCTCCCCGACGTCGCAGTGGGCGGGCAACTGGCCGACCATCAGGTCGAACAGCGTCGACCCGCTGCGCGGCATCCCGCCGACGAAGAGCACTGTCGTACGGGGGGACCCGGCCCGCTTCTTGGCGCGCCCGGTCATCGGTAGCCGTACGCGAACCGCGCGACGAGGGTGACCGCGCTCACCAGGCGGCGCGACCGCCCGGACATCTCGCGCCGCCACGCGTCGTCCAGCCGCAGCGGCAGCACGCCGTCGGCGAGGCGGATGCGACCGCCGGCCACGACGTGGGTCTCGGGGACGGTCATGCCCTGTGCGGTGAGGAAGCCGAAGTCGGCGTCGGAGGTGGCCAACCCCTCGGCGGTCGCGATCCGGGTGAGCTCGCGCCGCGGCCGCTCGACCAGATCCTCGTAGCGGATCCGGACCGTGGGGACGCCGAGGACCGACAGGGTGGAGATGAGGGCGTTGACGGTGACCCAGCGGCGGCTCACCTTGAGCGTCGAGCTGCGCGGCATCTGCTCGCGGAGGGCAGCTCCCGGCGGCAACTCCACGTGCTTGCTGAACGAGTAGGCCACGCCCCGGGGATCACGCAGGACGTGGGCGACGGTCAGGCGCGGGCCGGCCCGCCGCAGGACGAACGCCAGCGAGGGACGCTTGGAGGAGTCCACGACCACCTGGCCACCGGACACCTCGGCAATGGCGGCATAGAGCGAGAGCAGTACGCCGACGTACTCGTCGAGCGCCCGCTGGAACCTGACCGGCCGCCAGGGTGACAGCAGCAGCGGTATCCAGCGCGTCGCGTCCACGCTGCCCTGCAGTGCCATGATGCGGTCGGCGTCCACGCCGTCCCAGCCGCCGAAGGCCTTGGCGCCCACGGCCTGCCAGAACTCGCAGCCGGAGAAGGGCTCGCCACAGGCGCACAGACCGTCGTGGGCCAGCCCGTTGCGCCAGAGGTAGAACAATTCGCCGACCGCCACGTGACCGGGCAGCCGATCCAGCATGAGATCGGTGAGCGTGGATCCGCTTCGCGGCATGCCGCCGACGTAGAGCACAGCGAACGGCTGCGTCTGGCTGCCTACCGGCATGCTGCTCCCCACGCTGACTGCGCGCTGCCCTGCGCGTCAGTCTGACTCTAACGCGAGGTCGATACACTCAAAGCTGCCGCCGCTCGCACCGCCGATACTGCCGGCGCCTCGCCAACCTCCCGACGGGACTCACATGACCGGACCGCGCACGCGCCGCAACGGTGCCGTCGGCCTGTCCGCAGCCCTCGTCACGGCCCTGGCGCTCGCCGGGTGCTCCAAACCCGCCGCCAATCAGACCCTGCCGAGCGCCTCTCCGTCCGGCTCGCCGTCCTCGTCCCCGTCGCCGACACCCGGGGCGACCGGCCCCGTGGCACCGCTGACCGGGATGACCACGACCGCTGCGATGGCGGCTCGACCGGCCATCGCCGTGATCGTGGGCGTGGCGGGGGGCAGCTCGCCCTACGGTCTGAGCACCGCCGACGTGGTCTATGCCGAGTACGCGGAGGGCGGTCTGGTCCGGCTCGTGGCGGTGTTCCAGTCGCGCGACTCGGCCCGAGTGGGGCCCGTGACCTCGACCCGGCCCACCGACCCCAAGCTGCTCACCGTCCTGCACGGCTGTGCGGCCTTCAGCGGCGGCACCAGCGGCTTCGTCAAGCAACTCTCCGGGGCGGGCGTGTGCGAGCTCTCCGCCCCCGGCTCGGCTGCCACCCCGTCCCTGTTCGCGGCGGCACCGCACGGCCTGCGTCCGCCACCGGGGGTCGTGCCCTTCGCCGGGCCAGGCCAGCCGTTGGCTGCCGGCCGCAAGGTCGCCCACCGGTTGGTCGTCACCATGCCCGGCCGGGCCACCCAGACGTGGACCTACGACGCCGCGGCGGCCCTGTGGCGGTCGGCGGTCGGCGGCACACCGGTCGCGGCGGCCACCGTCGAGGTCCTCGTCATGCCGTACAACGCGATCGTCGTGCACCATCCACTTGCGACGATCCAGAGCGCGGCAGTGCTCGGCTCCGGGCCGGCCACCGTGGTCTCCGGGGGCTTCGGCGTGCAGGGGAGCTGGTACCGCCCCAGTGCCAAGACGCTGGCGAACGTCGTGGACGGGTCCAAGAAAGTCGTGTATCCCAACCACGGTGCCATCTGGACGGTGCTCGCGCCGAGCGGTTCAACGGCCACGGTGACCTGACCGTCACCACGATCGGAGGTACGGCACGTGCCCTCAGGCCCGGTCGTCGTCATCGTGCTGTCCCACCGGGATCCGCCCCTGGTCCGTCGACTCGTGGCTCGCCTCACGGAGGGCACCGACACGGTGGTGGTCCTGCACCACGATCCGCGCGGCCCCGAGCTCGACCTTCCCGCCTCCGCCCGGGTCCTGCGGGTGCCCGACGCGCAACCCAGCAACTGGGGCGGCATGGGACTGGCGCGCACGATGCTGTCGACGATCGCCTACGCCGCGAAGCAGGTTCCTGAGTTGTCGTGGGTGCTGCTGACCTCGGGTCAGGACTACCCGTGCCGGCCGATGCAGGACATCGAGGCCGAGCTCACCGGCTCACCACACGACGCCTTCCTCCGTTACTTCCCGGTCGACGCGGACCCGGTGGGTGACGTGCACCGGTGGCAGGGCGTCACGCGCCGCCGCTACCTGCACCGTCGCCGGCTGCCCGGCAGCCACCGCTCGGTGCCGCTGCCTCGGCGGCACCCGTTCGTCGACGGCACCAGGCTCTTCGTGGGCGACATGTGGGTCAACCTGGGCGCGTCGGCCGTGGCGCACGTCATCGAGCAACGGCTCCGGTTGGCGCGGGTCGAGCGGTATCTCAGCACCTGCTCGGTGCCCGACGAGGCGTTCCTGCCGACCCTGCTGCTCAACGACAGTGACCATCTCGACATCGTCAACGATCGGCGCCGCTACATCCGGTGGACCGAGGGTCAACCGCATCCGGAGTTCCTGACGACGGGTGACGTCGCGGCGGCCGTGGCGGGGACGGACTTCTTCGCGCGCAAGGTCGACAGTGCCACGACGGCCGAGGCGCTCGACCTGCTGGACGAGCGGGGCGGCGACCGGAGTCAGACGGAGGGTTGACCGCTCGGCGGCGACGCCGGCTCAGCCGATCTCAGGGAACGGCCCCCGCCGCTTCAGGTCCAGCAGGCTGTAGCCGTAGGCGTTCGCCCGATTCTCGAACCGGTCACACAGGCGCTGGTACCTGGCCCGGCGCCATGGCGCCTTCGCGGTCTTCAGTTGGTGCCACTGGTCGACGTAGCCGTCGCTGCGGTCCTGGGCCACGCTTCCGGCCGGTACGTCGCCGGTCAGGTCGAGGAATCCGGCGACGTCGCTCAACGTACGAACGGTGTCGCTGACGAAGTCCTCGTACTTCACCACCTGCACCCGGTGCAGCCGGGCCGCGTCGCCGACGAAGACGTCGTGCGCGTGAAACCAGGCCTCCAACAACGTCTCCAGCGAGTCATCGACCCACTTCATCGTCGACAGCGACACCACGACGGGGTGTCGCACGACGATCAGGAAACGCGCGTCCGGAAAAAGCGACTGAAGGAACCGCGTCATCACGAGGTTGGGTGGTGACTTCTCGATGAGGACCGGCCGAGCGAGGTCCCAGTGTGGTTGCCACTGCTCGAAAAGGCGGCGCGCGTTGGCCTCGGTCGCCAATGCCGATTCTTCAGTCAGGTGCGCGGCTTCGGCCACCGCGAAGTGGCCGGCACCGCCGTGCTCACGCGCCGAGGGATAGACCGTCTGCAGGTGCTGGCCCTCGTCTTCCTTGACGCCGGTCCCGGCGAATCCGCTCACCTGCGGGTGCTCGGCGAGGCAACGGGCCATCGGAGTGGTGCCGCTGCGATGGAG
>QHCA01000123.1:0-3879 GCA_003244095.1 Pseudonocardiales bacterium | reverse complement strand
CCAGTCGGTGGCCGTCAACCGCCATTTCAGACATCGGCTGCTGCGCCACCCGTTTGGCCCAAGCAGTCGGTGCGGACTCCTCCCGAAGCAGTAGGTACCACATGCCCACTCTAGGAGAAGTCCTGATGCGCCCACTACGGACCACTGCTCTAGTCTCGATCGGGGCGGCGGCCACCCTCATCGGGATGCTGTTGCCCGCACAAGTCGCCGGCGCGGCAAGCACCCAGAAGGTGACGGTCGTCGGTCCCACCGACGACGCGTACACGACGCCGACGAGCCCGCTCCTCAACACCGGAACCTCGCTGAAGCTCAGTGCCGAGTCAGGCGCCGGGAAGGTTGCCTACCTGCGCTTCACGGTCTCCGGCATCCCGGCCGGCGCGACCATCAACGCCGCCAAGCTGCACACCCACCGCCTCGACGGCCACCTGACTCCGGCCCTGAACGCCTACCGGGTCTCGTCGACCACCTGGTCCGAGACCAGCCTGACCTCGAAGAACGCACCCGCGCTCGGCACCCTCATCGCCGGCTCGACCACTGTGGATGGTGGCGTCACCACCGATGTCAACCTGACCCCCGTGGTGCACGGCAACGGCGTGGTGTCGGTGGCGCTGCGTGCCCGGGACGCCGGCACCATCGCGCGGTTGCACTCCAAGGACGGGACCGTCGACGCACCGACGCTCTCGGTGACCTGGACGCCGGCCGCGGTCGTCGTGCCGACGGCGCTCTTCGGTTCCTCCATCAACGACAACAGCGACGTCGCCCGGCTGGGCTCCGTCAGCATGTTCAACCACCCCGTGTACGTCGCCCGGGTCTTCTTCACCGGCGCTCCGCCCGCCAGGTGGTCCGACTCGGCACTGCTCACGTCGTTGCCGGCCGGTTCGGCGGCAGTGGTCTCCTGGAAGTCCGGCACCCCTGCTCAGGTGCAGGCCTTCCTCGCCTCGAAGCCCGTCGGGATGAAGGTGTGGGCCTCCTGGTACCACGAGCCGGAGGACAACTTCACGACCGCCGCCGCGCAGGCCAGCTACCGGGCGACCTGGGCCACCTACGCGGGGGCCATCCGCGCCGGTGGAGCCGTGCCGACACTGATCCTGATGCGGTACACGCTGAACACCAACTCCGGCCGCAACTGGCACAACTACTACCCAGCGGGCTCGGTCGACTCGATCTCCTGGGACGCCTACAACCCGGGCACCAAGAACAACCCGCCCACCTACATCGACCCGGCCAATCTCATCGCCCCCATCCTCACGGTGGCGAACGAGACGCACCTCCCCTGGGGTCTGGCCGAGAGCGGGTCGCCGATCCTGGACAGTTCCGCCAACCGGGCGGCCTGGGCGCTGAAGTTGGCCGTGGCCCTGCGGGCCGGCGGCGCGAAGTTCGCCTGCTGGTGGGACGTCTCGGTGACCAGCTTCCCGAACGCGCTCGATGCCGCCGCGGCGGGCTCCTGGCACTAGGCTCCGCCGATCGCAGGACGCGTCCTGCAGAGCAGCCCATGAACGGCGAGAATCCCCTGGCCTCCAGGGGATTCTCGCCGTTTGGCGGCTCTGTTGCCATCGCCGCCCGCGCAGGCCGGCAATCGGCATTTCGCGGCATATGACCCCAGAGGCGACCCTACGACCGGGAAGATGGCACTATGTCCCCGGGGGTCGACACCGGTCCCTGCCGAGACCGGCACACCGAGCAAGAGGACAGGCCCCATGCCGAGGACCTTCGCCGCCAAACATCGACTCGTGGTTGCCGCGACCGTCCTCGCGCTGGGTGTCGTCGCAGTGGTCACCTCGACGCCGTCCGGCGCGGCCGGGGACACGGCCTTCGGCGCTGTGGTCAAGCCGCAGCCGGGTGAGAGCTTCAGTGCGGCTTTGCGGCGCTCGGAGAGCGCCTACGGGCACCTTGGTGTCATCCGCTACTTCGACGGCAACGCTCCCGACTCGTGGCCCGCCCTGACGGCGAAGCTCAAGACCCACGACGCCATCGTCTCGTGGCGGATCCCGCCGAAGGACGTCCTCTCCGGCAGGTACGACACGCTGATCCGTGACTGGTTCGCGAGCGCGCCGACCGACCGCATGACGTGGTACTCCTACATGCACGAGCCCGAGGACAACATCGCGCGCGGCGAGTTCACCGCCGCAGACTACCGGGCCGCATTCCAGCACGTGACGCAGCTGGCTCGTTCGGCGGCCAACCCCAAGCTCCGGTCCACGCTGATCCTGATGTGCTTCACGGCCAATCCCGCCTCCGGCAGGAACTGGCGCGACTACTTCGCCGGCAGCGCGAACGTCGACGTCATGGGTTGGGACTGCTACAACCACGGCAACGGTGCCGGGGGTTACGGCACCCCGGCCAACCTGTTCGCCAACGCGATCGCGGATTCCCGCAGCGTCGGTCTGCCCTGGGGGATCGCCGAGCTGGGCAGCACGCTGGCGGGTGGCGACCGCGGGCAGGGCCGGGCAGCGTGGCTGACGGCCTGCGCGCGCTACCTGAGCAGTCGGGGGGCGGCGTTCGTGAGCTACTTCGACACCAACGGGGCGGGCACCGACTACCGCCTGCTGGACAAGCCTTCGCGCGGTGCCTGGCACGACGTGGTCGTCGACCAGGTCCCCTGAGCCACTGACCAGTTGGCTCGGCGCCGCCTGCAGCCTGCAGCTGCATGTGCATGCGCCCAAGTCTGGCCGACCGCCACGGAGACCGCTAAGGTGCCTGGGTCGAAGGATTCGTCTACGGAAGACCTCATATGCCCGACACTGGTTGCCCTCCCCAACCTGCGTCACATTCATCTGCCCGCCGCCGCCACACCGCTGCTCGGCACTCGCCGCACCGCCATCGCCGTCCTGCGCCGCAACAGCGCTCTCCGCTGGTTCGGCTGGTCGGCATCCTGGCCGTCCTGGCCCTTGCCGACACTCCGGCGGCGACCCAGGCCAGTACGACAGCCATTGCCTCGCGGGGGAGCGGCTCGGGGACCAGCGCGGCAGCGCCGCACGACGCACTCACCTCGTCCGCTGATCGGGCCCCGCAGGCCGGCCAGACGGCGGCTGCCGCGCATGGCGCCCGGCCGGGCGCCCCGGTCACCAAGGCAGCCGCCGCGCCGCCGCTGGCGGCCGTCGTGCCGTCGTCCACCTACTTCGGTGTGACGGTGCAGCCCGGTCCGGGCGTCTCCTACGCTTCCGCGTACAACACGGCCAACAACGCCTACGGCGGCCTCGAGTCCTACCGCCTGTTCTATCCCGGGGCTCCCCGGGAGCCGGGCCTGTCCGGCTACGGCCGGATCCCTGTCATCGTCTCGTTCCGCTACCTGCCCAAGGACGTGCTGTCCGGGCGGCACGACGCCGAGCTCGCCGCGTGGTTCCGCGGGGCATCCCGGGCCTACCCGATCTACTGGTCCTACGACCACGAGCCGGAGAACGACATCGAGGGGGGCCAGTTCACCGCCACGGACTACCGGGCTGCCTGGAGCCATATCCGGGCCATCCAGCGCGGCACCGGCCGGACGGACCTCAAGGCAACCCTCGTCCTGATGTGCTGGACCATCGCCCCGGGATCGCATCGCAGCTGGCGCAACTACTACGCCGGCAGCGACGTCGTCGACGTGATGGCGTGGGATTGCTACAACTACGGCCAGGACGCCAGCCGACCGTTCTACGCCAACCCGGTGGACATGTTCAAAGGGGTCGCGGACCTCTCCGCCTCCCTCGGGAAGCAGTTCGGGATCGCCGAGACCGCAAGCCCCCGCATCTCCAGTGACACCAGCGGCTACGGACGGGCGGCGTGGCTGCGTTCACTTGCGTCCTACCTCAGCCAGCGGCACGCGGCGTTCGTGTGCTACTTCGACGTGCACAAGCCCGGCTCGGTCGACTTCAGGCTGACCGACGCACCGTCGCGAGC
>QHCA01000122.1 GCA_003244095.1 Pseudonocardiales bacterium | reverse complement strand
GCCTCGAAGAACCGGTCGACCAGCTGGTTGACGTCGCTGATCGAGGTACCCGACCCGTTGGCGATGCGCAGCCGTCGGGAGCCGTTGATGATCTTGGGATCGTGCCGCTCTGCCGGGGTCATCGACCGGATGACCGCGGCCACCTGGTCGAGGTCACGGTCGTTGATCTGGGCGAGCTGCTCTTTCATCTGGCCGGCCCCGGGCAGCATGCCCAGCAGGTTGCCGATCGGGCCCATCTTCTTGATGGCGATCATCTGCTCGAGGAAGTCCTCGAGGGTGAAGTCGGCGCCCTGCTGCAGCTTGCCGGCCATCTTCTCGGCCTGGTCGACGTCGAAGCTGCGCTCGGCCTGCTCGATCAGCGTGAGCACGTCGCCCATGCCGAGGATCCGCGACGCCATGCGCTCCGGGTGGAAGACGTCAAAGTCGGCGAGCTTCTCCCCCGTACTGGCGAACAGGATCGGCTGACCGGTGACGTGCCGGACCGACAACGCGGCGCCGCCGCGGGCGTCGCCGTCGAGCTTGGTGAGGGCGACCCCGGAGAAGCCCACGCCGTCGCGGAACGCCTCGGCGGTCGTCACGGCGTCCTGGCCGATCATGGCGTCGACGACGAAGAGCACCTCGTCGGGATGGACCGCGTCGCGGATGGCGGCTGCCTGCGCCATCATCTCGGCGTCGATGCCCAGGCGCCCTGCGGTGTCGACGATGACGATGTCGTGCAGGGTGCGGCCGGCCCCGGCGATGGCCCGGCGGGCCACGTCGACCGGGTCGCCCACTCCGCTGCCCGGCTCGGGGGCGAAGACGTCGACGCCGGCCTGCTGGCCGACGATCTGCAGCTGCTGCACGGCGTTGGGCCGCTGGAGGTCCGCGGCGACCAGCAGCGGGGTGTGCCCCTGCTCGCGCAGCCACTGGCCGAGCTTGCCGGCAAGCGTGGTCTTGCCCGAGCCCTGCAGGCCGGCGAGCATCAGGACGGTCGGCGGGGTCTTGGCGAAGCGCAGCCGGCGGGTCTCGCCACCGAGGATCTCGATCAACTCGTCGTGGACGATCTTGATGACCTGCTGCGCGGGGTTGAGGGCCTTGGTGACCTCGGCGGTGCCGGCCCGCTCCTTGACCGACGCGATGAACTGCCGGACCACCGGCAGGGCCACGTCCGCCTCGAGCAGGGCCACCCGGATCTCGCGTGCGGTGGCGTCGATGTCGCCCTCGGACAGCCGGCCCTTGCCGCGCAGCCCGGTGAAGACCTTCTCGAGCCGCTCAGAGAGCGTGTCGAACATGGTTCAGCCGCTCCTTCGCCGAGTGTGGGGATGGTACGCGGGTGTTGCCGCCAGGATAGTCGAGCGAGCATCGAGCGAAGCGAGGAGCGGAGCGAGATGACAATCAGTCGAGCGAGCATCGAGCGAAGCGAGGAGCGGAGCGAGATGACAATCAGTCGAGCGAGCATCGAGCGCAGCGGGGGCGCTCCACAGGACGGTGGTGCTGCGCGACAGTCCCGAGTGCGCTATCCGTCTTCGCGGTGAGGAGGGGTTTCGCGGTCCTGGGCGGCGGTGCGGCGGCAGGCTGGGCACCAGCCGGCAGGCGTGGTGCTGTGTCGGCGGCCGTCGGGTGGCGGGGACAGGTGGCCGTGCAGATGCCAGTCCTGCCCGTCGCATGCCCAGTGCAGGAAGTCCTCTTCCCAGGGCCGGTCGGCCAGGAGCAGCCGGTCGTGGAGTTCGAGCTGGGTGGCGTGGAACTCGCGCAGCCTGGCCAGCACGCGTGCCAGTCGCCGGTGCCAGATCATGGGCGATCCTTGGATGGCTGGGTCGCGCCGGCAGACACCGGCTCGCCGGACTGGTTGGCGGCGATCTCCGTCGTCGGGGCGTGGTGCCGGACGACACCGGCGATGACCAGGCCGATGCCGAACAGGTCCTGAACGGTGGGCACCTGGCTGAGCACGAGCAGTCCGATGGCGGTGGCAGTGCCGGGCAGTATCGGCGATGCCGGTG
This sequence comes from Pseudonocardiales bacterium, assembly GCA_003244095.1. Taxonomy (GTDB): domain Bacteria; phylum Actinomycetota; class Actinomycetes; order Mycobacteriales; family QHCA01; genus QHCA01. The sequence goes on along the minus strand of QHCA01000122.1, from coordinate 675 downwards.
TCGGCGATGCGGTGGCCGAAGACGACGTAGCGCATGAACCCGGCGCAGTTGGCACTACCGCCGACCTGTCCGGGCTGCTTGCCATAGTGCCATGCTGGTTGGACTGATTCGCGAAGTACATGGCAATCTCACGGTAGGAGACTCCAATTGCCTACACAGTCACGGCGGAACGGCCAATCGCCCTACACCGCTGACAACGTACTACTGGATCAGGTGAATCGTCGGCTGCTGGCTGAGCTGCACGCCGACCCGCGAATCACCATGTCCGCCTTGGGCCGCCGGGTAGGGATGAGCGCCCCCGCCGTCACCGAACGGGTGCAGCGGATGGAACGCACCGGCGTCATCACCGGCTACCGAATGCAGGTCGACCCGGCCGCGCTCGGGCTGCCTGTCACCGCGTTCGCCCGCGTTCGCCCAGCCGTGGGCCAGCTGCCCAAGATCGCCGAACTCGCCCAGGCGCTGCCCCAGGTCACCGAATGCCACCGCATCACCGGCGAGGACTGCTTCCTGCTCAAGCTCCACGCCCCCACAGTGGGCCAACTCCAGGAGGTCCTCGATCAATTCCTGAGGTACGGGCAAACCAGCACTTCCCTGGTGGTTTCCACCCCCGTGCCGCTGCGCCCGCTGCCCGTGGAAGCGGACTCCGATGGATGAGGTGTATCGGTTTGCGATCTT
>QHCA01000121.1:605-4945 GCA_003244095.1 Pseudonocardiales bacterium | reverse complement strand
TACATCTACCCCGAGGGCTTCGACCCCGGCACCGCCGAGTGGCTGCCCGGCTACGAGAAGCAGGCCGAGGAGTGGAACCGGCAGTACGCCGACGCCCACGCACGTTACGAGGCGCACCAGAAGCAGATCGTCGACGCCCAGAAGGCGGAGGCCGAGGCGGCCGAGGAGACCTCCTATTCCTCGGAGACGGTCGAACCCGACAGCGGCGCGCTCGCGACCGACGAGGCCCTGGCGGCACTGCGGGAGAAGCTCTCGGGCGGCAAGGCGTAACAGCCCGGGACAACAGCCCGGACGACAGCCCGGACAAGGCGAAGGGCCCCACCGGCACCGGTGGGGCCCTTCGCCGTCGCTGTCAGCGACGGGTCAGCTGTTGCGCCAGTGCCTCTCCCGCAGTGAGCCAGCCGCTGGTGAGAGCAGCCACCACACCGGCACCGATCGCGAGGGCCGGGCGGACTGCCCAGGTGCCTGCCTCGCTAGCGTGCCGCGTGCGGCCGACTCCATCGAGTCGGGCCTGGACCTGGGGAATCTCTCGGCAATGACGCAGGTGCGACGGGCCGAGCCGGTGACGGCCGCCCTTCGATGACCTGCTCATGATGCCTCCGGGTGATGGGGGAAGTGTTGATCACGCTATCGGCGCGTCGCTCCTTGACACGGCAGGCGCGCCGTACCCGCGACCGAGTCGTGGGTAAAGAATTCGAGTGGCGCTGGGCCGGTCCGGGAGCCTGCGAGACTGTCCGGGTGCTCAGGATCGGCCTCACCGGCGGTATCGGTTCCGGAAAGAGCGTGGTGGCTGCCCTGCTGGCCGAGCGTGGCGCGTTGGTGATCGACGCCGACCGGGTTGCCCGCGAGGTGGTCGAGCCCGGTACGCCCGGGCTCTCGGCCGTCGTCGCGGCCTTCGGCCCCAAGGTGCTGGCCGCCGACGGGAGCCTCGACCGCGCCCGTCTGGCCTCCCTCGTCTTCGCCGATCCGGCCGCCCGGCAGCGCCTCAACGCCGTCGTGCACCCACTCGTCGCCGCCCGTACGGCCGAGTTGACAGCTGCCGCGCCGCTCGCGGCCGTGGTCGTCCATGACGTCCCGCTGCTGACCGAAAACGGCCTGGCCCCGCGCTATCACCTCGTCGTGGTCGTCGAGGCGCCGGAGAGCGTGCGGATCGCGCGGCTGGTGGGCACGCGCGGCATGACGGGCGACGAAGCACGCTCGCGGGTGGCAGCGCAGGCGACCGATGAGCAGCGCCGGGCGGTGGCCGACGTCGTACTGGCCAATGACGGCACAGTCGACGAGATCACAGCCCGGGTCGACGGACTCTGGCGGCAGCGCATCGAGCCGTACGCCGACAACCTGCACCGGCACCGGGTCAGCCGAAGCGCGGGCGTCGCCATCGTGGCCTACGACCCCTCCTGGCCGCAGGAGTACGCCCGGCTCGCGGATCGCCTGAGGCTGGCGACCGGCGGCTTGCGCGTCGACCACGTCGGGTCCACCTCCGTGCCCGGCCTGGCCGCGAAGGACGTCATCGACGTGCAGGTGACAGTGGGCACGATCGAGCAGGCGGACGACCTGCGGTCGGTGATGGAGGAGGCCGGCTTCCCGGCCGTGCCGGACAACCGCTTCGACACGCCGAAGGCGGTCGACCCCGATCCCGCGCACTGGGCCAAGCGCTTCCACGGCTCGGCCGATCCGGGTCGGCCGGCCCACGTGCACGTACGCGTGGCGGGATCGGCCGGCTGGCGCTATGCACTGCTGTTCCGAGACTGGCTGCGCGCCGACCCGGCCGAGGCGGCGACCTACGGGCAGGCGAAGCGCAACCTGGCCGCGGCCCATCCGCTGCGCGCGGACTACACGGAGGCCAAGGAGCCGTGGTTCGACGCCGTGCTGCCCCGCGCGGAGCGGTGGGCGCACGAGCGCGGCTGGCACCCCCGATGAACGTGGCCCCCCGAGACGGATCCCGGGGGGGCCACATGTGCAGCGCGTCGACGACCTCCCCGGCCGGTGCGGTTGCCCGCTCCGGTCGGGTCACGTTCGCCTTCTGCGAGGTGAACGTTAGGGTACGGAATGCTGTGGAGGAAGGGATTTCTTAGGCAAATCCCGTCACTTCAGATCACCCTTCTCCCCTCTCGTCACACGGGTATCTCTCGTGCGGGGGATCAGCGGATGCGGCGTCAGTCCCCCTCCGGGGTGCCCTTGCGCAGGCGGTCCATGAGCGGCCGCGCGGCGGGTGGTCCCGGCTCGCCGAAGGACACCTCGACCGGCTCGGTTCCACCCAGGATCCGCAGCCGGTAGGCGAAGCGATCGTTGCCCGGTGCCGGCGGCCCGGCCCAGTGCGCTGCCTGCGCGGCCAGGTCGGCCACGGCCGCCGCCTCCTCGTGGGGGAGCGTGTCGGTGTCGAGCGACCATCGCAGCGTACGGCCGGCGAAGCCTCCGCTGCGTTCGAGCTCGACCTTCATCGGATCACCCCTACCTGCTGCCAGGCATCTCGCACGGCGGAGGCGACGTCGTTGTCGAATGCCTGCTTCGCCACCCGTACCGTAGTCGTCGCGAAGGTGTGGAACTGCGCCGTCGGCTTCAGCCGCGAGTCGCGCAGGGCGTCGTACCACACCCGCCCCGCCACCTCCCATGCCTTGCCGCCCAGGGCCGTGGCCGCGAGGTAGAAGGCGTGATTCGGGATGCCCGAGTTGGTGTGCACGCCGCCGTTGTCGGCGGTGGTGTGCACGTAGCCGGCCATGGTGGCGGGCTGGTCGTCCTTGCCCAGGACGGGATCGTCGTAGGCGGTGCCGGGTGCCTTCATCGAACGCAGCGCCACGCCGTGCACGCCGGGGGCGAGCAACTCCGCCCCGATCAGCCAGTCGGCCGCCTCGGCGGTCTGGCCCAGGTGGTACTGCTTCACCAGCGTCCCGAACACGTCGCTGATCGACTCGTTGAGCGCCCCGGACTGGCCCAGGTAGGTGAGGCGGGCCTCGTCCTCTGTCACACCGTGGGTGAGCTCGTGCCCGATCACGTCGAGCGAGCGGGTGAACCGCTGGAAGAGCTCGCCGTCGCCGTCGCCGAAGACCATCTGAGAGCCGTTCCAAAACGCGTTGTCGTAGTGGTCGCCGTAGTGCACGGTCGCCAGCAGGGGCAGTCCCTGGTCGTCGATCGAGTGCCGCTCGTAACTGTGCAGGTAGAAGTCGAAGGTCGCGCCCAGGCCGTCGTAGGCCTCGTCGACCGCCTCGTCGCCGGTGGTCGCCGTGCCCTCGTCACGGACCAGCTTCCCGGGCAGCTGCTCCTGGCCGGCGCCGTCGTACACCGTGCGCTTGGGCGTGTCGCTGGGCCCGGTGAGCGGCGCTGCGACGAGACCGGCCGGGCGCACCGCTGCCACGGCGCGGAAGGTGCGCAGCGACGTGTCGGTGGCCAGGGTCCACAGCGCCCAGGTGCGCTGGTCGGGAGTGCCCCGCCGGGCGATCTCGAGGAGCACGGTGGGCGGGACCACACACGAAACGGGCATAGGTGCCTCCGGTACGTCGTTGAGCGTCAAGTCACCGAGATCCTGCCCTACCGGCGGTGCCGCCTCGCGGACGCCGCTGACGAGCCAGCAAATTGTCAGACCCGCCACCTATCGTGGGAGCCATGCGAGCAGTCACCGATATCGTCCCCACCCAGGGCCGCTTCCAGGTCGTCAGCGACTTCGAGCCCTCGGGTGACCAGCCGGCCGCCATCGCCGACCTCGAGCGCCGGATCGAGGCCGGCGAGAAGAATGTGGTTCTGCTCGGCGCGACCGGCACGGGCAAGTCGGCCACGACCGCCTGGCTCATCGAGCGGCTGCAGCGGCCCACCCTGGTCATGGCGCCCAACAAGACGCTGGCGGCCCAGCTGGCCAACGAGCTGCGCGAGATGCTGCCCAACAACGCCGTCGAGTATTTCGTCTCCTACTACGACTACTACCAGCCCGAGGCCTACGTCCCGCAGACCGACACCTACATCGAGAAGGACTCGTCGGTCAACGACGAGGTCGAGCGGCTGCGGCACTCCGCCACGATGTCGCTGCTCACCCGCCGCGACGTCGTGGTCGTCGCATCGGTCTCGTGCATCTACGGTCTGGGCACCCCGCAGGAGTACGTCGACCGTTGCGTGCGGCTGCGGGTGGGGGAGGAGGTCGAGCGGGACAAGTTGCTCCGCCGGCTGGTCGACGTGCAGTACACCCGTAACGACCTGTCCTTTACCCGGGGCACCTTCCGGGTCCGCGGTGACACCGTCGAGATCTTCCCGGTCTATGAGGAGCTCGCTGTCCGGGTGGAGATGTTCGGTGACGAGGTGGAGCGGCTCTATTACCTGCACCCGCTGACCGGCGAGGTGGTCCGTGAGGTCGG
>QHCA01000121.1:0-587 GCA_003244095.1 Pseudonocardiales bacterium | reverse complement strand
GGCATCGAGGCCGAGCTGGCCGAGCGGCTGGCCCTGCTGGAGAAGCAGGGCAAGCTGCTCGAGGCCCAGCGCCTGCGGATGCGCACGACGTACGACATCGAGATGATGCGGCAGGTCGGGTTCTGCTCGGGCATCGAGAACTATTCGCGCCACATCGACGGCCGCGGCGCCGGCACGGCGCCGAACTGCTTGCTCGACTACTTCCCCGAGGACTTCCTGCTTGTCATCGACGAGTCCCACGTCACGGTTCCGCAGATCGGCGGGATGTACGAAGGCGACATGAGCCGTAAGCGGACCCTGGTCGAGCACGGCTTCCGGCTGCCCTCGGCGATGGACAACCGGCCGCTGAAGTTCGAGGAGTTCCTCGACCGGATCGGCCAGACCGTCTACCTGTCGGCCACCCCGGGGCCCTACGAGATGGGCCGCACCGGCGGGGATTTCGTCGAGCAGGTGATCCGGCCGACCGGCCTGGTCGACCCCGAGGTGGTGGTCAAGCCCACCAAGGGCCAGATCGACGACCTGGTGCACGAGATCCGGGTGCGGGCCGAGCGGGACGAGCGGGTCCTGGTCACCACGCTGACCAAGAA
>QHCA01000120.1:2142-10805 GCA_003244095.1 Pseudonocardiales bacterium | reverse complement strand
AGTGATCGCGAAGTTCGAGGGCTACGAGGCCAATGTCCCGGTCACGCTGACCCCGGAGCAGGCGGTCGAGGCCGCCGCGGTCCTCGGCGCAGCCGCGGCGTGCGCGATCCACTACGAGCTGTTCGACAACCCGCCGACGTACACGGAGCAGTCGGACATCCGCGAGCGATTCGAGCGCGCAGCCCGGCAGCGTGGAGTCACGCCGATCCTCGTTGGCGACGGCGAGGTCGTGCCGTTCGCGGCTCCGGAGCGGCGGCCGGCGTGAGACTCGGGACCGCCGAGCACGCCGGTGGCACCGCCGTGGTCGTGGCTGACGGAGAGACCGAGGTGGCCCTGCTGCCGGACCGGTTCACCGACGTCCAGTCCGTCGTCCGCGTCCCCGACGACGTCCGCCACGCCGCCGTGCAGCAGGCGCTCCACGACTCCGACCGCCTCCCGACCGCCGGGCTGGCCTGGCTGCCGCCCGTCCTACGTCCAGGCAAGATCCTCTGCGTAGCGCTCAACAACAGCGCCAACCCGGAACGGATCATGTCCGGTCCGAGCACGCCGACGATGTTTGTGAAGCCAGCCTCGTCCCTGGTGGGCCATGGTCGTCCGATCCGTCTGCGCGCAGACGACGGGCGGGTGCACCCGGAGCCGGAGTTGGCGGTGGTCATCGGCCAGACCGCCACCGACGTGGCTGTCGAGGAAGCGACGGCGTATGTGTTCGGCTACACAATCCTCAACGACGTCACTGCCCCTGGCCTGCGGGACGAGGACACGTTCCACTACCGGGCCATTCATCCCAACCCGGACGCCTCGGACGGCGTGCGGTACGTCGAGAGTTGGGTGAGCTACCCCGCCCGCTACAAGGGCTCCGACACCTTCGCCCCGCTCGGCCCCTGGGTGACCACCGCCGCCGATGTCCCCAACCCGCATGACCTGCGCATTACCTGCTCCTACGATGGCCGGCTGGTCACCGACGACAGCACCGCCCACCTAAGGTTCAGTGTCGCCGAGGTCATCGCCTTCGCCTCCCGGTACCTCACCCTGGAACCGGGCGACGTCATCGGCATGGGCACTGCGCTGCGCCCCTCGGGCACCGGCGGCGCCGTGCAGAACATCGACCTGAACCAGCCCGGCGGCCAGGTAGAGGTCGCGATCGAGGGGCTCGGCACGCTGAGCAACCCCGTGGATCGCCGATGACGGGACCGGACCTGCGAACCCGCGCGGCGATCGGCGACCTGAACGCCCGCTTCGCCTGGGCCCTCGACCTGCACGACTGGGACCTGCTGCGCGACGCGCTCGGGGCCGACGTCCACTACGTCAGCGTGGGCCGGGATCTCCAGGGCGCCCCGGCAGTGGTCGCATCGTTCCGCGCCCGCGGCGAGGAGCGGACCACGCGACACGGCCTGGGCAACCTGCTGCTGCGCGACGGCACCGACGGCACCGTCCTCGGCCTCAGCAGCTGGCACACCTTCGCCAGCAACACCGACCCCGCGCCGGGCGTACCACTGTTCATGGTCGCGGACTTCCACGACACCTACGCCCGCGACACCACCGGGTCGTGGCGGATCGCGGAACGGATCATCACCCCCGTATTCCGGGAAGACGCCCTCGCCCCCCGCACCCCAGGAGCCAGCCGATGAACGACGACCCGGTCCGCGATCTGGCCCACCTGGGCCGCCACGCCCTCCGCACCCCCGACCCTGACGGCACAGTGCGCTACTTCGTGGACCTACTGGGCATGGACGTGGTCGCCGAGGAAGACGACACCCGGTACCTCCACGCCTACGGCGACTACGAGGCGTGGTCGCTCAAGGTCGTCGCGGCAGACCGGGCCGGCCCGGCCTGGGTCTCCTGGCGGACCGTAACGCCCCCGGCGCTGCAGCGCCGGGTCCGCTGGCTGGAGGACCACGGCCACGCCGGCCGGTGGCGCCCGCCGGACCAGGGAATGGGGTCGTCGTACGAGTTCGCCGACCCGGACGGGCACCTCTTCCGGCTTTACTACGACACCGACCGGTACGTCGCCCCCGACAGCCGCCGTCCCGTGCTGCCGACCAACGTCTCGGCGTACGCCGGCCGCGGCGCGAACGTGCGCCGGCTCGACCACGTCAACCTCCTATCTCGCGAGGTGCGGGCATGCCGGACGTTCTGGGAGGAGGGATTCGGACTGCGGACATTCGAGATCGTCCGCCACCCCGACGAGCATGACGAGGCCGCCGCGTGGATGAGCAGCTCGATCCAGGGCCACGAGCTGATCTACACCCAGGAGCACACCCGCAGCCAGGGCCGGCTGCACCACCTGGCGTACCTCGTCGACAGCCGCGAGGACGTGCTGCGCGCCGCAGAGGTCATGGCCGACGCCCGGATCGCCATCGAGGCCGGGCCGTCCCGCCACACCGCGATCCAGGGGTTCTACCTCTACACACGCGAGCCGGGCGGCAACCGCGTCGAGGTCGCCCACGGCGGCTACCTGGTCCTGGCTCCCGACTCCGAGCCGTACGTCTGGAGCGCCGAGGACTGGGCCGCCAAGCCCAGCTGGGGCGCGCCGCTGCCCCCGGAGTTCCATATCTACGGCACACCTGACCCGGACCGTCAGGAGACCCGACAATGACCCCTCCGAGCCGTCTCGCCTCCGTCGCTCCCGCTGCACTCGACGCCGACCAGCTGCGGCTATACCGGGAGCTGGTCGACGGACCTCGCGGCCGCGCCGGCGACATACCCCTGGTCGACAACAACGGTGCACTCGTCGGCCCGTTCGCGGTCATGGCCGTCTCGCCCGCGGTCGGCGACGCGGTCCAACGGGTGGGTGCGTCGCTTCGATACGCCTCCGTCCTCAACCCCCTTGTGCGCGAGGCCGCAGTGCTCCTCGTCGCCGCGCATCACGGCAGCGCGTTCGAGTGGCGGGCCCACGAGGGCGCGGCTCGACGGCTCGGCCTCGACGACGACCAACTCGGGCAGCTGCGCCAGGGCCGACCACCCGCGGGCCTCGCCCCGCCGGCGCACCAAGCCCTGATCGCGGTAGCGGCCCTGCTGCGGACCAGGTCGTTAGACGAAGAGACCTACGCCGCCACGCGCGCCGGGCTCGGCGAGCGCGCCCTCTCCGAGCTCGTCTGGCTGGTTGGTTACTACGCGATGCTCGCGCTCGCCCTCCGCGTCTTCGACCCCACCGTCACGACCGACCGGGCGTAGAGACACCGTGCGCGTCCACGTCGTCGTCCACGAGTCCTTCGAGGGCCCCGGTGCCATCGAGAAGTGGGCGCGGACCCGCGGCCACGAGCTCGGCTTCAGCCAGCTGCACGAGGGTGACCGGCTGCCCACCGCAGCGGGCATTGACCTGCTCGTCGTGATGGGTGGGCCCCAGTCGACCCGCACCACTGTCGAGGAGTGTCCGCACTTCGACGCGGCCGCCGAGCAGCAGCTCATCGCCGCCTGTGTAGTCGCCGGGGCGGCGGTCGTCGGGGTTTGCTTGGGCGCCCAGCTCGTCGGCGAGGCGCTCGGCGCCCCGGCCGGACCCAGCCCGTACCCAGAGATCGGAGCGTTCGCCGTCACCCTCACCGCGGACGGTCGGGAGCACCCGTTCCTCGCCAGCCTCGAGCCGACGTTCCCCGCCGGCCACTGGCACCGCGACATGCCTGGCCTCACGGCGGACGCCGTCGTCCTCGCGACCAGCCCGGGCTGCCCCCGGCAGATCGTGGCCTACAGCCAGCACGTTTACGGGTTCCAACTGCACCTCGAGCTCACCTCCGGCCTGGTCGAGGAGCTGGTGGCCAACTCCCAGGACCAGCTGAGCGCGCTGGACGGCTTCCTCTACGTGAGCGCCGCTGACCTGCGCCGCACCGACTGGCGTCCCCTGCACGACCGCCTTTTCGCTTTCCTCGACCGGCTCGCCACCGACCACCAGGGCGCGCCGGCATGACCGAGCTGGCCTACCTCACCGCAACCGAGGCGCTGCGCCTGTTCCGCACCCGGCAGCTCTCGCCGCGAGAGCTGATGACCGCGGTCATCGAGCGGGCCGAGCTCGTCGAACCGGTCGTCAACGCCTTCGCCGAGCGGATGTTCGACCTGGCGCTGGACGCGGCTGCCGCGGCTGAGCGGCACTACCGCCCCGGCGGTCACCCCCGGCCGCTCGAAGGGCTGCCTGTCGTCGCCAAAGAGGAACAACCGATCGCGGGGCACCTGATCACCGACGGCACGCTGCTCCGGGCGCCGTACGTCGCAACCGAGACCGCAATCGTACTCACCCGCATCCAGCACGCCGGGGGCATCGTGCACGCGCGCACCACGACCTCGGAGTTCTGCTGCATGCCGCTCTCTCACTCCCGCCGCTGGGGCGTGACCCGCAACCCTTGGAACCTGGCGGCCGCAGCCGGCGGGTCGTCCGGCGGCTCGGCCGCCAGCCTGGCCGCGGGGACTACCACCCTGGCCACCGGGTCGGACATCGGTGGGTCGCTGCGCGCGCCGGCATCGTTCACCGGAGTCGTCGCCTTCAAACCGCCGCACGGGCGCAACCCGATCCTCCCGCCGGCCGGGCAAGACGCGTTCTTCCACCACGGCCCGATGGCTCGGACCGTGGCCGACTGCGCTGTGCTGCAAGATGTCATGGCCGGACCGGACTCGCGCGACCCGGCGTCGCTGCGGCTCACGCCGCCGGGCCCACTGGGCCCCGCGGATGCGGAGGACCTGCGCGGACTGCGTGTCGCGATCGCCGACGCACCTGGGGACTTCCCGGTCGACCTCGAGATCCGTGCCACTACCCGGGCGACGGCCGAGGCCTTGCGCGAGACCGGAGCCCACGTTGACGAGGTGGAAGTCGACTGGCGGCTCGACGAGGTCAAGCGCGCCCTGTGGGCGCACTTCGGCAGCGGTCTGGCGGCCGAGCTGCTCGACGCGGACCGGCAGCGGCCGGACACGATCACGCCGTACACACTCGCCTTCGCGCGCAAGGCGGTCGAGAACGCGCCGCGCATGGACGCCGCGACCGGGCACCGCCTGGCCCGGTCCGTGCAGCACCGGCTCGACGCTGTGCTCGACCGCGTCGACGCCCTTGTAATGCCGACGCTCGGCGCCACCGCGTTCGCTGCCGGGGAAGACTACGTCGACACCGCGCTGGTCGTCGACGGCGTGGAGCTCGAGCACTTCTCCGATGCCTCACTGACCCCGCTGTTCAATATCTGCAGCACGCACCCGGTCGTCGCGGTGCCCTCCGGCTGGGCGGCCAACGGCGTCCCGACTGGGGTGCAGGTGGTCGCCGCGCCATACGACGACGGAACCGCCTTCCGGGTCGCCGCGGCGGTCGAGCGGCTCCGCGGGGCAGGCTTCAGCGGGGACCGGGTCCCGGTCCTGCCCGCTGGCTGATCCGTTCTCGGTAGGCCGATGCGATCTTCAGCCTGCCGAGCCGCGACACTTCCCGCTGCGACGGAATCACCGGCTCGTTTGCCGCTGGTGACACCGTTCTTACAGACGCCTGAGGTGCGCGACAGGGGCGCCGCTTGAATAGGCCGGCCAGGCTGGCCTGCGCTGCGGCGACAGAACTTCGTCGTCATTCAGCCGACCGCCGATCGCAGCAGTGGGACGAGCGTGAGCGCCGCCGGGTGCTGCTGATGGCGCGGCAGGACTGCAAAGATCCCACGGGTCGGTGCGCCGACCAGTTGCACGGCGACCACGTCCGGCCGCAGGGCGGGGATGAGCGATCCGGGCACGAGCGCGATCGCATGGCCCGCGGCGACCATCGCCACCTTGCCCGGCAAGTCCGCGGCGCACATGTCGATCCTGGCGGTGACCCCGGCACGCGCGGCGTGTTGCCGCAGCAGGTTCGCGGAGCCCTCGTTGTCCTCGGCCCACGTCTGCTGGCTGAGTTCCTCAATCCGCACTTCCCGACGTCCGGCGGCTTCGTCGGCGCGCCGCACGATTACGACCATCTGGTCGGTGCCGAGCGCTTCGCGGACCACGCGGTCGTCGTCTGGCAGCCCAGGCGGGGCGTCAGTGACAACGGCGATGTCCAACTCGCCAGAGACGACCTTGTTGTGGATCTCGGGGGTCAGGCCCGGAACCAGCGACCACGCGAGCGGGCCGCTCTCGTCGAGTAGCCGGCGCATAGCGGCCGGCACGGCGCCGGCTGCCAGTGACGGCGTTGCGCCGACGGCCAGCGGCCGTGGAAACCCGGCTCGCGCCGCCTGTGCCGCTCGTATGGCCCGTTCCGCCTCGTTGACCACGACGAGCGCGTGCCGTAGGAACGCCTCCCCGGCGTCTGTCGGCGTGACGCCGCGCGCCTGCCGCTCCAGCAGCCGTACGCCGGCGATGCGCTCGAGTGCGCCGACCTGTCGCGAGACGGCCGACTGGGTGTAGCCCGCCTCCGTCGCGGCAGCGGACAGCGAGCGCAGTCGGCAAACCGAGACGAACGTCTGCCATGGCGTGAGGGACATGTTCGTAGTATGCGCTCTACGCATGGCAAGCCCGCGAGATCTGCGCTTGTGACGTGGCACCGTCCCGCCCACACTGACCCCTGTGACGACATTGACGAAAACCACCATCACTGTCCTAGGCCTCGGCAGGATGGGTGCGGCGATGGCCTGCCGGCTGAGCGCGTCGGGCTTCGGCGTGACCGGCTGGACCCGCTCGGGCCGGACGATCGAGGGCCTCGCCGCCGCGCCCGATCCCTCGGCCGCCGTCCGCGGGGCGGACGTGGTCCTGCTAGCGCTGTTCGACGACGCCGCGTGCGCAGCGGTGCTCGACGCGGTCCGGCCGTCGTTGTCGCCTCACGCGGTGGTGGTCAACACGAGCACCATCGGCCCGCAGGAAGCGGCGGCGCTCGCAGGTGATGTCGGGGCCGCGTATGTGCATGCACCGGTGCTCGGTTCGGTGCCAGCGGTGGAGGTGGGGGGGCTCACCGTGCTGGCCGCCGGTGCCGCCCTCGAGCGGGTGCGACCGGTACTCGAGGCGCTCGGCACAATCACTGCAGTCAACGACGCGGCCACCGCCGCCGCCCTCAAACTCGTCGCTAACAGCAGCCTCGCAGGCGCAGTGCTCGCGCTGCGCGACAGCCTGCAGCACGCCGAGGCTCTCGGCCTCACCAGAGAGCAGGCGCTCGGCATCCTTGCTCACGGCCCAATGGGCGGAATGGTGAACCGCAAGCGTTCCTACCTCGCCGGAGAGCCAAACCCCGCCGAATTCACGGTGGGGGCCCTCGCGAAGGACATGGGCCTCCTGGCCGAGGCGTCGCACCTGCCGCTCCGTGCTGCCGCAGAACTTGCCGAGAGCCCGGCCGGCCACGACGCCGACATTGCTCTGGCCGCCACCGTCCCGCCGGTCACCGCCGCCGTCCTCGCCCCGCTGCGGGCCTACGTCCGTGGCCACGCCACCGACGACCCTGCCCACTTCCGCGAGGCGTTCCTGCCCAGCGCCCACGTCGAGGGCATCCGCGACGGCGCCTTCGTGTCGTGGCCGCTCGAGACCTACTGTGCGCTCTTCAGCGGTCGGCCGGCGTCGGACGAGAACAGTCGCTCCCGCCGGATCGATGCCGTTGACGTCCATGGCACAGTCGCCACGGCCTCGATGACGCTGTACCACGGCCCCGACACCTTCACCGACGTCTTCCTCCTCGTGCTTGTCGATGGCTCCTGGAAGATCGTCAACAAGGCCTACCACCGTCAGTCGGGCCCGCACGTGCAGTGACTGTTTCATCAAGAAACTTTTGCCTGTCCGATGGTAGAAGGCGGCGGTACAGGGATCACCACCATGCCGGTGCACGCAGGTTCCGCGGCTCCGGTGCGGGCATCGGCGAGCTGGCGCTGAATCCGCCCATGGGTAGCACGCTTCAGCCGGCTGCCAGGTACGGGGCGGCGGTGCGCGCGTCGCCGCTGGCGAACAGCTAGCGAGGCGGTCGTACGCGGACACAGGGGTGCGGCGAGTGAGCACGCGGCGTCGCTAGTCAGCCGCGCCGGTTCCGCGGCAGCAGCACGCTGATCACCGCGATGGCCAGGCCGAGCCCGGCCGTTATGAGGAAGACCCGGTCGTAGCCGGCGGCGAGGGCGGCAGGGGATTGCCCGCCGGCCTCCATCCGGGTTCTGGCGCTGGCGGCCGTCGCGAGGACCGCCAGGCCTACCGACCCGCCTACCTGACTGGCGGTGTTGGCCAGGCCGGCGATGATCCCCGCGTCGCCTTCGGGAACGTCGGCGGTTGCCGCGGCCATGAGGGTGGGGAAGGTCAGCCCGATGCCGACCGCGATGAGCAGCGTAGGCCCGAGCACGCTGGTGACGTAGCCGCTGTCGGCGTGGGCCTGGGCGAGCCAGCCGAAACCGGCCAGGAAACAGCCGCTGCCGGCTAGCACCAGCGGGCGCACACCGGTTCGAGGCAGCACGGCGGCGGCCCATCGCGCGATCACCATGAACGTCACCGCCGCGGGTGTTTGCCCGAGCCCGGCTTGAAGCGCACTGTAGCCGAGTACGTTCTGCAGGAGTAGCGACGTGAAATACCACATCGCGATGGCAATCGCGCCGAACAACAGCAGCATGGCGTTGCCGACGGCCACCCCCCGGATTCTGAACAGCCGCAGGGGCATCATCGGCTGGGCGGCGAACCGCGCCTCCACCACGGTGAAGACGACGAGCAGGAGCAGGCCCGCCCCCGCTGGCCCGACGACCAGCACGGACGCCCAGCCATGATCGGCGCTTTGCATGACC
>QHCA01000120.1:0-2086 GCA_003244095.1 Pseudonocardiales bacterium | reverse complement strand
CCGCGCCGATCGGCACGTTGATGAGGAAGACCCACCGCCACGACAGGCCGGTGGTGAGGGCGCCGCCCGCGATCGCGCCGGCCATCCCGCCCACACCGCCCGCGGCAGCCCATGCGCCGAACGCCCGGGCACGCTCGTGCTCCCCGGTGAAGTAGGTGTTGATCACGGCCAGCGTCGCCGGGGCCATCATGGCGGCTCCGATGCCCTGCGCGAGGCGGGCCGTCACCAGGACCTCAGGAGCTGTTGCCAGGCCGCCGACCAGACTCGAGGCGGAGAACAGGAACAGCCCGGCGGCCAGCATCCTGCGATGGCCGAACACGTCGGCGGCGCGGCCACCCAACAGCATGAAGCCGGCGAAGGTAAGCAGGTAGCCGTTCACCACCCAGGCCAGGCCGGTGGGTGTAAAGCCGAGGTCCCGGCGAATCGAGGGCAGGGCGACGTTAACGATGGCCGCGTCCAGAATCACCATGAACTGGCATGCGCACGCCAGCGACAGGACCAACCAGGCGGGGACGGTGTTTGGCCTGGCCCGCTGAGCTGCGGTGTTGGTGCTTGTCATGACTTCCTCCTTGCTGCGAACCCGCCGCTCACGCGGTCTGGGAGATTTTCGCGGCCCCGGTCGCGCGGCCGGCCCCGTCACGCGAGGTGGCATCGGTGACGTGGCTGCCGGCCAGCAGCCGGATCGTGATCTGGGCCAGCCGCCGTCCCTGGTACCGGGCCGCTTCCAGCGCCGCGACATCTGCTGCGTCTCCGGTCGGGCCGGTTACCACCGACGTGCCGTAGGGGTTCCCGCCGGCGGCGTACACGACTGGATCGGTGTATCCGGGCGGGACGATCAGCGCCCCCCAGTGGTAGAAGACGTTGCCCAGCGACAAGATCGTGGCCTCGTTGCCGCCGTGCCGGTTGAACGCTGAGGTGAAGGCCGTCACCGGCTTGTCGGCCAGTTTCCCTTCCTGCCACAGCCCGCCGGCCTGGTCGATGAAGTGCTTGAGCTGCGCGGCTGGCGCGCCGAACCGGGTCGGCGTCCCGAACGCGAACGCGTCGGCCCACGCCAGGTCCTCAACCGAGGCTTGGAAGACCGACGTGGCGGCGTCGGCGTGCCGCCGCCATTGTGGGTTCTGGTCGATCGCGCTGTCGGGCGCCAGCTCGGCGACCCGCCGCAGCCGCACCTCGGCCCCTGCCGAGGCGGCGCCCTCGGCGACCGCCTGCGCGAGTGCGTACACAGTGCCTGTCGCGCTGTAGTAGATGACGGCGACCTTCACGGTCATATCCGGCTCCCTCGATGTCGTGTAGAATTAGTTATGCGCATAATGTTATGCACATAACTTATCCTGTCAAGGAGGACCGTGGACTTCGAACAAGCCGACGCCGTCAACCAGGCCATCCGCCTGCTGAGCCTGCGCCACCGGGCCAGGGCCGCGGCGATGCTGGCCCCGCTCGGCCTGCACCCCGGGCAGGAGGCGCTCCTGCTCGAACTCGCCCGGACCGGCGCGAGAATCCAGGCCCAGCTCAGCGAGGCGCTCGGCTGTGAGCCGCCCAGCGTCACGCTCATGACCCGCAAGCTCGAAGCCTCCGGCCACATCCGCCGCAAACCCGACCCCTCCGATAAGCGCGCCAGCATCGTCGAACTCACCGACAGCGGCAAGGTGCTCGCCGACCAGGTCAAGCAGCTTTGGTGCGCTCTGGCGGAGGAAACCGTGACCGGCCTGTCCGCCCAGACCGTGGCAGAACTACCCAGCGTCCTCACGACCCTGACCAGCAACGTCGACACCAGGCGCGCCCGCCACCCACACGGGCGCCGGCACGGTTTAGTCGCGCACTCACGACGGGCCGGGCACCTTGGCCAGGGCATGGCGTTGACTGGTGATTACGAACCGAGCGGGTCGGGGTGGGTCCGCGAGCACGTCGAGCAGATCGTGCGCACCGGCACGACCGACGGTGTCACGATCAGTGGCCGGCCCACCGTGCTGATGACCTACCGGGGCGCCAAGACCGGCAAGCTTCGCAAGACGCCCGTGATGCGTGTCGAGCACGAGGGCCACTACGCGGCTGTCGCGTCCAAGGGTGGCGAGCCGACCAACCCGCA
>QHCA01000119.1 GCA_003244095.1 Pseudonocardiales bacterium | reverse complement strand
CCCCCCCCCCCCCCCCCCCGAAGTGACTACGGCGACGACGGTCCCGTAGGGATGCAACGTTTGCGTGTCGGATTGCCGCGAAAACCGCCGCCATTCAGCAGGACTTGTGCCACCGTGTGGTACCGACGTCACCGCAGGGGGGCCCCAGTGACCGGTTCAGCCGTCATTGATACCGCAATCGGGCTGGTCTTCGTGTTCTTGGCCGGCAGCCTGTTCTGTACCGGCGTGCTCGAGTGGATCAGCAACAAACTGAACAAGCGAGGCGAATACCTCCTGCGTGGCCTCCGCGAATTGCTGGACCTGCCCCCGGCGACGCCGGAGGCCCCCCAGTCTCAGGGCACACCGGCGACGGGATCGACGCTCGACCTGCTGGCGCTGAAGACGCGGAAGGCGCGGAGAGGCACCCTCCAAAAGCTGTCCGAACAAGGGGACACACTTCGCACCATGCTGGCGACGGACGCGGCGCCGAAATCGGTCCAGCCCCCCGCGTACCTGGCCGATCTCGTGCTCTCCCACCCGCTGGTCGCGGGCCTGCACCGTCCGGCGAAGCCGGGGAGTCTCAACGGCAACATGCACTTGGCGTCGTACCTGTCCGGGCGGACCTTCGCCGCGAGCCTGATCGATCTGCTGGTTCCCAACGGGCTGGGGCAGACGACGATCAAGGAGCTAGAATCCCACGTGGGCAAGCTGGATTCACGCGTTCCCGCGCGTGATGCGCTGCTAGCCATCCTGCGCGACGCCGACAACAGTATCGAGAACTTCCGTACCGGCGTGGAGAGCTGGTACGACGAGCAGATGGCCCGGGTCAGCGGCTGGTACAAGCGCTGGGCGCAGTGGCGACTGCTGATCGCCGGGCTGCTTCTCGCCGTCTTCGTCAACGTCGACACGCTGCAGGTCGGGTACGCGCTCTATCACGACCAGCCGGTGCGCGACGCCGTCGTGGCCCAGGCCCTCTCCGCCCAGGCGTGTCCCAGCGGGAGCGACGCGGCGAGTGTGAAGTGCCGTCTGGACCAGAAGGCGGTTCTGGAGAAGTTGTCCCTTCCACTCGGATGGGGCTTCACCGCGGCCGGGAAATCCTGCAAGGCATACAGCAGGGGCCATGACTGCAATCTGAATCCCGTGCGGTGGATTCCGTTCGCATGGCATAGCGCCACCGCTCGCGGTGCGCACTCGTTGCTGAAGCTGTTGGGCTGGCTGCTGACCGGCCTCGCGGTTGCCCAAGGCGCGCCATTCTGGTTCGACGCCCTCGGAAAACTGGGATCGCTGCGGACGGCCGGGCGGCGTCCTGCGGTGTCGAACCCCTCATGACGAAAGATGTCATGCGGATAGAACACGTGGTGGTTCTGGCGTTGAAGAACCGTTCCTTCGACCACATGCTCGGGTTCCTCGATCATCCCGATCCGAAATTCGAAGGCTTGAAAGGAGCCGGCCCGTACGACAATCCGGGCTGGGAGAACGGTCCGCGAATCCCCGCGAGCGACGTCACAGGAGGACATCTGTGGCACCATGTGCGCCGTTCCGGGCATGGCTGGCAACCATACACATCAGTTCGTGTCTATTTCCGTGTCTGATGTCGCTCGCCACATTCATGGGACCGGCTTGAGCCGAGTTTTGCCACGGTCATGGGACCACCCGGGTTGCCAGTTATGGGACCGCCGGCGTGTCGTACGCCGGATCGTCAAGGCCTGTCGCTAGGGATCACGTCACCGATGTCGACGTGGAGATCGCTGGTGACGTTCCGGGAGGTACGGGTGAACGAGGTTCGAGAGGTGCTGCGGTGTTGGCTGGCTGGTGACGGACTGCGAACGGCCGCGGAGCGGGCCAGGGTGGACCGCAAGACCGCGCGCCGGTATGTGGCTCACCAGGTAGATGGCATGCCATGGTATAACTATGGCATGCCATCTAAGGCGATTACGCCGAAGCCGCTTCTCGTGCGCGTCCACCTGGCCGCCGCCTGCGGCGCCATCACCACGATCACCGCGTTCCTCATCGTCGGCGTGGTCAGCCAGCTGGCCGGCAGCCCCGCGGAGATCCGCGACGTCCGCCAACTCATCGTGGCGGGGCTGCCGCTGCTGATCGGCTGCCTCGCCGCCGCCGGGCTGACCGGCCGCCGCCTGGCCGGCCGGTCTCGCTCCACTCTCGTGCGCCGCAAGAAACGGCGGCTGGCCGCCGCCGCCGCAACCGGGCTGCTGATCCTGGTCCCGTGCGCCCTGATCCTCACCCGCCCGGCCGCCGTCCCCGCCGTCGCCGTGGCCGGCCTGCAGATCACCGAGGCCTGTTTCGGCGTCCTCAACCTGACGCTGCTGGCATTGAACTTCCGCGACGGACGGCAGCTGAGCCGCCGCAGGCCAACCCGGCCCATGGCCCCGGTGGCCGGGGGCCAGCAGCCATGACCGGGCCGCTGCGGCCGGCCACCTCACTCGGCTACCAGGTCAACCGGCTGGCCCGCCTGTTCGAGGCTGCCCTGCGCCGCCGCCTCGCCGCCTGCGGCGTGGTGCCCGGCCAGTTCCCCGCCCTGCTTGCCCTGTTCGAAGATGACGGGCGCACCCAGCGGGAGCTGTGCCAGATCGCCGCCGTCGACCAGTCCACCATGGCCAAGACCCTCGCCCGGATGCGCCGCGACGATCTCATCCGCGAGCAGCCCGACCCCAACGACGGCCGTGCCACCCGCTACCACCTCACCAGCCACGCCCGCGGCCTGGAACCACACCTGACAGCCGCCGGGCACGACGGCCTCGCCCAGGCCACCCGCGGCATTTCAGTCAGCCAGCTCGCCGCCTTCCACCAGACACTCGCCGACATCGCCGCCAACCTCACCACCCCTCCCCCAGCCGCCCGTGAGCAGGCCAATTCCCCCGCCGAAGCGACGCGCTGAGAATCCGCAGGCACGCCCGGCACCGCACGTCATCGACGCCGACGACCACCGAGCTCTCCGGCGGATTGTGAGTCAGATGGGGCGCTGTCAACGCGTGTCACGCTGTGCCAACCGTGGTGTCCCTGTGCAGGTCATTGGGCATCTGCGTGCCGGCTGGTGCGATTCCGTACTGATGCCGACCAAGGCGTTCGTGCACATTCCGTGCACAGGCGGTGGGGCTCGTCCACCAAACAAGCCGCTCGGCAACTCCCGGCGAGGCAACCGCCAACGAGCGAGCGCTCAGCCAACGGTGACGACGGCCCCCTTCGGGCGAGCCCAGCGGCAGAGGAGGGGCGTTCGGAGGCGCCTATGGACCGCCGGCCGGGGAAGCCCGAGACGGTTGTAGGCGGTATGCAGGTCGATCTGCCGACGCGCGCCAAAGTACCGTCGGGCCATGGCATGGACGGACTTCGACACCGCTACGGCGCTCGAACGGGACGTATTGCGGCGGGCGCTGCCAGCGATTCCTTCCAGTGGTCAGTCTTATGCGCACGCAACGCTGAGCCGGGACAGGCCGTACGGACCGCCATTGGCGAGCAATTGTCAATACCTGTGGATCGGCTTGTTCAGACGGCGGTTTCGGCGGGTGTCTCGACCGCTTGTTGATCTTCTGATCGTTCGGCGAGGCTGCCGTTGACGAACGTGGCACCGGCTCGCACCAAGGCGACGAGGTGGGGTGCGTTGACCGCCCGCCACCGGTCCTGCGCGGCTTCGATGAGTTTGAACGCCATCGCCAGGCCGGCGGCCCGCGAGCCCGGCTCGCGGGTGATCTTGGTCCGGTGCCGGACGGTCGCGAAGGTCGACTCAATCGGCCGCTCGGTGCTGTCCACTCCCATAGTGCGTTGTGTTCTGCGTCACGCCAGGTCGGCGGGGCCTCTTCGGCCGCCGCGAGCCAGCTCTGGACCTGCGGCCCGGCCCTGGAATTGATCCATTCCCTGATTACCGCACGGTCTGCGGACGGAACCGCCCAGATCGTCAGCACGGGTTGGCTCATCATTGACCGAGGGGACCACTGCAGCCAGAGCACCGGACGGCAGGCTGTCCGCTGCCAACCCTGCGGGCGGCCGTTCCAGGTGATCGATCCCGCACTCGGAAAGGACTGCGTCACTTCCGACGGCTTCAGTGGATGCGACCAGCCGCGCGGCAGATTGCTTCTTGCCGTCATCTTTTCAGGATGTCCCGTCACGGCAGGCTCGTCTATGCCTGCTCGGCGCATACGCGCTGTGGCTAATGCTGAGTTGCGCGAACGGGCTTAGCGTTCAATCCTGGCCGTCCCTGACCACCTGGCCGATCTTGCTGCGCTACACGGGCACTCAGTTGCCACGGCCGGCGTCCCTGACGTCGTGCCACAGCTAACCGTCATCGTCGACCTAGATCCCGGCCATTCGGGCCGCTACATGCTCGACATGGCGGACGTGCGTGCCCGAAATCCGTTCCGTGCCGGCGCCGCCCACGCAGATCTGATCGTCGCGCCGCGTGACCGGCCAGGGCAGGAGTTGCGCGGACGCCTCGAGGACGCTCCAACGCCGTGGTCGCGATCGACCCTGACGCCCCACCGCCGTGGCTGCACTGACGTTGGGTCGGGGACGACGCGGCGCACAGCTCATCGGTTTCGCCCCTTCCCGGCATCTGCTTCTCGGGATGAGCGTACGAGCCAGTGACCACCCGCTTGTAAGCGCCTTGCTCCGCGCCGACTATAGCTCTGGCAGGACAGCCCTACCTGCGACTTTGCGAACAGCGCCTGTAACTCGTGACGCTCAAACCCTCTACGGTCGACGCGGTCTCGCGTCACGTTTGGAGTCCAGGATGTCGGCGTCGAGAGCGCCGACCTTCACGTTGCCGATGAACGGCGCGATGTGCTTGCGGACGTAGCTTCGGTACTTCTGCAACGTGCCTCGGTCGCCATCGAGGATGTCGAGGTACCTGTCGAGCAACTGGCTCACTGTTGCGTTGGTACGCGGGCTGCGGCGCTCGTTGATCTCGTTGAGCAGACGAGTGCGCACGACCTCGGCCCGCCGCAATGCGTTGGGGCCGGCCGGCACCACTTCGGTCAGATCGTGGCGCCGCTTCGTGACCGGGTCAATCCCGCCATAGACCCGCACCCGAATCGCGCCGCTGGGCAACTCAACGAGAGCGCCGCGCTGGCGCTTGCGACGTGCTCCAGCACGCGTCACGAACGGCAGTCTAGCGCAACTCGCGTCACGAATAGTGTCACGCACTCGTCGGCGAGGCATGCAGGTAACGCGTTTATGCAGGTCACACGGGGTGGGCGCGGCAGGTGTCGAACCTGCGACCCCTCGCTTGTAAGGCGAGTGCTCTACCGCTGAGCTACGCGCCCGCGCCGCCGAGGGTACCCGGATGCGCGCCGAAGCCGGGTCAGGCGCTGACGCCCAGGTCCTCCAACGCCGCCTTCCACAACGACTGGTCGCGCGACTCCCCGCTGTCGTTGACGACCCGCCACCGCACGACACCCTCCTTGTCTATGACGAACGTGCCGCGCAGTGCGTAGCCCCGCTTCTCGTCGAGCACCCCGTACTGGCGGGCTACCTCGCCGTGCGGCCAGAAGTCGGCGAGCAGCGGGAAGAGGAAGCCCTCGCGCTCGGCCCAGACCCGGTGGCTGGCCGTCGAGTCGACGCTGACGGTGAGAACCTGCACCTCGTCGTTCTCGTACCGCGGGAGGTCGTCACGCAGGGAACACAGCTCGCCCTGGCAGGTGCCGGTGAAGGCCAGGGGGTAGAAGACGAGGACGACGATCTTGGCGCCGCGGAAGTCCGCGAGTGACACCGTCTGGCCATGCTGATCTCTGAGGGCGAACTCCGGCGCGACATCGCCGATGGTGACTGACATGGACGGCTCTCCTTGGGTCCGGAAACACAGACCCCGAGCGTACGGCGCCGATCAGCGGCGGCTGCGATCGCTCTTGGGTACGACCAGCCGGGTGCCCGACCAGTCCTGGCCGGCGCTGATGCTGGTGGTCTGCTGCAGGCCTGCCGTCGGCGCCGCCTCGTTGATGTCGCTGGGCTCGACATGGCCGGGCCGGCCGACCTTGGGGGTCAGCAACCACACCACGCCGCTGTCGGCCAGCGGTCCGAGCGCGTCGACAAGGACGTCCACCAGGTCGTCGTCGCCGTCCCGCCACCACAACAGCACCACATCGACGACCTCGTCGGAGTCCTCTCCGATGAAGTCTGCCCCCGCCCGATCGACCACGGCCGTACGCAGCGCCGCATCGCAATCCTCGTCGTACCCGACCTCCATGACGACTGCGCCCGGCTCGACGCCGAGCCGGTCAGCCTGAGTCCGGGTGCCTTCCGCGTGACCCGCGGTCGCGCTCACCTGCTCGTGCCTCCTTCGTCGTTCAGTTCCCCGTGCGGTCTACAGATCCCTGCGACTAGTGCACAGGCACTGGGCGCCGCGCGCAAGTCCTCCAAAGACTACGGTGCCGCACTCAGCCGGGGAGGAAGGACATCCGGACCTGTCGCTGCGCGTTGTCGACGTTCAGATCGACCAGCACGATGCTCTGCCAGGTTCCCAGGGCGAGCCGACCGGCCAGTACGGGGATCGAGGCGTACGGCGGGATGAGCGCCGGCATGACGTGGGAGCGGCCGTGACCGGGTGAGCCGTGCGCGTGCCGCCACCGCCGATCCGCGGGCAGCAGCGCGGAGAGAGCGGCGAGGAGGTCCTCGTCGCTGCCCGACCCGGTCTCGAGGAGGGCCAGCCCGGCTGTCGCGTGGGGGACGAAGACGTGCAGCAGGCCGTCGCTCTCCCCCGCGACGAAGTCGGCGCAGTCCCGGGTAATGTCGAGGACAACCTCACGGGAGCCGGTACGGACGGTCACGGTCTCGCTGCGCATGCCCCGCAGTGTGACGGTTACCCGCAGGTAGAGGTGACGCGGCTCCCGGCAGCGGCGAGGATAGAGCCGGACACCTCTTGTCCGACACATGATCAGGAGACCTACGTTGCCCGGCACAGACGGCACCCGCGACCGATTCAGTGTTATCAGCGACGGCCTGCCCAGCGGGCTGCCCGACGTCGATCCGGACGAGACCGGTGAGTGGCTCGACTCGCTCGACTCCGTCGTCGAGGTGGCCGGGCGGAGCCGGGCGCGCTACCTGATGCTCAAGCTCCTCGAGCGCGCGCGGCAGCACCAGATCGGCGTGCCGGCCCTGCGCAGCACCGACTACATCAACACGATCCCCCCGGAGCGCGAGCCGTGGTTCCCCGGCCACGAGCACATCGAGCGCCGCATCCGGGCTTACATCCGGTGGAACGCCGCGATCATGGTGTCCCGGGCCAACCGACCGGAGCTCGGGGTCGGTGGGCACATCGCCACCTACGCCAGCGCCGCCAGCCTGTACGAGGTCGGCTTCAACCACTTCTTCCGCGGCAAGGACCACGGCGAGTCCGGCGACCACGTCTACTTCCAGGGCCACGCCTCCCCCGGCATCTACGCCCGCGCCTTCCTCGAGGGCCGGCTGACTGAGCACCAGCTCGACGGGTTTCGCCAGGAGCTGTCACATCCGGGCGGCGGCCTGCCGTCGTACCCGCACCCGCGGCTGATGCCGGACTTCTGGGAGTTCCCGACCGTGTCGATGGG
>QHCA01000118.1:16782-24142 GCA_003244095.1 Pseudonocardiales bacterium | reverse complement strand
TCCCGCTGTGCCCGATTCCAACCCCCCCGGCGCACCTCGGACCCCTCGGTGCCGGCATGGTCACCGAGAGTCGCCGTCGCGTCACCTACCCGGAGGCCGGGCTATCTCACCCGGCCACGCGGGGGTGCCACTCGCCGCGGCTGATCAGCACGTTCCGCAGCGCCACGGTCTCGTCGGTCATGATGCCGTCCACCCCCAGGTCCAGCAGGCTCTCGATCTCGGCCGGCTCGTCGATCGTCCAGACGTGCACCTGCATGCCCAGCCCGTGCGCCTGGCGGAGCAGGCGCCGGTCGGTCACGTGCACCGGGCCCAGCCGGTACGGCAACTGCGCGCAGGGCACGCCCCGCGTGGCACCGCGCCCCCGGGCGGGGTAGAAGGAGGCCCGCCACAGGCGCACCGCCTCGCGCGGCCCGAGGGCGGTGCACAGCCCGGGGCCCAACGCCTTGCGCACCTGGGCCACCCGACGGTCGGAGAACGAGCCGACGCATACCCGGTCGATGGCACCGGTGCGCTGGATCGCCGAGATCAGCGGCTGCACCGCCAGCTCGGCCTTGACGTCGATATTGACCCGCAGCTCAGGCCAAGTGCCGAGCAGGTCCTCCAGCAGTGGCACCCGCTCGTCGGTGCCGACCGGGACCGCCCGGAGTCGCTCCCAGGTGAGCTCTTCGATGCGCCCGGTGACGCCGGTCACCCGGTGCAAGGTGCGGTCGTGGAAGGCCACGAGCTTCCCGTCGGCGGTGGAATGGACGTCGGTCTCGATATATCGGTAGCCCAGGTCGACCGCGGCGGCGAACGTCGACATGGTGTTCTCGATGCCGTCGCGCGCGCCGCCGCGGTGGGCGAAGGCCAGGGGGAGGGGTGCATCGAGGAAGGCGTAGCTGTCCACCGCGGCGGGCACGCCGACTACTGCTGCGGCACGGTCTCCGCGGCGGGCATCCTGGCGCGCAGCCAGCCGTACCAGGTGTCCAGCCCGTCACCCCGCGTGGCGGAGACCTGCAATGTCTCGAGATCGGGGTTGATCTGCCGGGCGAAGCCGATGCAGCGGTCGACGTCGAACTGTACGTAGGGGAGCAGGTCGACCTTGTTGATGACCATCAACTGGGCGGCGCGGAACATCTGGGGGTACTTCAGCGGCTTGTCGTCGCCCTCGGTGACGGACATGATCACGATCTTGCCGCGCTCGCCGAGATCGAACATGGCCGGACAGACGAGGTTGCCGACATTCTCGACGAACAGCAGCGAACTCGGCTGGGGATCGAGGATGGACAGGCCCCGGGAGAGCATCTCGGCGTCGAGGTGACAGCCGGCACCGGTGTTGATCTGCACGACCGGGGATCCGGTCGAGCGGATCCGCTCGGCGTCGAGCACCGTCTCCTGGTCGCCCTCGATGACCGAGATCGGCCACTCGCCTGAGAGGTCGCGGATGGTGCGCTCCAGCAGGGTCGTCTTGCCCGACCCGGGCGAGCTCATCAGGTTGACGGCCAGGATGTCGTGGGCGGCAAGCCAGTCGCGGTTGTGCCCGGCCAGCCGGTCGTTCTTGGCCAGCACCTGCTGCTCGAAGGTGATCGTGCGGCTCTGTGGCTCTTCCGGTCCGACGGGGGGCAACGACGCGGCCGGATGCTCATGGCCGAATTCGTGATCGTGTTCATGGCCGGCGTGGGAGTGCGGGACGGCCGTGACGCCGGTAACCCGGGGCTGGGCCCCATCGGAGCAGCCACACGTGACGCACATTCAGGCGACCTCCACTTCCTTGATCAGCATCTCCGTGCCGCTGAGAACCTCGAGGTTGGCGCTGCCGCACGTGCACAGCAGAACGCTGTCGGCCAATTCGACCATGACGCCGCACTGCCGGCAGTGGGCCACGCCTGGTGGCTCGAGGATCTCCAGCTCGGCACCTTCGAGCTCCGTACCGGCCGCGACGATCTCGAAGCAGAACCGCACCGAGTCCGGGACCACGCCCGCCAGCCTGCCGATCTCCAGCCGGATCCGCACGATCTTGGCGCCCGGTAATTTCTCGGACACCGCGCTGACCACACTCTCGGTCAGGGACATCTCGTGCACGGGGGACTCTTCTCGGTCGCGGGCCGGAGGTCTTGATTCGCAGGGTAGCCGCTGATCGGTTCTGGCGGGACGGCAGCGGTCCGGGCCGCGGACTTCATTGCGGTCAGCAACGCTCAACTCACATCGACCGGCCACGCAGGTACGACTCCGGGCGTATTGGATGCCCCAGGTGGGAAGGTTGGTGGCATGCCTGACTCACCGGACACCGCCAGTCCCGTCGGCCCGTCGGGGGAGTACGACCGGGACGACCGGTACATCCATACCCGCATCACCGCCGATGGGGCCGACGGCCATCCGGTCGAGCCGGGGCGCTACCGGCTCGTGGTGAGCCGGGCCTGTCCCTGGGCCAACCGGGCCATCATCGTCCGGCGACTGCTCGGGCTGGAGGGCGTGCTGTCGATGGGAGTGGCCGGTCCCACGCACGACGAGCGAAGCTGGACCTTCGACCTCGATCCCGGTGGTCGCGACCCGGTCCTGGGGATCGAACGGCTGCGGGAGGCCTACCTGGCCGGCGATCCCGGCTACGACCGTGGGATCACCGTCCCGGCGATGGTCGACATCCCCTCCGGCAAGGTCGTGACCAACGACTTCGGGCAGATCACGCTCGACCTGTCCACGCAATGGGGCGCCCACCACCGGCCGGGTGCCCCTGAGCTGTACCCGGAAGACCGCCGTACCGAGATCGACGAGGTCGCCCGGATCGTGCTCAGGGACGTCAACAACGGGGTCTATCGCTGCGGCTTCGCCGGCACGCAGCGAGCGTACGAGACGGCCTATCAGCGGCTGTTCCTGCGACTGGACTGGTTGACGGATCGCCTTGCCGGCCAGCGATACCTGGTCGGCGACGCCATCACCGAAGCCGATGTGCGGCTGTTCACGACCCTGGTGCGGTTCGACGCCGTCTACCACGGTCACTTCAAGTGCAACCGGCACAAGCTCACCGAGATGCCGGTGCTGTGGGCCTACGCGCGCGACTTGTTCCAGACCCCCGGCTTCGGAGACACGATCGACTTCGACCACATCAAGCGGCACTACTACGTGGTGCATCGCGACATCAACCCGACCGGGATCGTGCCCCTGGGCCCTGACCTGGCGGGCTGGGTCACCGAGCACGGCCGGGCGGCCCTGGGTGGGCGGCCCTTCGGGGACGGCACCTCGCCGGCGCCGCCGGCGCCCGACGAGCGGGTCCCCGGCGCCCACACGCCGCTGGCTGCCTGACCACTTCGCCGGAATTATGTCAAGTGCGGCCTGTGCTGGGCGCGGGGTTATAGACCCATCCCAGTCCACGCGGGCCGGCCAGGCATTCGGTGGGCCCGCCACGGTCTCCTGCTGGTCGCGATCGGCCCGCGGTTGGCGCGCCTCGGGCGACATGAGCGATGCCGGCGTGGGCGGAACGGTTGCGTGTGCGGTCACTGTCGCTCCGCGAACCCAGTGCCGATAATGAACATTATGTCGGGTAAGGGGAGGCGAGGTGCCCACATCCCCCGGTCTCGTTGTCGTCGCTTCGACGAAAGACTGAGGAGGTGGGTGGACCTCGCAGGCCACCAAACAGCCGGACCGCAAATGGGTTGCCGCCGGCGCCGGTGCCAACGAGGGTGGCGGCGTGGATGGATTCGATCCGGTGACGAGCTTCGGACCCGACGTCGCACGTCGCTATGACGACGACTTGCGGGGCGACGAAGCCGAGACCGTCGATTTCCTCGCGGGGCTCGCGCTTGGAGGACCGGCGTTGGAGTTCGCCATCGGTACCGGGCGGATCGCTCTGCCGTTGTCTCAGCTCGGGATTCGCGTTGACGGCATCGAGTTGTCGCACGACATGGTTGCCCGGTTGCGACAGAAGCCTGGCGGCGCCGCTCTCGACGTGACGATCGGTGACATGGCGAGCGCGACAGCGCCAGCCCAGTATCGGCTCGTCTACCTGGTCTTCAACACCATCTACAACCTGTTAACCCAGGACGCTCAGGTTCGATGCTTTGAGAACGCCGCACGTCACCTCACTCCCGACGGCCGATTCGTCGTGGAAGCGGGCGTCCCCTCGGCCACGGTGCGCGGCAATCAGTTCGTCGACGTCGAGCGGATCGCAACCGAGGAGGTGGTACTCGACGTCAACCGCTACGACCCGGTCACCCAGATTCTGGACGAGAGCCACATCTCCTTGACGAACTCCGGAGTGCGCCTCGGTCCGATATCTTGCCGGTTGGCGGAGCCCAGCGAGTTGGACCTGATGGCCAGGATTGCCGGGCTGACTCTGGTCGATCGTTGGTCAGGCTGGCGATCGGAATCCTTCACGGCGGCGAGTGAGCGCCATGTCAGCGTCTACGCCCGACCCGCGAGCGCTGAGACGTGATCTCCGAATGAGCGGCCAGGTTCGGCCAGTCGTGCTCGTCACCGGGGTGGGTCGAACCGTGGGAATCGGCGCGGGGATCGCCCTGCGACTCGGGGCCGACGGCTGGGACGTCGCCACAAGTCATTGGGACCCTACGACGATCGGATGCCCTGGGGCCGCCAACCCTCAGACGTCGACAGCATCAGCCGGGCGCTAGAGCGGTCGGCGCGAACACGATTGCCATACCGGCGGACCTGGAACGTACCGAGGCCCCTGCGGAGCTGTCCGACGCGGTGGAGGCGCGGCTAGGACCCGTCACGGCGTTGGTGATGGCCCATTGCGAATCGGTCGACTCCGATCTGATGGGCACGTCGGTTGAGAGCCTACCTCTCCTCGGCCGACGGAGAATGGATCAACGGCCAGCTACTCCACTCTGATGGCGGATTCGGCAGTCGACGCCGCTCGCCTCGGTGTGACCCAAACGTGCCGCGATCCCTCTCAATGCTCAGTCCGCATTCACGTCTGTCGAACAGCCGTCAGTACCAGCAGAGAGTTGGATACGTGACTAACCCGCCCGTGCTCGTGTATCTCGGCGGCAGCCGGTTGACGTTGGCAAGAGCGCGTGTCGACCCGGACACTGCGCACCGCGCTTTTGGGCCAACCTGCGCCCTGTCCTCGAACAGACGCTGGGCGCACGTATCGATGAAAGCGGAAGCGAACTCCCGGTGATCGCTCTCGACATAACCGCTCTCGCTCCCCCGGCGCCATGATTTGTCCGAATGACCGATCGGTTGTGGCAACGCGACCAATCAACGCGTGGGCTGAACATGGCGCGCCGCATGGTGCTGCGAGAACTCCGCCACTTATTGCTGGGTCCACACCGGGGCCGGACGACGGACTTCTCACAATCGACCATTTGACGATGCCTTGGCCGATCGTGGAACTCTTCCGGGGGGCGGTCAGCATTCCCGCGGAGGCAGCTGGTGAGGCTTGGCTAGACTCGGCGGTGGCGATGGAACCCGCCACGGTGCGGCCGTTTGGCTCACCGGAATTGCCCTTCGGGCTGATGGCTCCTGGCAGTAGTCCGCTACGGCCTACGCGCCGCCGCCCTTGTCGGCTGTCCGTGGCTTTGCACTGTTGTGTGTGCAGGAGGACGACGATGAACACGTATTGGATCGCGGCGGTGTGGATGGGGATGGCGTTGCTGGCGAGTGAGCTCGATGCGGGGCTGCGCACCAGAGGCTCGCCCCGGCTGCCCCGGGCGGGCACGGTCCCGGACGGCACCTCGGCCTGACCGGCCACCACGGACGGTGCGGGCCCGGATGTCGCGTTATCGCCTGGCTCGTGGCGCCCACCGACGGGGAGGATGAGTTGAGTTCCTATCTGAGGAGGCACCGATGAACGGCGGCGCGCTGTTCGTCGCGGTATTTCTGGCGTGCGTGGTCGAAGCCGTCGAGGCGCTGACCATCGTGCTGGCAGCGGGGACCGCCCGGGACTGGCGGTCGGCCTACATCGGGGTCGGCTCCGCGCTCCTCGTCCTGGCCGGAGTGCTGGCCGTCCTCGGGCCGGCGGTGTCGCGTATCCCGCTGTCGGGTCTGCGGCTGTTCGTCGGCGGCCTGCTGCTGGTGTTCGGCCTGCAATGGCTGCGCAAGGCGATCTTGCGCGCCAGCGGCCACAAGGCCCTCCACGACGAGGACCTGATCTACCGTACCCAACTCGCCACCGCCGAGGCGGCCCCGGTCGACCGCCGGGGCGTTGTCGCGGACTGGTACGCCTTCACCCTGTCGTTCAAAGGTGTGCTGCTCGAAGGGCTCGAGGTGGTCTTCATCGTCCTCACCTTCGGCACCAACCAGCACGCCGTGCCGCTGGCATCCGTCGCCGCGCTCGCCGCGGTCCTGCTGGTCGCCGTCGCCGGCCTGGCGGCTCGCGCCCCGCTGGCCCGAGTCCCGGAGAACACGATGAAGTTCGCGGTGGGAGTCATGCTCACAGCGTTCGGGACGTTCTGGGGCGCCGAAGGCGCGGGGGCGCGCTGGCCGGGGGCAGACGCCGCGCTGCTGGCCCTCGTCCCTGCGGTGCTGCTCCTGGCACTTGCGATGGTCGCGGTCCTACGCCGGTCGGCCGCCCCGGAGCCCGACATAGTGACACCGGTGGTCCAGCCTGGCGAGGTAACGCCGTGATCGGCCGGCTGCGTGGCTTCGCTGCGTTCTGGTACGACTTCGTCATCGGCGACGACTGGCGTGTCGCGGTCGGCGTGATAGTCGCCTTTGCCGCCACCTTTGCCCTGAGCCGCACCGCTGTCCCGGCCTGGTGGCTCGTGCCGGCCGCTGTCACCCTGCTCCTGCCGATGAGCCTGTGGCGGGCGACACGTGGGAAATGACTCGGCTGGCATGCCGTACGCGAGGCGTGGCGGTTCCGGATGACCGAGCGCCGGCCACCAGATCTGGGCGCGGACGCCGAATTGCCCGTCGATCCTGACATTGATCCCGAGGACGCCATCGCGAACCGGCCCGGGCTCGGCCATGGTCCTTTCAGGGAGTTCCGACGCGGAAGCTGGCCGCGGCTGCAGCTGCCGGTCCTGGCGGTGGTGTTCACCGGCGGGGTGGCCGGTGGGCTGGCCCGATACGCCGTCACCTGGGTGTGGCCGACGCCGACGCAGCGCTTTCCGTGGGCGACATTCACCGTCAACACCGCCGGCGCGTTCACCCTGTCACTGTTGATCGTCGTGCTGGCCGAGGTGTTCGCGCCGCGCCGCTACCTGCGCCCGCTGCTGGNNGCTGGGTACCGGCTTCCTCGGCGCGTTCACCACGTTCTCCGCGGTGGTGGCCGGCACCGACCAGCTGGCCGCCCACGGCCATCCCAGGACCGCGGCACTCTACTTGGGCGGCAGTCTGCTCGCGGCGCTGGGCGCCGCGTCCTTCGGGTTGCTGCTGGGCCGGACGATCGCGGCAAGCCGGCGCCGCCGCAACCAACCCA
>QHCA01000118.1:12504-16717 GCA_003244095.1 Pseudonocardiales bacterium | reverse complement strand
CGTCCGCCGCGCGCACCGCGCCGGGCTGGCCGGCGCCAGCGTGTTACGCGGCATCGAGGGGTTCGGCGCCTCCAGCCACATCCACACCTCCCGGCTGCTCAGCCTGTCCGAAGATCTGCCGCTGGCGATAATCATCGTCGACGCCGAGGAACGCATCGAAAAGTTCCTGCCGCAGCTCGACGAGCTCATCACCGAGGGACTCGTCATCCTCGACGACGTCGACGTCGTCCGCTACGTCGGCCGGACCCGGGACAGGCCAGAGACCCTCCGGTGATCCTGACTGTCGTCGTCGGCCTCGTCGCCGGGCTCGGCGCGCTGACCCGTTACGTCATCGACGAGGTCATCGAACACCAACACGACACCGTCTTCCCGATCGGCACGTTCACCATCAACATCACCGGCTCCCTCCTCCTCGGCCTCGTCACCGGCCTGGCCGCCCACCACGGCCTGCCCACCGGCGCGGCCGTCGTCCTGTCGGCCGGATTCTGTTCCGGGTACACCACCTGGTCGACATTCGCCTACGAGACACTCGCCCTCGCCGAGACCGGGGCACTGCTGGAAGCGGCGGGGAACCTCGCCGTCAGCGTCGGGGTTGGCCTGGCCGCCGCAGCAGCGGGCTTCGCGCTGGCGCTGCTGTGACCGGGACAGCCCCCCGCCGGGACGCTTCAACGCCGCAGCGGGCGGAAGTCGGCCGTCCTGAGCCGGGTGCTCGCCCACCGCAACTCGTGGGTCACGCCGATCACCAGGGCGCTGACCTCAAGCGGCACCGGCCTGATGCGTTGTCCGCTTGCCGCCCTCGCAACCCGGATGGCCTCCGAGCGGATGGTGCCGTTCGCCGCTGAGAACCGGCCACCGGCGCGCTCAGGCCGAACGCCGCGGTCCCGGTCGACCCCGACCGCCCGGCCGACCCAGTCCGCGCCGAGGTCCGCCCCGACCGCGACCGCCCGGCCGGCATATCCGGACCCCGGCACATATGGCGGCTCTACACCGAACAGGTCCTTCTCCCAGCCCGACCGGATCTGCACGTCCAGATGGAGGACCGACACGGCGGCGACTTCGACCAGAACCTGGCCCGGCCTGGTGCCGTCCCGTCGGCTGCTGGCAGGTCGACGACATACAGGTGAGCCCGAAGACCCTGCTCGACGCCGGCGCGCAGGTTCGGCAGGAGGTCAAGGATGGCGGTGGCGACGAGCTGGTCGCCACCGTGCAGGATGCGGATGGCAACATGATCGGCCTGATCCAGCCGGCCTTAAAGCGCGCAGGTCTGTTCCTCCCTTACCCTGCTCGACGTGGCCTCCCCCGACAGCACGCGCGTGAGCGTGCGTCCCGCAGGAACCGGTGATATCGCGGGCGTGGTGGCAGCCTACGAGTGGTTGTTCGCCCCGCCCGGCGCACGCCCGGGCTCCTGGGACGTGCAGGTCGCCGGTGCCCGGCTCATCGAAGCGCTGTCGGACGATCGGTCCGGTGTGCTGATCGCGCAACGGGGCCAGGGCCTCGTGGGCTTCTGCACCCTCTACCTCGACATCGTCTCGGTGCGCTTCGGCCTCCGCTGCTGGCTCGAGGATCTCGCCGTCCATCCGGCGCAACGCTCCACCGGTGTCGGCGCGGCCCTGCTGGGACAGGCGAAGCGGTGGGCGAACGCCCGGGGGGCCACCCACCTGGAGCTCGACTCGGCCGTGACCCGTACGGATGCGCACCGGTTCTACGAGCGGCACGACCCTGCTGGGCGCTCCCTGTGTTACAGCTGGCCTGTCTAACACGTCCATCACGGCTTGCATCCAATCCTGTAACTAGTAGTATGTACGGATGACCGTGACCGCCCGCGAGACCTTGATCGACACGACCCAGGCTCTGCTCTGGGAGCGCGGTTACGCCGCGACCAGCCCGCGTGCGATCCTCGACCGCGCGGGCGTCGGGCAGGGCAGCATGTACCACCACTTCGCCGGCAAGGAAGCACTCGCCGTCGCCGCCTTCGAGCGCAACGCCGAGGTGGTGTTCGACAAGGCGGCCGTGGTGTTGCGCGGCGAGGGAACCGCGGTGGGGCGGCTCAACGCCTACCTGTTGCTGCAGCGCGAAGTGCTGCGCGGCTGCCCCGTCGGCCGGATGGCCGGCGACCCCGAGGTGCTGGAATCCCCGGCGCTTCGGGCCGTGCTGGCGAGAACGTTCGACCGCATCCGCGCCCTGGCGGTCGAGGTCGTTGCGCGGGGTATCGAGGCGGGCGAACTACGACCTGACATCGAGGCGGCCGAGCTCGCCGACACGGTCCTGGCCGTCGTGCAGGGCGGCTATGTTCTCGCGCGCGCGGCCGCCGACCCGGTGCCCTTCGAGCGCGCGGTCCAGGGGGCCGTCGCCTTGCTGGACCTTCAACGACAGGAGATCTGATCATGAGAGAGCTCGACGCTGCCCTGGTCGCCTTCGGCGATGACCCGCGTTTTACCGGCCCGGTCTCGGGGGTGCACATCGCCCCGGATGGGGACCCGCAGCTGCAGGCGTACGTCGTGCACTTCCAAGCCTGTGGGCGCACCGCCTGGCATGCCCACGAGCGCGGCCAGTTACTGATCTGCACTGCCGGCCTCGGCTACGTCGCCACCCGTGACGGCACGGTGATCGAGCTGCGTCCCGGCATCGCGGCATGGACCGACGCCGGCGAGCAGCACTGGCACGGCGCCGGACCGGGCGGGCCGATGACCCACGTCGCCGTGCAGACCGAGACACCCGGCGGGGATGGTGTCGACTGGCAGGAGGCCGTGTCGGACAGCGAATGGGCAGCGGGCCCGCGATGACCACGACCACGGACCGGATCCCCACCAGCCAGCTGGTCCTGCAGTATCCGATCACCTTGCCGACGGACTACGACATGCAGATCATCCGCGACCGCGTACGCACGCGCGGCAGCACTCTCGACAATCGTGCTGGTCTGCTCTGCAAGGCGTACTGCATCCGTGAGGCCGGGGTGGCCGGGTCGCCGGTCAACCAGTACGCGCCGTTCTACCTCTGGGCTGATGCCGGCGCCGCCGCCGACTTCCTCTGGCACGGCACTGGATTCGACGGCATCGTCCGGGACTTCGGTCGGCCCGAAGTGCGCACCTGGGTGCCCGAGACCCGCGTCCTTGGCTCCACGCCAGCGGCCTCGGTCACCCGCGCCGTACTCCGCGTGGCACCGGTGCCCATCGATGTCGATCTCGTCGATGCCGTCGGGCAGCTAGCGACCCGTGTCAAACAGCGGGCTAGCGACGATGGAGTGCATCTCGCACTCGGCGGTGTCGACCCCAGCAGGTGGGAGACGGTCGAGTTCGTGACCCTCGCCGAGCTCGACGCGCTAGACGCGCTAAACGCGCTAGACGCCGAGGGGACCGTGTTTACCGTCCTGCACGTCAGCCAGCCGACGGCATGGGCGTGACCGGCCACGTGCGGACGGTGCTCGGCGACGTCGAACCGGCCAGCCTCGGCGTTACCAACTCCCACGACCACCTGTTCTTCCGCTCCCCGCACATGCCCGGTGTCGCGCTCGACGACCTTGACGCAGCAACGGCCGAAGCGCGTGCATTCGCCGCAGCCGGCGGCCACACGATCGTGCAGTGGACCCCGCGTGGGCTCGGTCGCCGCCGTAGCGACCTCGCCCGGATCGCCACACGCTGCGACGTGCACATCCTCAGTGCGACCGGCCGGCACCGAGCTGAGCACCACCTGCCTGGCGGGGACGTCGGAACGCCTGACCATCTCGCCGCAGCGTTCGTCGCGGACATCGACCGCGCCCACTCCCCGTGCGGCCTCATCAAGATCGGCACCGGCTACCACCACCTGGACGCCTGGGAACAAACCTCGCTCAAGGCTGCCGCCAAGGCACACCGGGCCACCGGCGCGCCGATCGCAATCCATCTCGAACTCGGCACCGGCGGCGACCTCGTCGAGNNCGTCCTCGACCTGTTGACCCATCACGAAGTCGCGCCGGACGCGATCGTCCTGGGCCACGTGGGCCGACACCCCGAGGACCGCAATCTGCTGCAGCTCGCCCAGAGCGGCGCCTTCCTCTGCTTCGACGGCCCGTCCCGCGCCAACCACCACACCGACTGGCGCACCCTGCAATGCGTGCAGCTGCTGGTCGAGCGAGGTCATGTGCATCAACTGCTCATCGGCGGTGACACGACGACGTCGACCGCCCGATCCGTCACGAGCGGTCCCGGGATGCCGGGCCTGCTGACCGGCTTCGCCG
>QHCA01000118.1:0-12496 GCA_003244095.1 Pseudonocardiales bacterium | reverse complement strand
GCCCTACACGACCGCATCGGCGCCGATGCCTACCTCACGATCGTCGCGGACAACCCTGCGCGAGCCTTCGCCATCCGCCACCCCCGCTGAGCGCACCACCTTGCCGATCGGAACGAGAGCCGCTGAACCGTGGCCGTCCTCATGCCAGGACAGCTACGTGTTTGAGCGGACTCGAAGTCTAGGCCGTGGGCCGAGAATCCCGTCAGGAAGCCGTCAAGATGGTCCGGCCGGCCGTCAGGATCGCATCAGGGAGGCGCCGTTCGGGCCGGCCGAGAGATAGCAATGAGGGATGCCCGATCTCCCGAAACGAATTCTGGTCGGCCGCCCGGTCAGCAGCGACCGGCTGGGCGAGACGCTGCTGCCGAAGTACCTCGCCCTGCCGGTGTTCTGCAGCGACCCGCTCTCCTCGGTGGCCTACGCCACCGAGCAGATCGTGCTGGTCCTCGGCCTGGGCGGCCTGGCGCTGCTGCACCTGACCGCATGGGTCGCCGCCGGTGTGGTGGCCCTGATGGTGATCGTCGTCGCCTCCTACCGCCAGACCTGCCATGCCTACCCGACCGGCGGCGGCGCCTATGCGGTCAGCCGGGCCAACCTCGGACGCAGCGCGGCGCTGGTCGCGGCGAGCGCGCTGCTCGTCGACTACGTGCTCACCGTCGCGGTCTCGGTGGTCGCCGGCGTGGCGGCGATCACCTCGGCGGTGCCGGCGCTGGTGCCGCACGCCGTCGCCATCTCGTCAGCCTTCGTACTCGTGCTGTGCGTGATGAACCTGCGAGGGGTGAAGGAGTCCGGCCGGGTCTTCGCGCTGCCCACGTACGGCTTCGTGCTCTCCATCGCCGCGTTGCTGGCAGTCGGGGCCTGGCGGGCTGCCAGCGGGCATCCGGTGCTCGCCGAGAGCGCGTCGTACTCGATCGTCGGGACGCATCGGACGGTCGGGCTGCTCGCCGTGTTCCTGGTCCTGCGGGCTTTCGCGTCGGGATGCACCGCGCTGACCGGGGTGGAGGCGATCAGCAACGGCGTGCCGAGCTTCCAGCCACCCAAGAGCCGCAACGCCGCGACCACGCTGCTGGTGATGGGCGTCCTTGCCGTGCTGATGTTCGCCGGCATCACCGCGCTGGCCATCACCGCCCGGGTCCACATGGCGGAGGACCCGCGCAACCTGATCGGGCTGCCGGCCGGCGAGGCGCAGAAGACCGCGCTCGCCCAACTTGCCACCGCGGTGTTCGGCCGGTCACCGATGTTCTACGCGGTGCAGGCATTCACGGCCGGCATCCTCGTGCTTGCGGCCAACACCGCGTTCAACGGTTTCCCGGCGCTGGCCTCGATACTGGCCGCCGACGGGTACCTGCCCAAGCAACTGGCCCGGCGTGGTGACCGGCTGGTGTTCAGCAACGGCATCGTGCTGCTGGCCCTGCTAGCGGTCGCGCTGATCGCGGCCTTCGGCGCCAGCGTGACGGCTCTCATCCAGCTCTACATCATCGGCGTGTTCGTGTCGTTCACCCTGAGCCAGCTGGGCATGGTCCGGCACTGGGGCAAGCGGCTCCTGGTGATCCGCGATCGGGCCGGGCGGCGGTCGATGCACCGCTCCCGGGCCGTCAACGCCCTGGGTGCCGTCGCCACCGCTGTCGTTCTGGTGATCGTGCTGCTCACGAAGTTCGTCCACGGCGCGTGGATCGTGACGATCGCGATGCCGCTGCTCTACCTGCTGATGTGCAGCATCCGCCGGCACTACGACCGGGTCGCCCTGCGACTCACCCCGGCACCGGACGGGGTCATGCTGCCCAGCCGGGTGCACGCGGTCGTCCTGGTCTCCAAACTGCACACGCCCACGCTGCGTGCGCTCGCCTTCGCCCGGGCCACCCGTCCGGACACGCTGACCGCACTGACCGTGCAGACAAACGAGGACGAGACTCAGCAGCTACAGCGCGAATGGGCGGCCCGGGAGGTCCCGGTGTCACTCACGGAGCTGGAGTCGCCCTACCGGGACGTGACCAAGCCGGTGCTGGACTATGTGGCGTCGGTGCTCCGGGACAGCCCGCGTGACGTCGTGGCGGTGTTCATCCCGGAATACGTCGTCCGGCACTGGTGGGAGCACCTGCTGCACAACCAGAGCGCCCTGCGGCTCAAGGCCCGCCTGCTCTTCCAGCCCGGGGTGATGGTGATCAGCGTGCCCGCGCAGCTGTGGATCGACTACCCGTCCGGGTCGGCACAACGGGCCGGTGAACCGGTGCGACAGTAGACGGCATGACCGACGCTCCTGCCCGGCTGCCGAGGGTGGCTGGTGGCCTCACGGCTTCGCGGCGGCTGGCCGGGTTGGCCCTCGGCGCGGTCGGCCTGCCGCTGTGCACCGTGGCCCTCACGTCGCTGCGGTCCACGCTGTCCCTGCCGAGCGACCTGTTGATCTATCTCCTCGTGGTGGTCCTGATCGCCGTCGTCGGGGGCGTGCTCCCGGCCGTGCTCGCCGCGGTGATCGCGAGCCTGCTCGCCAACTTCTGGTTCACCCCGCCCTACCACACCTTCACCATCGCCGAACACGACCACGTCCTCGCGCTCGTCGTCTTCCTCGTGGTGGCGATCACCGTCAGCGTCAGCGTCGATGTCGCAGCCCGCCTCCGGTCGCGGGCCGAACGCAGCGGTGCCGAGGCGGTCACCCTGTCGCGGCTGGCCGGCGGGAGCGGCGGGGCGCTCCCGGAGCCGTCGCTGGAAGAGCTGTTGGAGCAGGTGCGGGCAACGTTCGGCATGCATTCGGTGGCCCTGCTGCGCCCGTCGGCAGTCTCCGGCTGGGCGGCCGTGGCGGCGGTCGGCGCCGAGCGTGACTGGGCTGACGGCGACGGGGAGATCGTCCGGCCGGCCGGCGACCTGCGGATGGTCGGGTCCGGGCCGGCGATGTTCGCCGAGGACCGTCGGGTGCTCGATGCGTACGCGGCGGCCGCGGCACGGGTCGCGGACAAGGCGGAGCAGGCCCAGCAGGCGGCGCGTGCCCGCGAGCTGGCCGCCGTCGACCGGCTCCGGGCGGCGCTGCTCGCGGCGGTCGGCCATGACCTGCGGACCCCGCTGGCCGGGATCAAGGCCGCCGTGTCCAGCCTCCGCCAGGATGACGTCGCCTGGACCGAGGAGGAGTCGGCGGGGTTGCTCGCCACCATCGAGGAGTCCACCGACCGGCTCGCCGACCTGGTGGCCAATCTGCTCGACATGAGCCGCGTGCAGGCCGGGGCGCTCACGGTCCGGGTCCGCCCGGTCGCCCTGGACGAGGCGGTCCACGGTGCGCTGATCGGGCAGCCGGGCGAGCCGGTCGAGGTCGACGTGCCCGACTCCCTGCCGCTCGTGACAGCCGACCCTGGCCTGCTCGAGCGCGTGCTGGTCAACGTGATCGCCAACGCCGTGCACTTCACGCCGGCCGACCGCCCGGTGACGGTCGGCGCCCGCGCCGAGGGGACCATCGCCCGACTGGTCGTCGCCGACGGTGGGCCGGGTGTGCCCGCTGCCGACCGCGACCGGATGTTCGCGCCCTTTCAGCGCCTGCACGACAGGGCCGGACCAGCGGCTGGCGTCGGGCTGGGCCTGGCGATCGCGCGGGGGTTCACCGAGGCAATGGGGGGCACGCTGGTCCCGTCCGACACCCCAGGCGGTGGGCTCACCATGACCCTCACCCTCCCGGTAGCGCGGTGACCGGGTCGCCGAAGGCCCGCGTACTGATCGTCGATGACGACCCGCAGCTCCTGCGGGCACTCAGCATCAACCTGCGGGCTCGCGGCTACGACGTGGTGGCCGCCAGCGACGGTGCCGCGGCCCTGGCCGCCGCCGCGCGGGAGCCGGCCGACGTCGTCGTGGTCGACCTCGGACTGCCGGACATGGACGGCGTCGACGTCGTCCGCGGGCTGCGTGGCTGGTCGACCGTGCCGATCATCGTGCTGTCCGCCCGGGAGACCCAGGCCGACAAGGTCGCCGCGCTCGACGCGGGCGCCGACGACTACGTCACCAAGCCATTCGGCATGGACGAATTATTGGCCCGGTTGCGCGCCGCCCTCCGGCGGGCCGCGCCGGTCACCGAGACCCCGACCGTCGCCACGGCGCACTTCTCCGTCGACCTCGCCGCCAAGCGGGTCACCGCGGCCGGCAGCGAGGTAAGGCTCACCCCGACCGAGTGGGCGCTGCTGGAGGCGTTGGTCCGCCGGCCCGGCAAGCTCGTCGGCCAGCGGCAACTGCTCCGCGAGGTGTGGGGGCCCGCCTACGACACCCAGACCAACTACCTCCGGGTCTACATGGCCCAGCTTCGCCGCAAGCTCGAGCCCGATCCGTCGGCGCCGGCGTACCTGATCACCGAGGCGGGCATGGGCTACCGGTTCGAGCCCCGCCTCCGCCCGGCCGACCGGTCAGCTCCGGCCGGCCCTCCGGCGGCCGCGCATGCTGGTGACGATGACCACTCCGACGGCCGCTAGCACCACCTGTACGAAGAGCTCGATCCAGTCCACCCCGCTGGTGTCGCGCAGGGATCCGACGATCGCCGAGCCGATCAGGGCGGCGACGATGCCGACGATGATGGTGAGCCAGATCGGGATGTCCTGCTTGCCCGGCACGAACAGCCGCCCGAACGCCCCGATGATGAGCCCGATCACGATCGCGCCGAAGATGCCGGAGATGGTCACGCATGCCTCCTGGTCGTGCGTTTCGCCCCACGTACGCGGGTCTCCTCCTCCCTTCCCCTCGGCGGCACAGCCACACCACGGTTCGGCCGGGCTGCACATCTTCGGATTGAAGGTCAGGCCGTCGCCGTGCGCTTCGTCGGTTTCCGAACCGTCTTGACCATCAGCCAGTGATGCCTACCGAGCGGTCGAACCCGCTCGGACCCGTGGTGCTCGAAGATCGAGACAGCGCCATTGTGCAGGAAGGCTCTCGCGAGCGAACGCCCTCCAGCGCCGCGGATGCGACCCCGCGCCCCCGATGGTCACTATCGACGAAGAAGCAAGTGATCCGCCAGTCCGGCCGCACGCTGGTGCCTTCCCGATACGCTCGCTGGCGCTTGATCCGTGGCAACTCCTCCGTCGGTCCGGCGTGATGAAACGGGACTCGACCGTCCTGTCCTCGTTGGCTACGACATCGGTAGCAGCGTCACGCGGGCGATCGCTCGTGAAGCGCCGGAGGAGGTTCGAGGTCTCGTGCTCCACCGCCGCTACCGGGTATCGGCGATCGGATCCTCTCCCCCGAGACGGTGCGCGAGTTCTGGTATCAGACGTTGACCGGCTCCGGTTCGCTGAAGAGCTCGTGGCGGCCGGTCCGGCGGCCGTACGCGCCTACCTGCGGCACTTCTGGTCACATTGGAGCGCCGAGGGCTGGGAGCTACCACCGACGAGCTCGACCTACTGGTCGAGAGCTACCCGATGCCCGGCGCGTTCGCGGCGAGCATCGCCTGGTACCGAGCAGGCTCGGGCGCCGACGTGACACTCGGGCCGCTCTCCGGCGCCGGACAGCGCGCATCCGCGAGATGGGGGCGCTACACGTGCAGATGCGACTCCCCGCAGACCGATCCGCTAGCGCGACTGACAGTTGCGCATCAGGGCGGTGAGAGAGCTGACGGCGTGTTCGAACGGCTCGGTGTTTCCTGCGGCTCGACACAGCACGTGCGCGCCCTCCAGGATCGTGATCATCATGTGGGCAAGATCGATAGCCGTTCGACGGTTCATTCCAGCCGAGCGGAGGTGTTTGGCGAGTTGATCGGTCCAGGAGGCGAAGGCGCTGGCGGCGACCTGACGGAGATGGTCCTGGTCAACGTCGGAGTCAACGGTGACGGCGGCGACCGCGCAACCGCCTCCCCGCGCGGACGCGGCGACAACGGGGCGGATCGCCTCAACGAATGCGCGCACGACAGCGGTCGGGCTAGCGGCGTGCAGTAGCGCGATGTGCTCGCGGATCTGGTGGCCGTTTGCCTCGGCGGCCTCGGCGACCAGTTGCGCCTTCCCTCCGGGGAAGTGGTGATAGATCGCCCCGCGGGCGGCGCCACTGCTCGCCAGGACGTCGGTGAACGACATTCCCGCGACTCCGCGTTGTTGGAGTTCGCCCACGGCTGCCTCGATCATTCGCGCTCGAGTGTCGTTCGGCATTGCGATCCCTCTCGGTTTGACTAGTACGGCCATCCTAGTGCATAGTGCCACTAGTACGCCCATCCTAGTCGCCACGACCGGAAGGCCCGAACCATGCCCATCACCGTCACCGCCCCCGTCGGAGAACTCACCCCGTCCGGCGAATGCGAGATCCTTCCACGGCTCACCGCCGCACTGCTCGAGATCAGCGGCGGGGCGGGCAATGCCTTCTTCACCTCGATCGTCGGCGGCAGCGTGCATGTCCTTGATGCCGACCACATATACGGCGGCGGTACCAACCGGCCCATCGTCATGGTCGAACTGAAACTCCCGAACATCGGCTTGCCATCCATCAGTGACCGGAAAGCCTTCATTCAGGCCGCCACGACGATCGTCGCCGAATCGGCACGACCAGGCCACGACCCGCAGGACACGTGGGTCAATATCATCAACGCTCCCGACGGGGCCTGGGGTATCGGCGGGCATGCCTACACCGGCGACGCGTTGATCGCAGCCGTCACCGCGGCCGCGCCGGGCGTCCCCACGATCGGCAGTTGACATGCGGGCTGACACCCGACGTCGACGGGGAGTACGCACTCGGGAGCGCGTGCTGGATCGACCTCGGAGTCGCCGACGGAGCAGGCCGCGGCGTCACCGACGCGGATCGGTGACGCCGGCATCGGGATACCGACACGAATGTCGCCTAAACCGGGACACTCACGCCTTCGTGGCGATCTGGAAGACGGGGAATCCGGAGGCGATCTCAGCGAGTTGGGCGTCCGTCGCGTCCGCGTCCAGGCCCGCGAAGAACATCCCGACCTCGAACTTCCAGCGGCGCAGGTACTCGCGCAGGATCGGTGCCTTGGCGTCGTCATCGAGCTCGGCCGCGTGGAACGCCTCCACCCGGCGACCCACCCGCAGCTCGCCGCCGCCGGCAGCGCGCAGGTTGCGCACCCATTGGGTGGTCCCCCGCGGGGCGACGAGGTAGCGCTCGTGATCCACCGTGAGCAGGTTGACGGGCGTGGTGCGCATCTCCCCGCTCGTCCGCCCACGGACCCGGAGCTCGCGTGACCCCCACACGCTCGCACCCAGGCGGGTCAGCCGGCGCACTGCCCGGTTGAAGACGTTGCGGGTGAACCAATCCGGCTCGAGGTAGCGCGGCTGTTCGGTCATGATCTTCCATCCTCTAACGATTCCGAGAGCACTGCTCTCCATGCACGTGAAGCATCGGGCCTTTGGGTGGTCTTGTCAAGAGCAATGCTCTCGACTGTTGCCAGTGCTCTTGGTCAGTGCGATGATTTGATCATGGCACCGCAGAGCGCACCGCGCACCGCGCGGGCCAGAGCACGCGACGAGCTGTCCCGGGAGATCAAGGACGCCGCACGTCGTCAGCTGGCAGAGCACGGCGCGGCCGGTCTGTCCTTGCGGGCTGTCGCGCGGGAGATGGGCATGGTCTCCTCCGCCATCTACCGCTACTTCCCGAGCCGCGACGACCTGCTCACCGCCTTGATCATCGACTCCTACGATGCCCTGGGGACGGCTGCCGAGCAGGCCGAGGCGGGCGCCCGGCGGGGTGACTTCCCGGGTCGATGGATGGCGGTCGTCCGGGCCGCACGGCGATGGGCGCTGGCTCGACCACAGGAGTGGGCCCTCATCTTCGGCAGTCCGGTGCCCGGCTACCAGGCACCTTCGGACACCGTCGACCCGGCCGCGCGGATCCCGCTCCTCGTCCTGCGGATCTGCTCGCAGGCAACCGCGGCCGGCCACTCCCCTCCCCCCGGGCGCAGGCCGATGCCACGGCCCGTGCGCAGCGACATGAAGGCGCTCGGTCAGATCGTGGCGTGGCAACTGTCCGAGGCGGACCTTGCACGCGCCGTGCTGGCGTGGACCGAGTTGATCGGCAGCATCAGTTTCGAACTCTTCGGACACCTGCACGGCGTCGTACGCGACTACGAGCCCTACTTCGACTACCAGATGCGCGGGATCGGCGAGGACCTCGGGCTGGTCCC
This sequence comes from Pseudonocardiales bacterium, assembly GCA_003244095.1. Lineage (GTDB taxonomy): Bacteria > Actinomycetota > Actinomycetes > Mycobacteriales > QHCA01 > QHCA01. The sequence continues at coordinate 4,413 of QHCA01000118.1, read as the reverse complement.
TTGAGATCAGCCGGTCTTGAGTTGCCTCGCACGACGTACATGATGACGCTGGCACGGCAGCACAATGGTCTGCCCGGCGCAGAGCGCGCCGGTCTCGTGGTCACAGCCTCGGCGGCCGACCCCAACGTGCCGGTGCTGCGCGCAATCACCGGCTGGGGCGACTCGACGTATTCCGGTCAGATCTGGTGCGACCCACCGACGAGTCCGACCCCTCCCCGCGATCAGTCCAGGTGAGCGGCGCAGGCTGACCTACGGCAGTTCTTGGGACGGTGGGGTAACGCGCCGGCCTGGGCGACGATGTCGGGCCATCGTCTCGCTGCGCGAGCCGGGGTCGAGGATGAATCGCGCAGCCATTAGCGCTAGCGGTGAGCTTCGGGTCGGGGCCCCGGCTTGGGGCCGTCGCGTCACACTGGCCGTGCCGGATGGTTCACGGTTCTCCCAGATGGAGTCCTGGCGGCGGGCACCGACCCGGGTGTCGGGTCCGGGCCTGGTCAAGGCACTGGACCGGGCCGCGGATCTGGAAGGTTTGTGGGTACGGGCGGCGGGTTGTTCGAGGTGCCAGCGAACCGGATCGCCGCGCTGGCCCGGTACGGGCCGGCGAGCACAGCCCCGACGCTGCAGGCATTGGCCGAACCCGCCGTACGGCGACGCTGCTTGCGCGCCGACTGCGCTGAGCCCCTCAGCCCCGCAGCCGGCCGAGCATCTGGCACGGCCGCGTACGGTGACGGATCGTTAGTTGGACAGCCCGTTGGGCGGGTGGTGAGCATCGGGTCACGCGTCGCTTTGGTAGTCGCGGGAGTTGACGATGTGACCGTCTTGGACGGTGATCACGAAGATGTTGCGTCGCCGGACGGGCTGGCTCGTCTTCGTCGTGCCGTGGTAGGTGAACTCGGCGATGATCACCTCCGGGTCGAGGGTGTGGTGCACCAGCACGTCGCTGGCCTGCATCTTCAGGCCCATGTCTCGCAGGGCGGTGAAGTGCGTGCGGAGTTCGTCGCGGCCGCGTAGGAAGCGGTGGCCGGGCGGTCCGAAGGGGTGTTCGACGACGGCGTCCTGGGCGTAGAGCGCGGGTAGTTCGTCCCACCGCTGGGTGGTGATGGCATCGAGGTAGCGTTCGAACACCTGGTGGGGCGTGCCGGCCCGCTCGCTCATATCAGCCCGCTCGGTGCTCATTTCAGGCCGCTGTCGCGTTGGTCTCGTCGCCGGCGGTCAGGCCGCAGGTGTGGAGTTCCGCGACGAGCCGCTCCAGCTGGTGCCGCAGGTCGTCATCGACGAGTCGGCCGGTCGAGTCGAACTGGCGATAGGCGTGCGGGACCAGCACTTCGGCCTGAAGAACCCGGGCCCCGATCGCGGTCAACACCTTGCGGGCATCGGTCTGAGCCCGGGCGGTCCCACCCGGGCTGGGGCTGGCGCCGATGATCGCCACCGGCTTGTCGCGCAGCACATTGTCCGGGAACGGTCGTGACGCCCAGTCCAGGGCGTTCTTCAACTGCCCGGGTAGCGAGCCGTTGTACTCGGGGGTGGCGATCAGCACCGCGCCGGCCCCGGCGATGGCCGCCCGCAGGGCGTGCACGGCCGGCCCGGCGTCGTTCTCGTTGTCCTCGCTGAACGCCGGTATGGACACCAGGTCACCCCAAGTCACCAGCCTCGCTGCGGGGGGCGCCACGGAGACAGCCTCGGCCAGCAGCTCGGTGTTGTAGGACTCGGCGCGCAGGCTGCCGGAGATGGCCAAGATGACGGCGGGATCGGCCACGATCGAACCTCCAAGGTAGTTGTCGCGCGGACTTCTGACCGCACAATTACACGTTGTCACGCGGATCGTCCTTGCGTCAAGTATCTTGAGGTCGTGGCCGACAACCCCCTCGATGATTCCCGGCTGACCCTGGCCGGGCTGTTCATCGAAACTTGCGGTGGCCTGACCGCACAACTGAGCGTCGTGCACACAGAGCACGGGCTGGCCGGCACCGACTTCGACGTGATGATCCGCCTGGCCCGCTCACCCGAGTGCCGGCTGCGGATGAGCGACCTGGCCGCCCAAACCGACCTGTCCACCAGCGGCATCACCCGCATCGTCGACCGCCTCGAGCGCCGCGGTCTGATCCGACGAGACCCGGAGCCTGGGGATAGGCGCGGCTGCGTCGCCGCCCTCACCCATCAGGGCCATCAAGCGCTCGCCGCTGACCTGCCCCCGCTGCTCGACACCATCCAACGCTGCCTCATCGACCCGCTCACCCCCAACCAGCTCCAACGGGTCACCGACGCTCTGCGAATCCTGCGCGACGCCCTACGGCCCGGTGCAGCCACCCGGACACCCTGACTCGGCGGCCAGCCGAGCCGGGGGGATGTCGATAGCCGGATCGGCATACGGGCAAGCGACATCGCGCTATGTGGGCCGTCGAACCGTCGGCGGAGCCCAGTCCTCGGTGTCCGAGATGACGCCGGCGACATGCCCTTTGGCGGCCGGTCCTCAGCTGCGCTGGGACAATCGGGGTCATGGATGATTGGACGACGAGCCCGGGCCGCGGCCTCAAGCTACCGCCGAAGGACGACTTACCGGATCACTCCGTCCCCGGACACGAGGCGGCGACGCCGCTGCCAGAACACCGCCAAACTACCTCTGACAGTCACAGTGACAGGCTGGATCGGCGAACTCCCCGATCGGGCCTATCGCAAACGAAAGCCCGACCCGCGCAAGATCATCGCTAGCGCTAACGGCTGCGCGGATCATCCTCGACCCCCGACCGCTCAGAATCCATGACATGTCTTCCTGAGTGTATGCTCAGAATGTAAGCGTTCCTGACCCGGAACTCAAGAATGATCGTTGCACCAGCGTGGGGTGTTGCATCCTGAAGATCGACGATCCGCGATCGGAGGTTCGACCACGAGGCCGACCCCCGTCGAGCGGCCGGGCGGACATCCTCTCGGCAGCTCTGGAGCTCCTGCGCGAGCGGGGGGTGGCCCGGCTGACCACCCGCGAGATCGCCGAGCGGGCCGGCGTCTCCGAGGGAGTCATCTTCTATCACTTCAAGGATCGCGCCGGCCTGCTGCTGGCCGTGTTCATGTCGGGCCTGCAACCGGTCGTCGTCTTCAGCCGGATCGGGATCGCCCGGGAGTCCGTGCGGGCCACGCTGCTCGAGTTCGGCCGGGCGGTGGAAGAGTTCCTCGATGTGGGCCTCGACGTGCTGGTCGCCGCGCAGGCCGACACGAGGGTGCGGGTGGCCCTGGCCGAGCTGATGGCCGCCGACGACCTCGGCCCGCACCGGGGCATCGCGGCCCTGGCGGCGTACCTTCGCGAGCAGCAGCAGGCCGGCACGATCCGCCGCGACGCGCCGGTGGAGGTCGTCGCCTCGATGGTCGTGGGCCAGTGCTTCTTCCAGTCCGGCCAGCGCAAGCTGACCGGGCACTGTCGCGACGTTGCCTGGCTCGAGGAGATGGTCGACGCGGTGGTCATGCTGCTCCTGCCTCCGGCAGAGGTGACCACTGCCGCAGATCCGCGGTGAGCGTGTCGCCCAGGATCGCGGAAGGAATAACATCCGGCTTCATGCCGCTGACCGCTGTCTTCACCACCTGATGAGGATCGTGATCTGGCATGGCTACCTCCTCGGCGGCACGGGATCCAACGTCTACACGCGGTCGCTGGCCCGAGCGTGGCAGCGCCTCGGGCACGAGGTGACGGTGGTGTGCCAGGAGCCGCGTCCCGAGCTGTTCGATCTCGGCGGCGCGACCGTGGTGCGGCCGGACATCGGTGACGTGCTTCCGGTCTTCGTCCTCGACCGGTACGAGGGCGTCGAGGCGCGCCTGCTGCCGGATCTCACCGTCGAGCAACGGGAAGACTTCGTCGCCCGCAACGCCGCCGCCATCCGGGAACTCCCCCGTCCCGACGTCCTGCTCACCAATCACGTCCTGCTGGGTGCGCCCGTGGGTGCCGCCACCGGGCTGCCCTTCGCGGTCAAGGCGCACGGCTCGGAGTTGGAGTTCGCCATGCGCGGCAACGCCGACCTGTGCGCCTGGGCCCGCGAGTCGCTGGCGTCGGCCCGGTTGGTCGTCGCCGGCTCGGAGCACATCCGCACGGTTCTCGACGAGGTGCCCGGACCGGGCGCCTATTCCGATCGGGTACGGGTCACGCCGCCGGGGGTCGACGTCGACGCGCTGGTGCCCGCCGAGCGGGAGCCCGCGTTGACCGCCCTGCTCGAACAGTGCCGGCAGGACCCGCCCAACCCGCCGGACCACCACGACGAGCGGCGTCCTGACGCCGGCAACGCCGAGCGGCTGGGCGAGCTGCTCGCGACCGCCGAGCCCACGGTGGTCTACGTCGGCAAGCTCAGCGAGGAGAAGGGGGTGGCGCTGCTGCTGAGGGCCGTGAGCCGGCTGCCCGCCCGCGCCATCATCGTGGGGTTCGGCCCGGCCCGCGCC
>QHCA01000117.1 GCA_003244095.1 Pseudonocardiales bacterium | reverse complement strand
ACGGCGCAGGTGTTGAAGACGACGACGTCGGCTGCATCCGCGCCGGTGGCAGCCCGTACGTAGCCGGCCGCCTCCAGCAGCCCGGACAGCCGCTCGGAATCGTGGACGTTCATCTGGCACCCGTGGGTGCGCACCTGGTACGTAGGCATCTCGATATCGAAGCGTACGCGGGCCGCGTGGCGACCAGTCGCCATCTCGCTCCGCTCGATGCTCACTCGACTAGGCTCCGCGCCATGCTCGCCGGAAAGCAAGTCGTGCTGCGGCCGTTCCGCCCGGACGACCTGCCGGCGATCTACCGGGTCGCCTCCGATCTCGACACGTGGGCCGCCCGCAGCCGCCGGGGGCCGCAGCCGCTGACCTACGAAGCCTTCCGCGACTGGTACGTCCCCGCGACCGCCGGGATCGATGGCGCAGAGTTCGTCATCGAGGCCGAGGGTGCTCCGGTGGGCCGTTGCGGGATGTTCGGGGAGGACACCTTCGCCCATGTCGCGGAGGTCGGCATCGCGCTGCTGCCGGAGGCCCGCGGGCAGGGGTACGGCACGGACGCGCTGCGGGTGCTCGTCGGCTTCCTGTTCAAGGCACGCAACCTGCAGCGCCTGCATCTGGAGACACTGGCCAGCAACGCCGCCGCGATCGCGTCGTACGCCAAGGTGGGCTTCGTCCGGGAGGGCGTCCTGCGCAGCCACGCGTTCGCCGACGGCAAGTACGTCGACACCGTGATGATGGGCCTGCTGCGCAGCGAGTGGGCCGGCTGAGGCCGGCGCCCGGCTAGCGTGCGACCTCGGTGGCCCGGGTCTCGCGTACCACGGTGACCCGGATCTGGCCCGGATAGGTCAGCTCCTCCTCGATCTGCTTGGCGACGTCGCGGGCGAGCACCTGCGCCGCGACGTCGTCCACCGAGTCGGGTAGCACCATCACCCGCACCTCGCGGCCGGCTTGCATCGCGAAGACCCGGTCGACACCGGGCTTGCCGCTGGCGATCTCCTCGATACGCTCCAGCCGCTTGACGTAGGTCTCCAGGCTCTCCCGACGGGCACCGGGCCGGCCCCCCGAACACGAGTCGGACGCCTGCGTGAGCACCGCCTCGATCGTCTGCGGGACGACCTCGTTGTGGTGCGCCTCGATGGCGTGCACGACCTCTTCGGTCTCGCCGCAGCGCCGGGCCAACTCGGCGCCGACCAGCGCGTGGCTGCCCTCGGCCTCGTGGGTCAGGGCCTTGCCGATGTCGTGCAGGAAGGCGGCCCGCTTGACGACCTGCGGGTTCATCCTCAACTCGGCGGCCATGAGCCCGGCGATGTGCGCGGTCTCGATGAGATGCTTGAGGACGTTCTGCCCGTACGACGTCCGGTAGCGCAGGTGACCCAGGTGCGCCAGGAGCTCCGGGTGCAGCTCGGTCATGCCGACCTCGACCAGCGCGTCCTCGCCGGCCCTCAGGCACAGGGCCTCGACCTCCTCCTTGCTCCGCTCGTGGACCTCTTCGATCCGGTGCGGGTGAATTCGGCCGTCGAGGACGAGCTTCTCCAGCGTGATCCGGCCCACCTCGCGGCGCACCGGGTCGAAGCAGGACAGCAGCACCGCCTCGGGTGTGTCGTCGATGATCAGGTTGACGCCGGTCACCTGCTCGAAGGCGCGGATGTTGCGGCCCTCGCGGCCGATGATCCGGCCCTTCATGTCGTCACTGGGCAGGTGCAGCACGCTGACGACGCTCTCGGCGGTCTGCTCACTGGCGACCCGCTGGATGGCGTCGACGACGATGTTGCGGGCCCGCTTCTCACCGGTGTCGCGGGCCTCGGCCTCGATGTCTCGCACCAGGAGCGCTGCCTCGCGCTTTGCGGAGGTCTCGATGGCCCGGACCAGCTCGGCCCGGGCCGCCTCGGCCGACAGGCCGGCCACCCGTTCGAGCTCCTGCCGGCGCTCCTCCTCGAGCTGGTCGAGCTCGGCCTGTCGCCGGCTGAGCGCCTGCTCGGCGTTGCTCAGCTCGGCGTCGCGGGCCCCCATGCGGGTGACGTCGGCGTCCAGGCGCTCCTCCCGCTCGGCCAGCCGGTGGTCCCGGCGCTCGAGGTCGGTGCGGAGCCCCGCCAGGTCACGTTCGTGCTGGCGCCGGGCCTCCAGCAGGGTGGTGGAGGCGGCGAGCTCGGCATCGCGTCGGGCATTGTCCACCAGGTCGGCCGCGCTGCGGCGGGCCTTGGCGGCAATCTCGTCGGCCGCTCGGCGCGCGTCGTCCTCCAGTTGCTCTGCATCGCGCCGGGCGACGGCGGCCAGCTCGTCGGCCTCGCGCCGTGCTGTGGCGAGCACCTGCTCCGCGCGGGCCTGGTCATCGGGCGCCCTGACCTCCGGCTCGACGGTCCCGGGTGCGGGGCTGGGGGGCGGGGCATCGCGGGGGGCGGCGCGGCGGACGACCAGTGCGGCGCCGAGGATGGCAGCCAGCGGGACGGCAGCGACGATGAGCAGGCCCAGGAAGAGTTCAACGGTCCCGATCCGAGCGATCACGGCTCCTCCTCACACATCACCGCTGCGCAGCGCCAGGCATACCTGGGCGCGCCGCGGGGCTACGCGTGAGGAGAGCCCAAACGACGCGGCTGCCCCGTTGGGGCAGGTAGTGCCGGGTCGGCGGATGGACCCAGCTGTGAAGACGGCAGGCGAGCCTGCCGATGATGACCCCGCCGGTGCGTCGGATGCTGCGTTCGAGTGTCGGTGGTGCGCTTTGTGTCGTTGCGTGATCTATGTCGTCCCGCGGCGATGCGGGGCTTACTCCTCAGTAATCCGAGGTTATGACGGCAACGGTGGGGGGTCAAGCGATCAGAGATCGGCGAGGGTCTCCAGGGCCGCGAGCTCGACATCGGCAACGGATTCGCCCGCGAAGCCGATCAGCGCCTCCCGAACCACCCGGACGGCCATCCCGGTGGGATAACCCTTGCGGGCCAGCATCCCGACCAAGCGGCGCAGGCGCACGTCGGCCCGGACGCCACGCAGGCCGGGCAACCGGCGGGCAACCAGCTGCCTGGCGGTCGCTAGCTCGGTGTCGGTGTCCAACTCGTCAACGGCGGCGGAGACGATCGCCGGCGCCACGCCGCGGGAACGCAGCTCCCCGGCCAGCGCGCCGCGGGCCAGCCCGCGACCGACATGTCGCGTACTGACCCAGGCCGCAGCGAACGCCTGGTCGTCGATCAACCCCACCTCCCCGAATCGGGTGAGGACAGCCTCGGCACAGTCGTCGGGCACGCCGCGCTTGCGCAGCGCGGTAGCCAGCTCGGCGCGGGTCCTCGGCCGTGTGGTGAGCAGGCGCAGGCAGATGGTCCGGGCCGCCGAGGCTGGGTCGGCAAGCTCGGGCGGCTCCGCACTCGCCTGGTCGGCGGCGGCCCGGCGGCGGCCCATCGTCAGAAGTCCACCGGTGGCGGCACCACTACATCGGCATCGACCCTCGGCACGATGCCCAGCCGCTCCTTGATCTTCTTCTCGATCTCGTTGCCCAGGTCGGGGTTGTCGCGCAGGAATGCCCGAGCATTCTCCTTGCCCTGGCCGAGCTGGTCGCCCTCGTAGGTGAACCACGCGCCGGACTTGCGGACGAGGCCCTGCTCCACACCCACGTCGATCAGCGAACCCTCGCGGCTAATGCCCTGGCCGTAGACGATGTCGAACTCGGCCTGCTTGAACGGTGCGGACATCTTGTTCTTCACGACCTTGACCCGGGTGCGGTTGCCAACCGCCTCGCCGCCGTCCTTGAGCGTCTCGATGCGCCGCACGTCGAGTCGCACCGAGGCGTAGAACTTCAGTGCCTTACCACCGGACGTCGTCTCGGGGCTGTTGTGGACGACGATGCCGTCAGCGAGGTAGTTGTGGGAGCCCTCGACCTCGATGTCGAACCGGTGCATGGATCGGGTCGGCGGCTTGACGCGCACATCGATGACTCTGGCCGGCACCGGAAGGAAGGTCGGTTCGACGAACGCGGGCTCGACCGTGAACCGGCCGCGGAGCCGGGGCAGCAGCTTGTAGTCCATCGACGGATGCACGTACGGCGCGATGAGCTCCTGCAACCGGGCGGTCGCCGCTGTGGTGAACTGCAGGACGGTCTGCGCCGCGACGCCCCGGACCGTCAGCTTGCAGGTCAGCCCGTAGGCGTCGCGGAGATGCTGCACGAGGCGATCCCGCGACCCGGGGCTCATCGCGTCGACGCAGACCTCGGCCCGACCGCCACCGCCCTCAGTCCGTGCCTGCAGCCCTTTGGAGCGAAGAGTGAAACACGCGTCGTCCATGTACCAGACCGCCAGGGCAAGCGGGGTCAGTGCCTTGAGGTAGTCCCAAGACAGGTGCTTCTTGCCGTCACCGAGGTAGACCGCCGCACGCAACTCCGCCAGCTCGGGCAACGGGGTGAGGTCGACGAACGCGGCGCCGCCGGCGTTGGTCGAGCGGGTTTGGTCGATGTTGGCGAACATCGACGCCTTCCAGTCGAGATAGCCGATCTGCTTGGCGCCGTGACCCATCCGGAAACGCGTGCCCAGACTCCCCTCGCGCGGGCTGGGTGAGAGCGCGGCATCACCCATCAGGCCACCCACGACCAGCTCCCACTGCTGTGGGCTCAGTCGATGGGGCTGCGACAGCATGACGCGATCCCCCACGATGAGCTCACCGGCCTCTCGCCAGCCACCCGGAGTGCGCACCTGATGGTTGCTCGTCAGGCCCATCTGAGCTCTCCCGTTGCCGCCGGGGCGCGCGACCGTGATCTGTAGGAACTCGTCGGTGATGCCGTTGTCGAACCAGTTGACCACCCGCTTCGGCACGATCTTGCCGAGCTCGGGATCGTACGACATCACCTCGACGGCAAGCCGCTGGTTGACGATCTTGCCGATCTTCTCCTGGGAGCCATCGGCCAGGGTCACCCTGGTGCCGTAGGAGAGGCAGCCGAAGAAGACGCCGATCTTTTCCCTGAGCTGGTTGATGAAGATGCAGGTGGTGTTGGTGTTGCTGATCGCGCCGGTGATCTTGCGCAGTGCCTGGCTCATCAGGCGGGCCTGCAGGCCGACATGGCTGTCGCCCATCTCCCCCTCGATCTCGGCCCGGGGCACCAGAGCGGCCACCGAGTCGATGACGACGACGTCGAGCGCGCCCGACCGGATCAGCATGTCAGTGATCTCGAGCGCCTGTTCGCCGGTGTCGGGCTGCGAGACGAGCAAGGCGTCGGTGTCGACACCGAGGGCCTTGGCATAGTCAGGGTCGAGCGCATGCTCGGCGTCGATGAAGCCGGCGATGCCACCGGCCGCCTGGGCGTTGGCCACCGCATGCAACGCGACAGTGGTCTTGCCCGACGACTCGGGACCGTAGATCTCGACGACGCGGCCGCGGGGCAGGCCGCCGATGCCGAGTGCCACGTCGAGTGCGATCGAACCGGTCGGGATCACCGAGATCGGGATCTGCGGCCGGTCACCCAGTCGCATGACCGAGCCGCGGCCGAAGGACTTGTCGATCTGGGCGAGCGCGAGGTCGAGGGCCTTGTCGCGATCCAGTGCTGCCATGCCAGCCACCTTGGTCTTCGGAGTCGGGTCGGAATTCGTGAACTATCCGGTCTCGGCAGACGCTAGGCGGCGGGTCCGACAACTTGTCGGACCCACCGCAAAGTTGTGGACGACCGCGGCCATGTGGACAACAGATTAGCCCGAACACCTGTTCGAAATAACCTCGACACGCCGGGAGCGTCGTGCCGAGGCGGCGCCGGCGAGCTAGTGCTGGCCGGGCTCGTCGCGTCGCGTCGGCTGGGTCGGGTCGACCACCGGGAGACGCAGTGTCCGGTCATCGGAAGGCGGGGGATTCTGGCCGGCAGGGGGCGGCGTCGGCGGGTTCTGGGCCGGGGGTGGCGGCGGGGCGCTCTGCCCACCGGGCTGCCAGGGCGACGGACCATTCGGGTTCGGTGGCTCACCTTGACCACCCGGCTGCCACTGCGACGGCTCGCGGTACCCACCGGTCTGCGACTGCCACGGCGGCGGGCTGCCGTACCCGCCCGTTTGCCCCGGCTGTGCCGGGCCGGCGTAACCCGGCTGTGCCGGGCCGGCGTAGCCCTGCTGTGCCGGGGGCTGACCGCCGTAGCCACCCGGATGGGCCGGGTCGTACCCGCCCGGGGAGCCGTAGGGCTGGCCGTACCCGGCGCCGGGATAGCCGGGTGCCGGCTGGCCGTACGCCGTCCGAGCCTTGCGGCGGCGGCGCAGCAGGAGCAGGAGGACGATCAGGCCGATGATGAGCAGCAGGCCCACGACACCCCCCGCGATGGCGAGCAGCCTGGGGATCACCGCCGTGGTGCGGGCCTCCGCGGTCAGCTCCGTCCGCTCGCCCAGCTTCGGGTGCCAGGTGACCGAGCGACCGCTGATCGTGCCGTTGCTCTTGAGCACCTCGCCGGGGAAGGTCAGCTTGATGCGGAGCTCGGGCGTACTCCCGAACTGCTTGGCAAGTGCCTGCGTCTGAGGATCGGTGGCCGAATTGTTGGTCAGGTCGAGATGGCCGGACACGAAGTACCGGTCGCCCCTGTGGGTGATCTTCAGGCCGGTGGCGCCCGAGTTGCCGAACTCCGACAGCGGGACGCCGGAGAACACGTACGCCTCGCCGATCTTGCCGTCCTTGTCGTACGGGTGCTGGCTGAACTTGCCCTTCCTGGGCCGGTCGGACGCCGGGAAGGGGCCCTGCTTCTCGAGCTGGTCGCGCAGCTGCTGCTCCCCCTGGCCGGAAGCAGTCAGCAGCCGCTTGTCGACGGCGAGGATGACGGTGCCCTCGACGGTGTCGTTGGACCGGACGGTGAGATCCATGTCGAGCTTGACGCAGCCGCTGAGGGTGAACAGCAGGCCGAGCGCGCCGGCGGCGGCGATCAGCAGTCTGTGGCGTCGCATGCCAGGCATCGTCGCAGACCGGCTTCCAATAAGCACTCGTGCCGCTTACCGGTTGCGCGCCGGCACGTCGAAGGCCGCGCACACCGCACGCCAGACCACCTTCGGATCCTCGCCGGTGGCCAGCGCGTCGCGGACGCTGCGGCCGCCGAGCTCGCTGAGCACCTGGTCGGTCGCGATGGACTCGGCGTAGGCCACGCCGAACTGCTCTTGCATCCGCGTCCAGAACTCGGTGAGCCGCACGGCTAGCAGGCTAGCCGGGCCCGCTCAGATGCCGAGCGACCGGCCGATGATCTCCTTCATGA
>QHCA01000116.1 GCA_003244095.1 Pseudonocardiales bacterium | reverse complement strand
ATCTCGTCGGCCAGCAGCAGGTTCGTGAACACCGGCCCCTCGCGGAAGGAGAACTCCGCCGAGCGGGCGTCGTAGATCAGCGACCCGGTCACGTCGCCGGGCATCAGGTCGGGGGTGAACTGCACCCGCTTGTTGTCCAGGCTCAGCGCGGCGGACAGCGTGCGCACCATCAGCGTCTTGGCGACACCGGGCACGCCCTCGAGCAGCACGTGGCCCCGGCAGAGCAGCGCGATGACCAGGCCGGTCACCGCGGCGTCCTGGCCGACGACGGCCTTGGCCACCTCCGTACGGATCCGGGTGAGGGCGACCCGCGCGGAATCGCTGTGGGCGGCGGGCGGCGCGGTCCCGGTCTCGGCCGCGGGCGGTGTCGTCACAGGTTGCGTCCTTCTCTGTCGAGGGTGGTACGGATCAGGGAGTCGAGGGCATCGGCCAGGTGCACCAGGCCGGCGTCGTCGGCCGGCGCGCCGCCGAAGAGCAGGCCGCCGGCCTCGTCAGGGGCGAGGCCGGACTGGGCGGCCACCGCCGCGACGAGGGCCGCCGGTGTCGGGTCGGCGCCCAGCCCGAGGAAGGGGACCAGTCGGGTGCGGGCGCCACCGCGCAGTGCGTCGGCGGCGCGGTCGCGGGCGCGGGCCCGGCGGTAGAGCCGGGCCCGGCCCTCGACGGACTCGGCGGCACGTACGACGACCGGCAGCGCCTCGATGACCACCGGACCGAGTCGCCGGCCGCGCCACAGGGCGAGCAGCAACCCGACCAGGAACAGTTGCGACATGACCGGAGCGACCCAGCCGGGCAGGATGTCGAACAGGCCGGCCTGGTCGACCGCGCCGGTGCCCGGGTCGGGCATCACCCACCACACGTCGTCGATGCCCTCGTGCCCGGCCAACAGCCCGAGGGTGAGAGCGGCGTTGCCGTGCTGGGCCAGCTTGTCGTTGGTGAAGGGGTCCGGGCCGCCGATCGCCACGAGCGGCTGGCCGGTGCGGGTGTGCGCCGTGGCCAGCGAACCGTTGTAGCAGCGGCTGCCCACATCCGGGTTCAGCAAGGTGTACGTCGTGCCGCCGAGGTCGGCGTCGCCCGCCGCGGTCGCCGCGGCCAGCCCGCAGCCGGGGTCGCGCCGCTTGACGGAGGTGAAGCCGGTCGGCGTGATCTCGCCGGTGAGCTGGTCGAGTGCCCGGTCGGTCGGGTCGAGCACGACCACCCGCACGGTGGAGGGCAGCGTCGGCACCCGCTCCAGTGCGTTGGAGGTCTCGTAGTCGGGAAAGGCCACGAAGATCGTGCTCGTAGCGTCGGCCCGGGCCACCGCCGCCGCCACGCCGCGCACGCGATGCACGGTGATCCCGCGGTGGCCCAGCAGCACGGACAAGGCCCTGCTGCCGGCCGGATCGACAGCCCGCGGATCGAGCGAGCCACGCTCGAAGCGGCTGCTCGACAGACCGAGCACGATGGCGCCGAGCAGGACGACGAGGACCACGGCGGCGGGGATCCGCACGATCCGCCAGACGTCGGCCTGGGTACGGCCGCTGGCCGCCGTCCCCGGCTCACCGGAGGGCGCCGGCGCGGGTGCCGGTGCCGGCGGGTCGAGCAGGGCGGTCATCGCAGGACCGCGAAGGATCCGGCCGGCTGGGCCGAGTGTGCGCGGGGTGCCCTNNCTGGCGGCCTGCACCCGCCGGTCGATCTCGCGCATCTCGTTGTCCATGGCTGCCGTGGCGGGGCGCTTGCCGTACCAGACGTCGTCGAAAATCCGGGCCGCCCGGTGCAGGTCGCCCGCCGCGCCCGGCAAGAGGGCACCGGCTTCGTAGGCGACCTCGTCGACGGTCCGGCCCAGGCGCGGTTCGATGACCACGCGCTCCTCCAGGTCACGGATGATGGCCCGCAGGCGCTCGCGCACCGCCTCGGCGAACCTCCCGGCGGCGGCCTGCTCGTCGGCCCTCCGCCGGTGCTCGTCGGGGCTCACCGGCCGGGCGAACCCGCCGAAGGGGTCGCCGACCTGGGTACGACGGGACAGCGGGCCGGACTTCAGCCGAATGAGGACCACCACGGCGACAACCACCATGGCCAGGGCGAATAGCCCCCAGGGGCCACCGGGCACCGCCTTCCCGCCCTTGTCCAGCCCCTGGCTGAGCAGGTTGAGCAGCTTGTCGATGATCTGCTGGAAGAGGCTGGGCCGCTCCGCCTGGTATATCCCCTTGGACAGCTCGTCGCAGGCCGCATCCCGGGCGCCGTTGCGGGTGATCGGCTCCAGCGCGAGCAGGAGGGAGATCATGCCCACCCGCCGGGCGGCCCATCCGGTACCGCCTGCGGCATCCGGGACGTCCGTGCGGTCTCCTGCAGGGCGATGTCGAGCCCTTCGCCGCGCATCCGCCGGTCGACGTAGAGCAGGCCGATCACGCCGGACAGATAGGGCTGAACGACCGACCCGGCCACGATGCCACCGACGGCACTGATCACGAGGAAGACTATCTGGCGCCAGCCCGCCGGCTGCGTACTGACGCCGCCGAGCAGGAGCACGATGGTGCCCACCACGACGAACGGCGTGCTGATGATGCCGGTGAGGAACGAGCCGATCACGGACGACAGCGCGCGGGTGCCCCACACGCGCCAGAAGTCCGGCCGGACCAGCTGCCACGACCGCCGCAGCCCCCGCAGCGGGCCGAGCCGCTCCAGGGTGATGGCCGGGGTGGTCAGCGAGAGCATCCCCCACAGGTAGGCGCCCGGAAAGACCAGCAGGATCACGCCGAGGAGCCCGCCCAGCACCGCTCCCGCGACGCCGTTGACGGTCAGGCCCAGTGCGAGGCCGGCCGCCGCGGCGAGGATCACGCCCAGCCAGGGCAGCAGGCCGGCCAGCAGCGAACCGCCCAGCAGGGCCCAGAACCGCGGTTTGACCCGCCGCCAGACCTCGGCGAGGTCGACCGTGCGGCCCACCACGGACTCGCCGACCACGACCATCAACATGCCGGTGAGGATCGCTCCGAGAACGGTGGCGACCACCAGGTTGAGCACCGACAGGCCCGCCCCGACCAGGCTGTCCAGCGGGTTGCCTACGGAGGCGAGGTTGGCGCCGGGCAGGAACGCCCCACCGATCGAGCCCGTGCTCACCTGCGCGACGACCGAGATCGCCTGCTGCACGGTGACCACCACCGCGGCCAGCCCCATGGTGATGCGCGGCTGGCGGCGGATGATCGACAGGGCGCCGTCGAGCATCTCGCCGACGCCCAGCGGGCGCAGCGGGACGGCTCCCGGTTTGGGTGCCGGATCGGGCCCCCGGGCGTACGGGCCGTAGTTCGGCGGCGCCGAGCCGGGCGGCGGGCCTCCGGGCGGCGCTGGGCGATCAGGTGGAGGGACGGGGCCGTACGCCGGGCCGCCGGCCGGGCCGGCCGGCTCACCCCAGGCCGGGTTGGCCCAGCCCCCTCCGGGCTGATCGCTCACAGGGCCTCCCCCTGGCCTGACGGACAGCCGGACTGACACGGACGGCACGATGACATCAAGGCCATCGTGCCAGGTATGCCTGGTTGGCCGCCCGCAGGTGCGACCATGGGGCCATGAAGGGCCGGATCCTGGTGGTGGACGATGACGCGGCACTGGCGGAGATGCTCGGCATCGTCCTGCGCAGCGAAGGCTTCTCCGCCGCCCATGTGGCGGAGGGCGAGCAGGCCCTGGTGGCGTTCCGGGAGATCAAGCCCGACATCGTGCTCCTCGACCTGATGTTGCCGGGGATGAGCGGGCTCGACGTCTGCCGGGCGATCCGCGCCGAGTCCGGCGTGCCCATCGTCATGCTGACCGCCAAGAGCGACACGATCGACATCGTGCTCGGCCTGGAGTCCGGCGCCGACGACTACGTGGTCAAGCCGTTCAAGCCCAAGGAGCTGGTGGCGCGGGTGCGCGCCCGGCTGCGCCGGATCGACGACGGGGTGCCCGAGGATCTCAGCGTCGGCGACGTCCAGATCGACGTGCCGGGCCACCAGGTGGTGCGCGACGGATGCCGGATCGCCCTGACCCCGCTGGAGTTCGACCTGCTGGTGGCGCTGGCCCGCAAGCCCCGCCAGGTCTTCACCCGCGAGGTCCTCCTCGAGCAGGTGTGGGGCTACCGGCACGCCGCCGACACCCGGCTGGTCAACGTTCACGTCCAGCGTCTCCGGGCCAAGGTCGAGCGGGACCCGGAGCACCCCGAGGTCGTCCTCACGGTGCGCGGCGTGGGCTACAAGGCCGGCCCCCCGTAGAGATTTCGGCCATGCAATCGCTGCTGCTCGGGGTCCGCCGGCTGGCTCGCCGGACGGCGCTGCTGCGGCGCTGGCGCGGGTCGCTGCAGGTGCGGATCGTGACCACGACGCTGGTCTCCTCCGGCATCGTCGTGCTGCTGCTGGGGCTGCTCGTGCTCCACCAGATCGCGGACGGCCTGCTGCACTCCCAGCGCAAGGCGGCCATCGCGGAGACCTCGGCCGGGCTGAAGTACGCGCAGAGCCAACTCCTGGTCCTCGGTGGCCCCCGTGACCCCGCCCTGCAGCCGACGCTGCTCAACGTGGGGCGCGTCCTGTCCGACCGCGGCGGGTCGGGCAGCCTCTACGACGTCCTCATCGTCCCCCCGGCCGGAGACCTGGAGGGGGTGGCACCGGCCGACGTCGACCTGACCATCCCGGCCGACCTGCGGGTGCTCACCAGCAGGCTGCAGCAGGGTTACGCCTACACCAGCGAGCCCACCCCCGACGGCCACGTCGTGCCGGCGCTGGTGGTCGGTGGCCCGGTGGCCACCGGCTCGGGCCTCTTCGAGCTTTACTACGTGTTCCCGCTGCAGTCGCAGGCGGGCACCATCTCCCTGGTCCGCCAGATCCTGCTCACCACGGGGCTGGTGCTCGTCCTGCTGCTCGCCGCGGTCGCCGCGCTGGTCACCCGGCAGGTCGTCAGTCCGGTACGGCAAGCCGCCCGCACCGCGGAACGCCTCGCCGCCGGGCTGCTGCAGGAGCGGATGGTGGTCAAGGGTGAGGACGACCTTGCCCTGCTGGCCACCTCCTTCAACGATATGGCGGTCAGCCTGCAGCGGCAGTTCGCCCAGTTGGAGGAGCTCTCGCGGTTGCAGCGGCGGTTCACCAGCGACGTCTCGCACGAGCTCCGTACCCCGCTGACCACCGTCCGCCTGGCCGCCGACGTGCTGCATGCCGCACGCGCGGACTTCGCGCCCGAGATCGCACGCAGCGCCGAGCTCCTGCTGGCCGAGGTCGAACGCTTCGAGTCGCTGCTTACCGACCTGCTCGAAATCAGCCGCTACGACGCCGGGTTCGCCGAGCTCGACGCGGAGCCGACCGACGTGCAGGCGCTGGCCGGGCGGGTGCTCGACGCACTCGGGCCGGTCGCCGCGCACTTCGGCAGCGAGCTCGTCCTCCGGATGCCCGAGGCGCGGGTGATCGCCGAGGTCGACCCCCGGCGGGTCGAGCGGGTGCTGCGCAACCTGCTCGGCAACGCGTTCGAGCACGGCGAGGGGCGTCCGGTGGAGGTCACCCTGGCCGGGGGCGAGGAGGCCATCGCCATCACCGTGCGCGATCACGGGGTGGGGCTGCGACCGGATGACTTCTCCCGGGTCTTCCACCGCTTCTGGCGGGCCGACCCGTCGCGGACCCGGCAGGTCGGCGGCACCGGCCTCGGGCTGTCGATCAGCCTCGAGGACGCGCGCCTGCACGGCGGCTGGTTGCAGGTCTGGGGTGCCCCGGCGCGCGGCGCGCAGTTCCGGCTCACGCTGCCGGTGCGCAGCGGCGAGGTGCTGACCGGCTCCCCGCTACCCCTGGAGCCCGAGGACGAGCCCAAGCGGGCCACCTCCACCGGCGGCAGCCGTGGGTAGGCGCGGCTTCGCCGGTGTCCTGGCTCTGGCGCTGCTGTGTGCCGGCTGCGCCGACGTCCCGTCAGGGGGCAAGGCGGTGCGCGTCCGCAGCGTCGCGCCGGGCGTCGCCGACGCCGACCCCGAGGTCCATCAGCTACCCCGACCGGCGGGCCCTGGGGACACCCCCGAACGGGTGGTCCGCGGCTTCCTCGCCGCCAGCAAGAGCGCTCCGGACCGGCACGCGATCGCCCGCACCTACCTCGCGCAGGGAGTCGCGGCGGGCTGGAACGATGTCGCCGCCACCCGCATCGTCGCCGTCAGCGGGCAACGGGTCATCTCGGGCCCGACCTCGACCAAGGTGATCGTCACCGGCCGTTACCAGGCCCGGCTGGACACCGATCTCGCCTACCTGTCCGACGACCGGCCGCTGTCGATCACCTTCGTGCTCAGCCGGTCGGGGGGGCAGTGGCGCATCACCAACCCGCCACCCGGCGTGCTGCTGCCCATCGCCGACTTCAAGCAGGTCTACAAGCCGCTGGACCTGTACTTCCTCGACCCCGGCGGCAACACGGTGATCCCCGACCGGCGTTACTTCGACGTCAAGCAGGCGGTGCTGCCGACCGAGATGGCCACCCGCCTGCTGGCCGGGCCGTCCACCTGGCTCAAGCCCGGCGTCCGTACCGGATTCCCGTCGGGGACAAGACTGCGCTCCAACGTGATCCGCGACGGCGACGTGTTCGTCGTCGACCTCACCGTGGACGTTCTCGCAGCGTCGGCAAACCAGCAGTCGGCCATGGCCGCCCAACTGGTCTGGACCCTCGCGAAGCAGTTCGCCGTCAACGGCGTGCGACTGCTGGCGGACGGCCGGCCGTTGCGGGTGCAGAGCACCAACGGCGAGGTCACCCGCGATGCCTACCCTTCCTTCGACCCGCGGGTGCTGACCTCACCGGTGCCGGGCTACTACCTGTCCGGCGGGTCCCTGCGTACGACGGGGCAGCCGGGCGCCGCCTACCCCGCCGCCCCGCCGACGGCCGGCCTGCGCTCGGCGGCGGTGTCGGCCGACCTGGGCTGGCTGGCCGCCGTCCGCCCTCGGCCCGGCGGTGAGGAGCTGGTCATCGGCCCCATGGGCGGTGCGTTGACGCCCCGGCTGGCCGGCCGGACGGTGAGCCGGCCGTCCTGGGAGCCCGGTGCCGGCGGCGTCATCGTCGCGGTCGACGGCCGCAGCCTGATTCGGGTGAGCGTCGACGGTGCTATGTCCGCGGTGACCGAGCCGGGGCTCGCGGCCCTCGGGCCGGTCTCGGCCCTGGTGCTTTCCCGCGACGGGGTACGCGTGGCGCTGGTCGCCGGGCCGGCCGGGCACCGGCGGCTGCGGCTCGCGGTGCTGGAGCGTGCAGGCAACCAGATCAGCCTCAGCGGGCTGCGCGAAGTGGCACCGAGCCTGACCGACGTGGCCGCTGTGGCCTGGGCCGACGACGGGCACCTGCTGGTGCTGGCCCGGCTCGGCGGCGCGACATCGACGCCGTACGGCGTCGATGTCGACGGGTTCACCGTTGCCGAACGGCCGACGGACAGCCTGCCGGCCTTCCGAGTGGGAGCGGCGGCGGCGCCCGGCGAGCCGGATCTGGTCGAGGCCGGCGGCCGGATCTGGCGACGGCAGGGCAGCTTCTGGGAATCACCGGTCGGCGTCGCCGGAACACCCGGAGGGGCCCCCTTCTATCCCGGCTGACCGTCCACAGATTCGGCCGGCTGCCGCCCGATCGGGTGCGCCGGCAGGCAGGCTCGTCAAGGTGCCGTTCCGCGCCCTACTCGACAGCCTGATCGATATCGTGCTGCCGGTCGCCTGCGCCGGGTGCGGCACGCCGGGGCGGGCGCTGTGCCCCGCCTGCGCGGCAGGGCTGACCGGTCCGGCCCGGGCCGTCGAGCCGCGCCCCCGGCCGCCGGGCTTCCCGCCCTGCTGGGCGGTCGCCGCCTACGGCGGGCCGGCCCGGTCAGCGCTCCTGGCCTACAAGGAGCGCGGCAGGGCAGACCTGCTCCGGCCGCTGGCCGCGGCGCTGGCAGCGGCGGTGACGGCGGTGACGGCGCCTGGCGTGCCGGTGCTGCTGGTCCCAGTGCCGTCGCGGCCGGAGGCGATCCGGCAGCGCGGTGCGGACACGACGCTGTCCCTGGCCCGGGCTACGGCGACCGTCCTGCGACTGGCCGGCATCGACGCCCAGGCCCTGCCTGCGTTGCGGATCTGCCGGTCCATCCTGGATTCCGCCGGCCTGGACGCCGGCCGGCGGTCGGCCAACCTCGAGGGCGCCATGGCTGTTCGCGCAGGCCCGCTGCGGGGTGCCCGGCCGGTCCGGCTGGTCCTGGTCGACGACCTGGTCACCACCGGCACGACCCTGACCGAAGCCGCGCGGGCGCTGGCGGCGGCCGGCCGGCCGGCCAGCGCGGCGGCGGTCATCGCGGCAACCGAACGCCGGGACAGGCTTGGGATCGCCGCGCGACCGTACTAGCGTCAGATGTCTACAGCGGACACGGGAGGCGCAGACCCCTCTTGCCAATGACGTGATCCGGGAGGTACGCGTGGAAATCGCCGTCAAGGGACGCAACGTCGAGGTGCCTGAGCACTACCGGCAACACTGCGCCGAGAAGCTTGGCCGGGTCGAGCGCTACGACCGCAAGCTGATCCGTATCGACGTCGAGTTGTTCCACGAACCCAACCCGCGGCAATCCGCGGTCTGCCAGCGGGTCGAGATCACCTGCAAGTCGCGCGGGCCGGTCGTCCGCTCGGAGGCGTGTGCCGAGACGTTCTACGCGGCGTTCGACAAGGCCCTGGAAAAGCTGCAGAACCGCCTGCGCAGGTCGGCCGACCGGCGGCGCGTGCACCACGGATTGCGCACCCCCACCTCGGTGGCCGCGGCGACTGCCGACGCGACCGACCCCGAGGCCCCGGACGGCCACATTTCCCCTGCGGAGGGCCCCGTCGCGACGACGCAGCCGGCCGATCCGGAGCCGGAGGACCACACGCCCGGTCTCGTGGTCCGCGAGAAGGAGCATCCGGCCAAGCCGATGTCGATCGAACAGGCCTTGTTCGAGATGGAACTCGTCGGGCACGATTTCTACCTGTTCGCCGACTCCGGCAGCGGGAAGCCCAGCGTGGTCTACCGGCGCAAGGGGTACGACTACGGAGTCATTCGCCTTGTCGGCTGATGAGTCGGCTGACCGAGGGCCTGAGGAACGGGCCGAGCCCGGGGTGGCGTGAGAGGATCGGCCTGTGGCCGGGGACCCGATAGCCGAGCAGGAGACACTGGAGCCCATCCGGGTCCTCGTGGTCGACGACCACGCGCTGTTCCGCCGGGGCTTGGAGATGGTGCTCGAGCAGGAGCCGGACATCGAGGTCGTCGGCGAGGCCGGTGACGGCGGCCAGGCCGTGCAGAAGTCCATCGAGACCGCCCCCGACATCGTCCTCATGGACGTCCGGATGCCCAAGGGCAGCGGCATCGAGGCGTGCCGGGCGATCAAGGAGGCCGTTCCGTCCGCCAAGATCATCATGCTGACGATCAGCGACGAGGAGCTCGACCTCTACGAGGCGATCAAGGCCGGTGCCACGGGCTACCTGCTCAAGGAGATCTCCATCGAGGAGGTCGCCTCCGCCATCCGTGCCGTGCAGAACGGCCAGTCGCTGATCAGCCCGTCGATGGCCTCCAAGCTGCTGACCGAGTTCGCGATCATGGTCAAGCGCGGCGACGAGAAGGAGCAGGTCCCCACCCCCCGCCTGACCGATCGGGAGATGGAGGTGCTCCGGCTGGTCGCGCGCGGGCTGAACAACCGCGACATCGCCAAGGAGCTGTTCATCAGCGAGAACACCGTGAAGAACCACGTCCGCAACATCCTGGAGAAGCTGCAGCTGCACTCCCGTATGGAAGCCGTGGTCTACGCCGTACGCGAGAAGCTGCTCGAGATCACCTGACCCTCCGCAGGTCCGGCCAGTCGTCTTGGGCACTATGTGGCGCATGGCCACAGCGACCGCTCCCGTCCTGATCCGATCCGACCGGATCGTCGTCTTCGGCGGAGCGGGCGCGGTCGTGCTCGCCGGCGTGACACGCTACGTCGACCTCGGCGCGATCACGGCCTTCGTCGTCTCGGGGCTGGCGATCGCCCTGCTCGCCTCGCTGGTCGGGCGCAGCGTCGAGCAACTCGGCGACCGCTTCGGCGCCGGTGCCACCGGGGTGCTGCAGAGCGCCCTGGGCAACCTACCGGAGCTGTTCATCGGCATCTTCGCGCTGCGGGCCGGCCTGGTGCAGGTTGTCCAGGCGGCCATCATCGGGTCGATCCTGGCCAACGTCCTGCTCGTCATGGGCCTGGCCTTTTTGATCGGCGGCCTGCGCCACGGCCGGCAGAAGTTCGACTCGACGCGGGCTCGAACGGCCATCGCGATGCTCATCCTCGCCGTCGCCGCGATGGTGATCCCCAGCCTGGCCCACGACGTGCACTCCGCCGCGGCCAAGCACGAGCAGGCCCTGTCCTCGATCGTGGCCGTGGTGCTGCTGCTGGTCTTCGCCTGCTCGGTGCCGGCCGCGATCCGCCGCGATCCGCTCGAGTCGCCCGACCACGAGGCGGAGGTCCCGCGGTGGCCCCAGTGGCTGGCCGTCGGGCTGCTGGCGGTGGCAAGCATCCTGGCCGCCCTGGTCTCCGACTGGTTCGTACACGCCCTGACGCCCGCGATCGACGCTCTCAACATCAGCCAGGCATTCGCCGGACTCGTGATCGTCGCCATCGCCGGCAACGCGGTGGA
>QHCA01000115.1 GCA_003244095.1 Pseudonocardiales bacterium | reverse complement strand
CAAGGCCTTCTGCCAGTCCTGGTAGCCGGTCCAGCCGAATCATGTCGGGCTCCTGGTCGACCGCCCAGACCTCGGAGAAGGCGTCAGCGAGATCGAAGGCGACCTGTCCGGTGCCACAACATGGCCGGACGAACGCGGCTCACCCGTTAGCCTTGCTGCGTGCTTCCCACCGGTCATCTGCTGGCGTTCGCGGTCACGTCGTTCGTGCTGATCGCCGTGCCGGGGCCGAGCGTGCTCTTCACGATCAGCCGGGCGCTGACCATCGGCCGGCGCGGAGCGTTGCTGACGGTGCTCGGCAACGCCGGGGGTGCGTACCTGCAGGTGGTGGCGGTGGCTGTCGGCATCGGTGCGCTGGTCGAGCGCTCGATCGTGGCCTTCACAGCGATCAAGCTGGTCGGTGCCGCGTACCTCGTCTACCTGGGGGTTCAGGCCATCCGGCATCGGCGTTCGCTGAGTGCGGCGGTCGCCGCGCAGCCGGCCCCGGCGCGGGCCGGCCGGGTCATGGCCGAGGGTTTCCTCGTCGGGGTGGCCAACCCCAAGACCATCGTGTTCTTCGCCGCCGTGCTGCCCCAGTTCGTCGATCGGGGCGCCGGCCAGCTGACCGGCCAGTTGCTCCTCCTGGGTGCCGTCTTCCCCGCCATAGCGTTGATCTCCGACAGCGTCTGGGCGATCGTCGCGAGCACGGCCCGGGGCTGGTTCGCCCGCTCACCACGCCGACTGGCCACGATCGGCGGCGCCGGTGGGCTGACGCTGATCGGTGTCGGTGCCACCATCGCGGTCAGCGGCCGCCAAGATTAGAGCCGCGCCCATCGCACCCGGAGATCCCGGATTCTGCTGCCGGGCAGCGCAGGCCGAGGACCGCCGCAGGCCGTCACCACCGTTTCCGTGAGGGCCGGATGAGCGCGTGCGATCGGGGCACGGCGGCGGCCGCTGTTCTTGGCCGGTTGCATCGGGGTGCCCTGGACGCCCGGCCGGGCTTCCCGGTGTGGGCCGCCACGGGAGAGCAGCGCGAGTCGACCGATGCGCGCCCGCGCTGGCATACCAGCATGGACGGCGACTGGACCGGCGGATTCTCCGTCGCCGCCCTGTGGTTGGCAGCGCGTGACGGGACGGGTCGGAGGCGCGATGCGGTCGAGGCGATGCGGCGCCTCGCGCCGGCGCTGGACTCGACCAGCGCATTTCGGGGATTCCTGTTCCAGCACGGCGCGGCGCTGGGCGACGTGCTGCTCCAGGACGCGGAGGCCGCCGAGCTCGCGGTGACCGCCGCCCGTCGGCTGGCGGCGGGGGCGCATCCGGTCACCGGCGTGATTCCGCTGGGCGAACCCGGTCTGGTTCCCGAGGGTTGCCAGGACGAGGTTGCCTATGTCGATGCGGTCGGACCCACGGTGAGTCTGCTCGCTCACGCCGCCGACCGGAGCGGAGACGACGGACTGCGTGACCTGGCCGGCCGGCTGGCCCTGTGGACGCTCGATGCGCTGGTGCGACCGGACGGGTCGATGGGGCAAGCAGTCACCTACGATCGGCGATCCGGTGAGGTGCTGGCGACCTACACCGCCGAGCAAGGGCTGCGACCGGGCTCGACCTGGGCACGCTCCCCGGCCTGGGGTCTGCTGGCCGCCGGGAGCGCGGCCCTGCGTTGCCCGGCCGTGGCCGACACGGCCCGAGCCCACGGCCGGGCTATTGCAGATTGGTGGATCGCCCGGTGCGGCGATGCGGGATGGGTGCCGCGCTGGGACTTCGACGCACCCGTGGGCGACCCGCTCGACACGTCCGCTGCGGCGATCGCGGCGGCCGGACTCCTGCGGATGGCGAGCGCGGAGGACGGTGTGCCCGACGGGGCGGCAGCGGTGTACCGCGAGGCGGCAGCCGCCACGCTGGAGCATCTGCTGGCCTGGGTCACTCCGACATCCCCACGCGATCCGCGCACCGCCGGAATGCTGACCGGGGGCTGTTACCACCGGCCGCACGGCCTGGCCGTCGGCGCGGAGCTGGTGTGGGGTGACTACTATTTGCTTGAATCCCTCCTGATCTCGCTGGCCGAGCTCGACGTGAACCGCCTCTGAACCAAAGATTTTCCGAGCCGCCGCAAAAGTGAACCCGTACAGGGACGATCGCCGAAGGGGCTGGTGAGCGGTGACTGGTGACCTCGTGGACGACGCCGGCCGCACGTCGGCTCCGGATACGTACGCGCGACTGGTCGCCGAGCTGAACGCGGCCGGGGCGCGGTACCGGCTGATCGACCATGCCCCGGAGGGACGCACCGAGTTGGTCAGCGCGATGCGCGGTCACGATGTCGCGCAGGCCGCCAAGTGTCTGGTGGTCATGGTCAAGCTCGGCAAGAAGCAGACGCGCTACGTGCTGGCCGTCGTTCCCGGCGACAGCCGCTTGGAGCTGGCCGCGGTCAAGGCGCTGCTCGGCGGGACCTACGTGGCGTTCGCCACAACCGACAAGGCCGAACAGCTCGCCGGCAGTGTGACCGGCACGGTGCTGCCGTTCAGCTACTCCCCGCAGCTGGAGCTCATCGCCGACCCGAGGCTGCTCACCTTTCCCGAGGTGTTCTTCAACGCCGGCCGTCTCGACCGTTCGGTGGCCCTGGCCACCGATGACTATGTACGGATGGCCAGGCCCCGGGTGGAGTCGATCACCGCCGCCCTGTCCTGACCCACCCGCCGCGACCCCTGGTAGCGTCGCAGGCGCAGATCCCGCGTACGGGAGAGTCGTCGCACAGCCGGTGCGGCGCGCCGAAGGGGCAACACTCCCCGGAACCTCTCAGGCACCCGAGACCGTACGCATGCAGTCACTCTGGAGCGGGCAGAACGAGCCGCGACAGAGGGGGAGGCCGCACCAGCAGCGCCGCATCAGCCGGCGCGCGACTGAGGGAGTGCCGCCGTGCCCCACCGCCCGCCCGACAAGGTCAGCCTGCGCGACCTCGAGGCCGCCGTACCGTTCGCGCACCGCCACATCGGGCCGGACGCCGAGGAGCGGGCCAAGATGCTCGCCGTGATCGGCTACGGGTCACTGGCCGAGCTGGTCGAGGCCGCCGTCCCCGAGAGCATCCGCACCGACCAGCCGCTGGACCTGCCGCCGGCCGCCGACGAGCAGGGCGCGCTCGCCGAGCTGCGCGACCTGGCCGCCCGGAATCAGCGGCTGGTGCAGATGATCGGGTTGGGCTACTCCGACACCCTGACGCCGCTCGTCGTGCTACGCCGGGTGCTGGAGAGCCCGTCGTGGTACACCGCCTACACGCCGTACCAGGCCGAGATCAGCCAGGGCCGGCTGGAGGCCCTGCTGAACTTTCAGACGATGGTGGCCGACCTCACCGGCCTGCCGATCGCCGGCGCCTCCCTGCTCGACGAGGGGACGGCCGCCGCCGAGGCGATGGCCCTGGCCCGGCGCAGTGTCACGAGCGTCAGGGACGGCGACGTGCCCACATTTCTCGTCGACGCCGACGTGCACCCGCAGACCGTCGCGGTGCTGCGTACCCGGGCGGAGCCGCTCGGCATCGATCTCGTGATGAGCGACCTCACCGCCGGCCTGCCCGACGTCGATGCCTTCGGCATTCTGCTGCAGTACCCCGGCTCCTCAGGCGCGGTCCGCGACCTGGCCGCCATCGCGGCCGAAGCTCACGAGCACGGTGCCATCGTCACGGTGGCCGCCGACCTGCTCGCGCTCACCCTGCTCAAGCCGCCGGGGGAGTTCGGCGCCGACATCGCGGTCGGCTCGGCGCAGCGCTTCGGCGTGCCCTTGGGCTTCGGCGGCCCGCACGCCGGTTTCATGGCCGTGCGCGACGGGCTGCAGCGGATGTTGCCGGGCCGTCTGGTCGGAGTGTCGGTCGACGCCGGCGGCGCAGCCGCCTACCGGCTGGCCCTGCAGACCCGTGAGCAGCACATCCGCCGGGAGAAGGCGACCAGCAACATCTGCACNNTGCACCGCGCAGGTGCTGCTCGCCGTCGTCGCCTCCATGTACGCCGTCTACCACGGCCCGGCCGGCCTGGCCACGATCGCCCGCCGGGTCCACCGCTATGCCGCCGTGCTCGCCGCCGGCCTGCGGGCCGGCGGCGTCGAGATCGTCGAGGACGGTTTCTTCGACACCGTGCAGGCGAGCGTTCCCGGCCGTGCCGTCGAGGTCGTCTCGGCCGCCCGCGAGCGCGGGATCAACCTGCGACTGGTCGACGAGGACACGGTCGGCATCGCCTGCGACGAGATGACGCGGCGGCCGCACCTGGGGGCGGTGTGGGCGGCCTTCGGGTGCCCGGACGCCGATGTCGCCGGCATAGACCACCTCGACGCCACAGCACGCGGGGCCTTGCCCGAGGGCCTGCTGCGCGAGTCGCCCTACCTGACCCACGCGGTCTTCAACACCCACCACAGCGAGACCGAGATGCTCCGCTACCTGCACCGGCTCGCCGATCGGGACTACGCGCTGGACCGCGGCATGATCCCGCTGGGCTCGTGCACGATGAAGCTCAACGCGACGGCGGAGATGGAGCCGATCACCTGGCCGGGGTTCGCCGGGATCCACCCCTTCGCACCGGTCGACCAGGCCGCCGGCTACCGGCAGATCATCGACGACCTCGAACGCTGGCTGGCCGAGATCACCGGCTACGACGCCGTCTCCCTGCAGCCCAATGCCGGCAGTCAGGGAGAGTTCGCCGGCCTGCTGGCCATCCGCGCCTACCACCGCGCGGCGGGGGAGTCCCACCGCGACGTCTGCCTGATTCCCTCGTCGGCACACGGTACGAATGCCGCCAGCGCCGTCATGGCCGGGATGCGGGTGGTCGTCGTGGGCTGCCGTGACAACGGGGATGTCGACGTCGACGACCTGCGGGCCAAGATCGCGGCCCACCGCGACCGCCTGGCCGCCCTGATGATCACCTACCCGTCCACCCATGGCGTGTTCGAGCAGGCCATCGGCGACATCTGCGCCGCCGTGCACGAGGCAGGCGGCCAGGTATACGTCGACGGAGCCAACCTCAATGCGCTGATCGGGCTGGCCAAGCCGGGCCGGTTCGGCGCCGACGTCAGCCACCTCAACCTGCACAAGACGTTCTGCATCCCGCACGGTGGCGGCGGGCCGGGCATCGGGCCGGTCGGCGTCCGCTCCCACCTCGCGCCCTACCTGCCCAACCACCCGATGCGGGCCGAGGCCGGCCCGGCGACGGGGGTGGGTCCGGTGTCCTCGGCGCCCTGGGGCTCGGCCGGCGTCCTGCCGATCTCGTGGGCGTACATCCGGATGATGGGCGGCGACGGCCTGACCGCGGCGACCGAGGTCGCCGTGCTCAATGCCAACTACGTGGCCCGCCGGCTCGCCACCCGCTATCCGGTGCTCTACACCGGCCGCGGTGGGCTCGTCGCGCACGAGTGCATCGTCGACCTGCGGCCGATCACCAGGGAGACCGGCATCACCGTCGACGACGTGGCCAAGCGGCTGATCGACTACGGCTTCCACGCCCCGACGATGTCCTTCCCGGTGGCCGGCACCCTGATGATCGAGCCGACGGAATCTGAATCACTCGCGGAGCTGGACAGATTCTGCGACGCGATGATCGCGATCAGGGCCGAGACGGTGAAGGTCGCGACGGGGGAGTACGAGCGAGCGGACAATCCGCTCACCGGCGCACCGCACACAGCGGCCATGATCGCCGGCGACTGGGGCCATCCGTACAGTCGCGACGACGCGGCCTATCCGGTCAAGTCCTTGCGGGCCGGGAAGTACTGGCCGCCGGTCAGGCGGATCGACGGGGCGTACGGCGACCGCAATCTGGTCTGCAACTGCCCCCCGCCAGAGGCCTACGACTCGTAGCGTGCTCGGAGCCCGTTCAGCCAGGCCGGGGCGGGTCATCGAGCACCGCTACCAGTCGGGCGAGGGCGCCGGTGAAAGCATGGTCGGGTGGGGACGCGTACCCGATGACGAGCGCGGGCTGGTGGGGCTGGTCGGTGTGGCGGTAGGCGTTCAGGCCCTCGATGGCGAGTCCGCGTCGCGCGGCGCGGGCCACGACCTCATTCTCGGTGTGGCCCTGCGGTAGCTGGAGGAGGGCGTGCAGCCCGGCCGCGATGCCAAGGACGCGCAACTGCGGCGCGTGCCTGTGCAGCTCGGCCACGAACCGGTCTCGCCGTCGCCGGTAGGCCAGCCGGCGGCGGCGTACGTGCCGGTCGTAGCCACCGCAGGAGATGAGCTCTGCGAGGGTGAGTTGGTCGAGGACGCTGGTGTGCCGGTCCGCTGCTGCCTTGGCCGCGGCGACATCGTCGATGAGGTGCGCGGGGAGGACGAGCCAGCCCAGCCGCAGCCCGGGCGCCAGGGTCTTGCTGGCGGTGCCGGCGTACACGACGTGTTCGGGCGCCAGCGATTGCAAGGCGCCGACGGGTTGACGGTCGTAGCGGAATTCGCCGTCGTAGTCGTCCTCGATGACCAGCCCGGCGGTGGCGACGGCCCACTGGATGACCTGGGTACGCCGTGCCGCGGCGAGTGCCTGCCCTAGCGGGAACTGGTGCGCCGGGGTCAGCAGCGCGGCATCGGTATAAGTCAGCTCCTCGACGAGGGCGCCACGCTCGTCGACTCGCAGCGTCTGCACTCCCATTCCGGCGGCGGTGACCGTGTCGTGGTTGCTGCTCAGGCCGTAGGCCTCGGTGGTCAGGCTCGTGGCGCCGCGCGCCCGCAGCACCTGACACAGCAAGCCAAAGCTCTGGGTGAAGCCAGAGCAGATCACGATGCGCTCGGGGGCGGCGCGCACACCGCGTGCGCGAGCGAGGTAGCCGGCCAGCGCGGCCCGCAACTCCGGGCGCCCGCGAGGGTCGGTGTAACCGAACGCCTCGGCCGGCGCGCCGACGAGCGCCCGGCGAGCGGCGGACAGCCACTCCGAACGCGGGAACGACGACAGATCCGGCGATCCGGCCCGCAAGTCGTAACGGAACCGGGTGACCTCCGCCGCGGCCGGCGAGGCGACCTGCCGGGTCGCGGGCACCTGGCCCGCGACATGCGTGCCGGAGCCCTGCTTGGCGACCAGCCAGCCCTCGCCGACGAGCTGTGCGTAGGCCTCGGCAACCGTGTTGCGGGCGATCTGCAGGTCTTCGGACAGCGCGCGCGAGGAGGGCAGCCGCGCGGCCGGGGGGAGCCGGCCGGTACGCACGGCCTCGCGCAGGGCGTTCTCAAGAGCGGCGCGCACCCGTGGGCCGATCAGGTTCAGATGGAGATCAAGACCCGAAGTGGCCCATGAATCTGACACAGATGTGGACCTTACTCGTGGGCCTCTATCGATCTAGTGTGGCGGTCATGACGACGACACCTACCCCGACCCAACTCCCACGATCCATACCCGTGCGACTGGACTTCGACGGACTCGCCGCCGGATTCGCCCGCGCCCTGGCGCATCTGGACAAGGCAGCCACGAAGGAACTCGACCGGGTCGAGTTCGACCCGGTCCTGCGCGAGCTTGTCCGCGTCCGGGCCTCACAGCTCAACGGCTGCTCCTACTGCATCGACATGCACAGCAAGGACGCCCGGGCGATCGGCGAGACCGAACAGCGCCTCTACGCGTTGCCGGCCTGGCGTGAGACGCCGTTCTTCACTGACCGCGAACGTGCAGCGCTCGCCTTTACCGAGTCGGTGACGCTGCTCGCTACCGACCACGTGCCAACCGCGGACTACAACGCGGTGGCCGCGCAGTTCACGCCCGACGAGGTCGCGGCGCTGCTCGCCCTGATCGTCACCATCAACGCCTGGAACGCCGTCGGCGTCAGCACCCGAGCCTGGGAGCCGGGCTCCTACCAGCTCTGACAAAATCAACGAGGGAGCACACCGTGCACGAGGCGAACGAACTGGCCAGTCGGTACTTCGACGCCTGGCAAGCCCGCGACGAGACGGCCCTGCCGACACCGACCGCGTCCCCGCGCGCCGCTGTCGCGGTGCCGCCGCAAGGGTAGCCGCATCGTGACTCCGGCTACCCTTGCCGGCGTGTCCGGGCCCTTCGCTGACTCCCAGCTCGCCGCCTTCGTAGGGCAGCCAGCGCCGGCGTTCGCCGACCTCGACGTGACGGCGATGCGCGCGGGAGTCGCGCAGCGCGCGCAATCACGCCCACCGGGCCCCGAGATGGCCGTGGTCGTCGACCTGACCGTCGCGGGCCGCCCGGCGCGGCTGTACCGGCCTGGGCCCGGCTCTCTGCCGGTCATCGTCTACCTGCACGGCGGTGGCTGGACCGTCGGCAGCCTGC
>QHCA01000114.1 GCA_003244095.1 Pseudonocardiales bacterium | reverse complement strand
CCTGGTCGGCCTGCCACTGGCGGCCGTCGAGAAGCTGATGCCAACCCTGACGCTGCCGTCCTGTGAGGGGCTGCTCGGCCAGGTCACGGCCACCCAGCACGCGGTACGCGGGGCGCTGCTCGAAAGGGCCTTCGCAGTCACCAAGGGCAACGACTGGGACAAGGCCGCGCGCTTCGTCAGCGTCCTCGACGACCCGGGGATCACCAAGAACATCGCCAACCTGACCGCTCCGGACCTGAAGAGACTGGCCAAGGGTGCCCGCAACGGCCCCGGCGGCGGCGACCCGCGGCTCATC
Source organism: Pseudonocardiales bacterium (assembly GCA_003244095.1). Classification (GTDB taxonomy): domain Bacteria; phylum Actinomycetota; class Actinomycetes; order Mycobacteriales; family QHCA01; genus QHCA01. Next base: position 18,762 of record QHCA01000114.1, on the reverse strand, counting down.
GGCCAGATCCGCGCCAAGATCATGGCCGGTCCGGGCGAGTTGTTCGGCAAGGTGAGCGTCAGGATGGCGCCGAAGGACGGCGTGGACACCGGCCCCTTCGGCGGCCCCGACAGGGCCTACACCTGTCAGACGGACATCACCTTCACCCCCGACATCGACGTCGTGGATGCGACGAGCATCGCCTTCGTGCAGAGCATGAGCCTGCTCGGGACCACGTCGAAGAAGTCCGAGGACGACCGCAAGGGGATGGACGAGCGGCTCAACGCCAAGGGCCAGGGGATCGACCGGGCCCCGACCATGCGGTCGGGGTGGTACCAGCAGAACGACGACGGAACGTACGCCCCGAAGATCCCGACCACTGGCGTCATCCCCGGCTTCGCGATCGGCACCGCCAGCCAGCCGGCAACGATGACCGACACCCCCGACGGCAAGAAGGCCGGCACCACCTGGAGCTACGAGACCAGCATCATCGCCCAGGAAGGCAAGGACAAGGGTCTGATCTACGCCGTCGTGACCTGGTCCTTCGTCGTGGACGACAAGCTGAGGATCGTCGACCACAAGCACGACGTCGCCGACCGGCCGACCGCCGATTTCGCCGCGGCGGTGGGGGCCTGGAACCGCCAGGCGGCCGGCTCGAGTCCGCAGCCCAAGGGCCAGCAGCAACTGCCGGTGTTCCGCAGTGTCGACCCGGCGACCCCCGTACAGCGGTGTGGCAGCGAGGTGCACGACGGTTGCGCCTGCGCCGAAGACCGGCCGGTGCAGCGCCAGGTCCCGGCCACCAGGACCGCGCTCGACGCGATCCAGGGCGCGCCGATGTACGACCTGCTCCCCAGACTGGCCGCCCAACCGGCGGCGATACGCGCCGACGAGACCGCCGGGCAGGCCTCCGGCGGTCCGCGACTGGTGACGGCGATGCGCGCCGTCGCAGCGAAGGGGTCGCCATGGGAGGGCTTCCTGGCCGCCCAGAACGCCCGGCTGGCGAGCCTGCCACCGGATCAGATCGGCGACATCATCACCTTTCTCGGCGGCCCCAAGGAGGCTCGCTACTACAAGGCCGGCGAGATCAAGGGCAAGGAGTTCGGCGGCAAGTTCGACGGCCTGGTCGATCCCGTCGCCGGCGCGGTGACGCTCTACTTCCGGGTCAGGTTCGACGCCGACGGCGTGCGCTGGGGCCCGGCGCCGGCGGGCACGCCGGAGGCGGCCGCCGAGGCCGTCGCCGGCCGAGCGAAGTTCGAGGCCGACTTCAAGGGAAAAGTGGAGTCGACCTGGTCGTACAAGGGCAAGGTCAAGCCGGCCTGCGCCATCGGCAAGATCTCGGCGTTCACCACCAAGGTCGTGGTGACCGTCGTCGAAGCAGGCGAACACACGCTGTTCAAGCTGTGGTCCGAGGCGCAGGAGGGCCGGTCCAACGCCAAACCCGGGGAGGGCAACCTCAAGACCCGCGACACCGAGGAGCGCACCGGCACCTCGCAGGTCTCCGACCCGACCGGCAAGCACCCCGAACAGGTGACGACGACGCAGGCGCCGGCCGCGCACGAGTTCGGCCACGCGCTGGGCCTGCACCATCCGCACTGTCCCGGCGCGGACGACGTCTGCTACGGGGTGACCGCCGAGGAACGCCGCGACATCATGGGCGCCGGCAACCTGCTGCAGGTCATCCGGCGCGGCGGCAAGGTCGTGCACGACGACTTCGGGCCGTTCGAGGCCATCGCCAAGACGTGGGGGGACGAGAAGCTCACGGGGGCGCTGGCCCCGTGCAACACCTGGTCCGCGGTCTAGCCCGGGCCGGTCAGGGCAGCTCGAAGATCGTGGCGTTGGCCAGGCCACCGCCCTCGCACATCGCCTGCAGCCCGTACCGGATGCCGTTGTCGCGCATGTGGTGCACGAGGGTGGTGGCCAGCCGGGCCCCGGACCCGCCGAGCGGGTGGCCGAGGGCGATGGCCCCACCCAGCGGGTTCAGCACCTTGTCGTCGGCCCCCAGCTCGGCCAGCCAGGCAAGGGGTACGGGGGCGAACGCCTCGTTGACCTCGCAGGCGCCGATGTCGGCCATGGCGAGCCCGCTCCTGGCCAGCGCCTTGCGCGTGGCGGGGATGGGGGCGGTCAGCATGATGACCGGGTCGGCCCCTGCCAGCACCGCCGTGTGTACGCGCGCGACGATGGTCAGGCCGTGCCGCGCGGCGAGCTCGCTGGTGGTGAGGAGCAGGGCGGCCGCGCCGTCGGAGATCTGCGAGGCGTTGCCGGCGTGGATGACCCCGCCTTCTGCGAAGGCCGGCTTGAGGGCCGCGAGGGTCTGGGTCGTCGTACCGCGCCGGATTCCCTCGTCCTGGGACACCGCACCGGCCTCGGTGTCGACCGCCACGATCTGCCCGGCGAAGGCACCGGAGTCCTGGGCGGCGGCCGCCCGCTCGTGCGAGCCCGCGGCGTAGTCGTCGACCTGCGTCCGGGACAGCCCCCACCGCTCGGCGACCGTCTCCGCGCCGAGTCCCTGGCTGGGCAGGCCGCCGTACCGGCTGTGGTATCCCGTCCCCCTGCACGGGTCCCCGCCACTGGCCAGGTTGGCGCCCATGGGCACCCGGCTCATGCTCTCCACGCCACCGGCAACGGCGAAGTCGTACTGCCCGGAGACGACCCCCGCCGCGGCGAAGTGGATCGACTGCTGGGAGGAGCCGCACTGGCGGTCGATGGTCACGCCGGGCACGGAATCGGGCCAGCCCGCCGACAGCAGGGCCGTGCGGGCGATGTTGAAGGCCTGGTCACCGGCCTGGCTGACGCACCCCCAGATCACGTCGTCGACCAGCGCGGGGTCCAGGCCGGTGCGCTCGACCAGCGCTGACAGTACGACTGCCGACAGGTCGGCGGGGTGGACCCCGGCGAGCCCGCCGTTACGCCGGCCGACCGGGGTGCGTACCGCTTCGACGATGACGGCGTCTCGCATCGGCATCCTCTCGCTCGGCCGGCGCGGCAAGCTACAGGTACCAGCATGACAGCCGGCCGCTCATCCGGGCCATGTCCACAAGCGCCTCGCGCACTGCCCGACCCGCACCGCCCGAAGCGGTCGAATCGATACCGCCGGATCAGGCGAGCGCGTACTGGCGTACCCCGTCGTCCTCGGTACGGCGTAGCCGACCGGCCACGGTGAGGACGTCGAGGTGGGCCATCGTCTCCGTCACCGCCAGGCACTGGCTGAAGGTGTCGAGCTCGACGAGCCAGCACCCGCGACGCGTCCAGCGCAGGCGTCTCGCGGCCTCGTCGGCCGTGCCGGCGCCGGCCCGCACCGCGTCGAGGATCTGCCGCAGCCGCAGATCGTGGTGGTCGATCAGCTCGTCGACCCGCTGGTGCACGCTCGGCGCGACCGGGCCGTGCGCCGGGAGCAGCCGGCGGTCGGGCAGGGCGCGGACCAGCCGCAGCGAGTCGAGGTAGTCGGCCAGGGGGAGCGTGGCCGGCGCCGGCTCGAACCCGATCGACGGCGTGATCCGCGGCAGCACGTGATCGCCGGCGAACATCACGTCGCGCACCGGGTCGACGAACACCACGTGCCCCTGGGTGTGCCCCGGAGTGGGGTGCATCTGCCAGGTGCCGCCCGCCATCGCGATCTCCCCCGGCGGGTCCAGCCAGTCGTCGGGGTCGGCCCAGTCACCGCGGTCGTAGTCCGACGGCACCGACTCGACCAGCTTCCGGGCCAACGCGTCCGCACCCCCGCGGCGGAGTTGGGCGGCGAACTCCGTCCACGGGGCGAACTCCAGGTCACGGGTGCGGGCCAGTGTCGCCGCCTCTCCCCGACCCAGGCTCACCCGCATCCCGAAGTCCCGGCGCAGGGCCACGGCGAGGGTGTAGTGGTCCCGGTGGACGTGCGTCACGAGGAATCGGCGGACGTCGGCGAAGCCCGCGTCGAGCAGCTTCAAGGCCCGCTCGAGTGTGTCCCGTGCCTCGGTCAACGCCCAACCGGAGTCGACGAGTACGAGGCCCTCGCCGTCCCGCGCCGCGTAGACGTTCACCGCTCGCAGGCTGTCGTGCGGCAACGGCAGCGGGATCCGGTACAGCTCCGGCGCAACCTCGTAGACCCCTGGCTCGGTCCAGTCCGCGTCCGGATCGTCGGGCCGCACCGTCATCAGGGCAACCTACAGCCGGGCCGGCGAACGCCTTCCCTCCACGGTGGCTGGTGCGCCGGCCCGCGCGGGGCGGGTCGAACGGGCACCGTTGCTGCCCCTTCGGGCGGGCCCACCCGGACAAGGTGGGCCTCATTCCAGTACGCGTTCTCGTCGCGCTCAGCCGCTCCGGAATGGCTGCAGTGCCGGTCTGGTAGCACCGTACGAAGTCGACGCGGTCCTCGCCTTGCCGACCGGTGACGTCGCGGTCATCGCACGTGAACGGCGAGCGCCCTGACCTCGACACGCATCCCCCTTGATGCCACAGCGGAGATGCGACATCCGGGCCTCCGCGGCGGCCGGGCGGTAGCGGCCCGCTTGATCGCCTGGCGGATACGGTGATAGGTGCCGCGGCGATCAGGTAGCGAGGAACCGGGTGATTACCGCACAATAGCCCGTAACCGGTGTTTTTGGGTCATATGCGAGTATTTCGGATAGCGGTCCCGCCGTCAGCCGACCCCGCGATCCAGGGCCTGTTCGAGGTCCGACCAGAGATCCTCGGGGTCCTCGATGCCCACCGAGAGCCGCAACAGACCGGGTGGTACGCGTTCCTCGCCGGCCCAACGACGACGCCGGTCGATGGTGCTCTCGACGCCGCCGAGGCTGGTGCCGCCGACGATCAGCCGCAAGCCGGCGGTGACGGCGTCGGCCGTCTCGGCGCTGCCGAGCTCGAAGGACAGCATGGCGCCGGGCCCGCTCATCTGCGCTGCGGCCAGAGCATGGCCGGGGTGGCTCGGCAAGCCGGGATAGCGGACCCGGGCCACCGCAGGCGACTGCGCGAGGCGCTCGGCGAGCAGCCCGGCGGTGGCCTGGGCACGCTCCACCCGCAACGGCAGCGTGCGCAGCCCGCGCAGGGCCAGCCACGCCTCCTGGGTGCCCGGGATGGCACCGTGCAGGCTCCGCCGGGCGAGCAGCCCGGCGAGCAGCTCCTCGTCGCGGGTGACCACGGCGCCGAGCAGCAGGTCGGAATGGCCGCCGATGTACTTCGTGGCGCTGTGCATGACCGCGGTGGCGCCCAGGGCCAGGGGCTGCTGCAGCACGGGGGTGGCAAAGGTGTTGTCCACGACCGACGGGATGCCCAGGTCCGCCGCCGCCGCCAGCACCACCGGGAGGTCCACCACGCCCAGCAGCGGGTTGATCGGCGACTCCGCCCACAGCAGGTGCGCGTCGGCCAGCTGGGCGAGCACCGCCGCGGTGTCGGTCATGTCGACGGGCAGCGCGACCAGCCGGCCACGCGTGGCGACATCGGCGAGGAAACCCCGGGTGCCCAGGTAGGCATCACGTGGCAGGAGCACGGCAGCACCTACCGGCAGCGTCTCCAGCACGGCGGCCATGGCGGCCTGACCGCTGGCAAAGGTGAGCGCCCGGCCGCCCTCGAGCGCACCCAACGCGTCTTCCAGCGCGGTCCACGTCGGGTTGCCCCACCTGCCGTACCCGACCGTCCCACCGTCCCGGTACGTGGAGGCGAAGGTCGGCGGCACGCTGAACGGCTCACCGGGGCCGGCCGGCCGGCCCGCCGTGACCGCCACGGTGGCGGGCCGCCACGACGACGAGCCGTCGGTCATCCCGCGCCGCCCGCCGGGCAGTCCGCCCACGCCCGCATGGCGACATCATCCTGATTCGTGTGAAGACTCATAGGAACTCATATATAAGCACGAAGCACGAGTGGTCTCATTCGTGGCGTTGACCGGCCAGGATGACGGCTGCGACCGGGATGTGGAGCTGGTCGCCGGACCGGTAGGGCTCGCACCCGCGCGCCAACTCGTCCCGAATACGGCGGACATCATGGTCGCTGTGCCCGCGGAGGAGGGCGGCGGTTCGTACCGTTGAGCCGGCGAGGCCCTCCAGCAGTTCCGCAGGATCGGAGATCGTCAGGCTTCCCTGCACGAGACGGGCTTCCGGGCGACTGAATCCGGCAGCGCGCAGAAGGTGGAGCAAGCCGGTCTCGTCTTCGGGTAGCGGGTGTTCCGGACCGGGTACGGCCGAGCCCGCTCCGGCCCGGGCCACTGCTTCGGCGATCAACCCGTTCAGCCGGGCCCGCTCAGGGCGGTCCCAGACCGCGGTGGCGATCCAGCCGCCGGGACGTGTGACGCGGTGCATCTCCGCCAGGCCGCCGGCCGGGTCGTCGAGGTGGTTGAGGTAGAACGCGGCGGCAACCGCGTCAAAGGTCGCATCGGCGAAGGGCAGCGCCATCCCGTCGGTCTGTACGACGGGCAGGTCACCGTGGGTGGCAACCAGCACGCGGGTCATCGCGTGTGACCGGTCCGCCGCCACTGCCCTGCCGCCCCGCCTGCGGGCCTCGGCGGCGAGATGCCCCGGACCGGCGGCCAGGTCGAGCAGACGCGTGCCCCGCTTCACCCGCGCCGCGGTGAGAACGTGGGGTATGACAAGGCAGGTCGCTCGGCCGAAAAACCCGTACGCGGCGGCGGCCTTCTCCCAGCCGTGTCGCTCCATCGCCTGAAAGTCGGCACCGGCCGATGACGTCGGGTCGGGCATCGGCACAGTCTGGCATTGCCCCGACCGCTGTGCCTGACCAACGATCAGCCGAACGACCGTCCGAGGACTCCGGCCGAATTGGACTACGAAGTACATATCGGCCGGTCACGGTGGCCGCGCGCCCTGATCGCCCCCCGCTACCGTGGAACTCCTGGCACTACCACGCCGTCCCGAGGAGAGCCGATGATCCGGTCGTCACGTCGCGGTGGCCTGCTGGCTGTCGCCACCATCGGCGCTGCCGGGTTGCTCGCCCTGGGCGGCTGCTCGGGCGGGACCGGCGATCACGCCAAGCACGCCAAGGCGACGGGCCCGTCGGCGTCGCCCAGCCGGGGCAAGCCGGTCGACATGGTGGTGTCGGTCAAGCACCTGGCCTTCACTCCGGCCACGGTCACGGTGCACGCCGGAGCGACCGTGACGTGGCGTGACGACGAGGCGCTGGCGCACGCCGTCACAGCCGGCCGGCCGGCCGGCCGGGACGCCAAGACCGGCAAGGCGACGCCGTCTCATTCCAGCGGACTGTTCAATGGCAAGCTCACCGGCATCGGCAAGACGTTCTCGGTGAAGTTCACCCGGTTGGGCACCTACACCTACTACTGCTCGATCCACCCGGCCATGCACGGCCTGATCGTCGTCATCCCCTGACCCTGCAGGCATTGACTTGCGCGCTGGTGCCCCCGACATTGACGACGAGGCCGAGGCCGTCCGGATCGCCAACGACAGCGAGCACGGGCTGTCCGGCTCGATCTGGACACGTGACGTCGGCCGGGCGCTGCGGGTCGCGCGCGGCGTCGAGGCGGGCAACCTGTCGGTCAACTCGCACTCCTCGGTGCGCTACTCGACGCCGTTCGGCGGGTTCAAGCGGTCGGGCCTGGGCCTTGGAGCCGAACGTGGCACGCCGGACAGTGATGTTGCCCGGGCATGCCGAAGATCAGTCGTACGCCTCGACCTCGGCGTGGTAGCTGATCAGGCCGTCGCGCAGGTCGGCGATGGCGTGTTCGATGATCTGCTTGCCGTCCTCCATCGTGACGAGGCAGGCGAAGGCGATGCGATCGGCCCCGACGACCTCGCGGGACAGTTCGATGGTCAGGGGCAGGGCGGCGACCCGAGCCATGAAGGCACCGATCTCGGCCCTGCCGCGCATGACGCTCGGCGCGCGCGGCGGGTCGGTGTGGCGGTACTCCACCCACTGCGCGTCCTCGGCGTAGAAGGCCAGCCACGGCTCGACGGCCCTGGCCTCGAAGGCCGCTCGGTAGGCCGGATAGTCGAAGGCACATGTCATGCGGGCATCCTCCCCCGGCTGTAGCGTGGCCGGGTGACTCTCAAAGGCAAGAAGGTGCTCGTTCTGGCGGCCGACATGTTCGAGGACATGGAGCTGCTGTATCCGCTCTACCGCCTGCGCGAGGACGACGCGACGGTGACCGTCGCCGGCCTCGACGACCAGCCGGTCTCCGGGAAGAAGGGCCACGGCCCGCTGCCGGTGGACACCACCGTGGACGGCCTGTCCGCCGACGACTTCGACGGGCTGGTCATCCCGGGCGGCTTCGCACCGGACAAGCTGCGCCGTTCCGATGCCGTACTCGATCTGGTGCGGGACTTCGACACCGCTGGCAAGCCGGTCGCGTTCATCTGCCACGCGGGCTGGGTGCCGATCTCGGCCAAGATCCTGAAGGGACGCCGGGCGACCAGCGTCGGCGCCATCCGCGACGACATGGTCAACGCCGGCGTCGACTGGGTCGACGAGGCCACGGTCGTCGACGGCAACCTCATCTCGGCCCGGACCCCGGACGACCTCGGCCCGTGGATGAAGGCCGTGATCGCGGCCCTGTAGGGCATCCTCACCCGACCGGCGGGAGGGCGGCACCGCTGTGGCACGGGCGCTGGAGGACCGACTGACGGACCGGGTCGCCGTCATCACCGGAGGCGCGGGCGGGATCGGGGCCGCTACGTACGGGCGGATGTCACGTCGGAAGACGACGTGCAGGCGATGTACGCGGCGACGTCGCAGATCTCCTACACGGCATCCAAGGGCGGCGTGCTGTCGCTGTCGCGCGAGCTGGGCGTGCAGTTCGCCCGGCAGGGCGGGCGCGTCAACGCCCTGTGCCCCGGTCCGGTCAACACGCCGTTGCTGGAGGAGCTGTTCGCGTCCGACCCCCTCACGAGTGATCCAGGCCTGGCTGGGCCGGTGAAGCCGGTCTTAGCAGGCCTGGATCTTCGTACGCGGGAACACCCGCCGCCCTTTCATCCATATTCCATCTGTTCGCTATGGGCGAGGGTGGGTGACTGCCTTCATACTCAGCGTGTCCGATGGCATCTTTGGCCAGATTTGGGTCGACGGGGGTGATCTACCGTGCGTGCGACGGCCCTGCGGATCACCTCGCCCGCGGGGGAGGTCTCCACCGCCGAGCTCGACGGGAGCCTGGTCACCATCGGCCGGCCGGCGCCGGAGCACGCCCCGGACATCTCGCTCGGGCCGGACCATCAGCGCTGGGTGAGCCGCGTCCACTGCACGCTGGACAGCCGCGACGGGGTCTGGATGGTCGCCGACAACGCCAGCACCAACGGCACCCTGCTGCGTAAGGGCGACGACACCCGCCACCTGGACGCTCCCCGGCGCATCCAGCACGGGGACATGATCCTGATCCTCGGCGAGATGTCCGCCGACGCAGAGCCGCTGTACTGGGAGCTGACGTTCCTCGACCCGCACACGACAAGACGGGCGCCGCACGGTGTGCCGGCGCCCGGGCCGGCGGCCGGCCTGAGCCTGCGCTACGACTGGGTGGCCGCGATCGCCTACCGCTGCGAGGCCGGCGCGGAGACCCCGATCACCGGGCTTCGCCCGCAGGGCCACCAGCTCCTGCGCTACATGACCGGGCGCAGCCAGGCCGGTGGGGCGGTGGCCTGCGACCACCGGGAGCTCATCACGGCGCTGTGGGGCGAGCCGGAGGAGTGGCGGCAGCACCGCTCGTACACCCGGTCCGACCTCGCCACCGTCGTCCTCGCGACGCGGCGCAGCATCGAGCCGGTGCCGTCGACCCCCCGGATCCTGGAAACCGTGACCGGCATCGGCTACCGGCTGCACGTCTTCCCGCAAGGCCCGGCGCCATGACGCTGCTCAGCCCGGGAACCCGGATCACCGACACCCTCGTCGTGGACCGGATGCTCGGGGAGGGCGCGTTCGCGGAGGTGCACCGGGTCAGGCACGAGTATCTCGGCTGGCAGGCCATGAAGCTGTTCAAGAAGACCGCCTCGCTGAAGGAGACGCGGGCACTCCTCGAGGAGGCTCGGCTGCTCTCGACCATGGGCCATCCGAACATCGTGCGGCTCTTCGACGCCAGCACCGTGCAGACCTCCCAGGGGCTGCGCGGCTACTTCACCATGGAGTACGTCGCCGGTGGCAGCCTCGAACGGCTTGCCGACGCCCATGACACGGGCGTGCCGGTCGACATCGCCGTCGACGTCGTGGAGCAGATCGCCGGCGGCCTGGCCGTCGCCCACGACCAGTCGCCGCCGATCCTGCACCGCGACCTGACGCTGGCCAACGTCCTCGTGGGCTACGACGGCAACGGCATGCGGGTGCGCATCAGCGATTTCGGGCTGGCCAAGCGGGCCGACCCGTTCACCCTGCTGGCCAGTGCCCAGGGCACCTACGCCTTCATGGCGCCGGAGGTGCTGCGCGACGAGGGTTACTCCTGCGCGTGCGACGTCTGGTCGGTCGGCACCATCGCGTACTTCCTGCTCACCAGACACTTCCCGTACGACGACGGCAACCCGTTCTCCTCCTACTCCGTTGCCCGCTTCCGCCGGCCGCTGCTGGCACCGAGCAAGTTCAACGACGACGTCGACGCCGAGCTCGACACCATCGTGCTGGGGACGTTGACGGTCGAGGCAGGACGCCGGACGCCCTCCGCGGGAGCCCTGGTGCGGGCATTGCGGGAGCGTGCCGACGCGCTGCGCCGGCGCGCTCCGCAGCGCGAGGGCCCGCCCCGCGAATCGACGGCCGGTCCGCCCACGGGACGCGCCCGGCGACTGGCCGACGAAGCGCTGGCACTGGCCCGGCACCCGGCCACCCTGACCCAGGCCGCGGACCTCATGGAGGAGGCCGTCAACCTCTCCCCGCGGCTGCGCGAGCTGCACCTGGCCCGCCTCACCCTCTGGCGCCGGGGGGTGATGATGTGAGCACCGCACCGCGCGAGCCGGAGCGGTGGACTCGCCCACAGGACGCCCGGGGGGCAGCGGCCGCCACGCTCCTGCTCGACGTTGCCCGGCCGGGCGTCTACCGGAGCAACCCCTTCCGGATCACCGGCCTGTCGACCGCGGCCGGCGGGCGCGAGGTACGGGAGGTCCGGCAGCGGTCCACCAAGACCCTCGCGGTGGGCGCGACGGTGGAGGTCGTCAGCCTGCTTCCCCTGCCGGTGCCGGCCCGGGCCGAGAAGGTGCGCGGGGCATTCGACGCCCTGTCCGATCCAGAGCGCCGCCTGGTCAACGAGCTGTTCTGGTTCTGGTCCGCCCCCGGCATGGCCTGCGAGTGCATCGGGTCGCTGCACGAGGCCCACGACATGGCCGTCCGGGCCCACGCACGCGCACTGGACCTGGAGCTGGCAGGAGAGCCGCTGACCGGCGCACAGTGCGCCGAACGTGACCAGCTGTGGGACACCGCCGCCACGAAGTGGGCCGCTGTGCTCCGCCGGCCGGCGCTGTGGGATCACGTACGAAGCCGGATGGTCACCCTCGACGACCGGCGGCTGGACGAGTCCACCCTCGACGCGCTGCGCGACGCGCTGCCCCGCGCCCTCGTACTGCCGATCGTCGAGTTGGCAGTCGCCGCCGAAGATCCCACGCGGCTGGTGGCGCAGGCCGCACGCTGGCAGCCGGTCTGCGCCGAGGTCCACGACCTGGTCACCGATGCCGCCGGGCCGCTGATCGATCGGATCGACGCGATCGCCGACAGCGCGAGGCGCACGCTCGGCGACGGCGACCCGTACCAGGCGGTGGCAGCCCTGGAAGCCGAGGCGGTCCCGCTGCTCCATCGCGTGCAACGACTGCTCCCGCAGCAAGGCGACCACCGGGTGATGGCCGCGGGCGACCACGTAGCCATCGTGTTCAACAACTGCGCCACCGGGCGCGTGCGACCCGGCGCCGAGAAACGGCGAGAGTGGCTGGCGAGGGCAGGTGCGCTCGCCACCGCATCCGACACGCGTGAGACGATCGCCGCCAACGCGGCGATCAGGCAGTCCTCCCCGGTGGTCAGGGAGTCCGACCCCGCGCTGCGCGCGGCGCTCAAGCGGTTCGGCATCGTCTGGGATCCCGAGCTGCAGGCTCTGGCCGACCGGGTCGAACGCCTGCTCGGGGCGGGCCGGATCACCGAGGTGTGCCAGATCTACGCCGGGATCCTGCCGCACGTGACCGATCCCGCCCTCGCTGCCGTGCTCGACGGGTTTCTGGCGGCGAACGCTTCCTACCGCCCTCCGATAGGTCCCGTGGCGATCCTCTTTCTCGCCGCGGTGCGGACAGCAATCGGCCTAGCCTTCCTCCTCTGGATCGGCTCCAACAACGGCGGGGCATGGGGGATGACGTTAAGGGTGCTCGGCGTGCTCATCCTCGCGAGAGGGCTCCACCTCACATGGCGCCGATTCCGCAAGTACGCCGGACGTGACCGGTGGCGCTCGTGAGCAGCGGACCGCGGGAGCCGCAACGCACCGCGCCACGCGCCACCCGGGGCACGACGGCAGCCTCCTTTCTGCTGGACCTGGCCGGCCCGGAGCTCTACCAGCGCAATCCCTTCCGGATCCTCGGGCTGCCGACCACGGCCAGCGGGCGTGCCGTCCGCGAGACCCGGCAGCGGCTCACCAAGGCACTCGCCGTCGGCGCCACCATCGAGCTGCACAGCGACCTGCCGCTGCCGGTAGCGGCAACGCCGGTGCAGGTACACGCAGCGTTCGATGACCTCGGGGACCCCGAGCACCGGCTCGTCCACGAGCTGTTCTGGTTCTGGGAAACGGCGGACGCGGCCTGCGGTTGCGACCCCGCGGTCCACACGGCACACGACGTCGCGGTCCGGGAGCACGCACGGGCGCTGGACCTGGAGCTGGCCGCATACGCAGACTACGACGGGCAGTCCGCACGCGGCCGGCTCTGGGGCAGCGCTGCGAGGCAGTGGGCAGCGGTGCTCGACGACCCCGGCCTGTGGTTGCATCTTGGCGCGCGGATGGCCGCCCTCGACGACCGCCGGCTGGACGACTCGACCCTCGATGCGCTGCGTACGACACTGCCCCGTGCCCTCGTGCTGCCGCTCGTCCAGTTGGCGGTTGCGGCGCCGGAGCCGAGGTGGCTGGCGCGCCAGAGGTCTGCCTGGCAGGTGGTCTACGCCGGTGTCGACCACCTGATCGTCGATGCCGTCGGCCACCTGGTCGACCGGGTCGACGCGGTGTTCCAGAGTGCCGGGCGCGTGCTCGCCGACGGTGACCGGGACGAGGCGGCGGCCGCAGTGGAAGCCGAGGCCATCCCGCTGCTCCGCCGAGTCGAACAGCTGGCGCCGCCGCACGGCGGCGATCGTGCGACGGTCGTATGCGACCGGGTGGCGATCCTGCTCAACAACTGCGCCCTCGCCACCCCGAAGGCGACGGGGAAACGCGAGCCGGCGAAGGATCGTGAGTGGCTGAAGACGGCCCGTGAGCTCGCCACCGCCTCGGACACGCGCGCGACGATCACGGCCAACCTGGCCGCCCTGACCCGGAGTCCGGCGCTGACCGGCGCGATCGACTTCCAGAACCAGCTCGACCGCCAGTTCGAGGAATTGTTCAAGCCGCGCCCAGCCGAGAAGAAGGCAGCCCCCCCGGCCAGGAAGCAGACAGCGCCCCCGGCCAAGAGGCAGACAGGCTCCCCGGCCCAGAAGAAGGCCGCCCCGGCTCGGAAGAAGCCCGGCCTCGCAGCGGCGCACACGAACCCGCCCTCGGGCCCGCCGACGGAACCCCCCCTGGCCAAAGAGGCCGACAAACTCCTCGTCGAGCTCGGCCGCCGCGTGGCACCGGATGCACCCGCCCGGCGGGCGGCATCGGTCCTGTTCCACGCCGTGCTTGCGGTGGCGGTCGGCGCCCTGCTCGGCTGGCTCGCCGCCGCCGTGTTCGGCCGACCGGTAGTGCAGATGGCGGCGGTCGGCGGGCTCGTCGGCTGGGGAGTCCTCTTCGCCGGGCGAAGCTTCCGCGACCACCGCGACCGCAGTCCTCGGCGGCAAGGAGATGAACTATGAAGCGGCTAGGGGCGGCGCTGCGCCAACGCCGGCACCATCGGGAGTTCCGGATCGGGCCGCCGGCCTGGGACGACGTGCAGCGGGCCCGACTGGAGCAGATCGTCGCGATGCTCAGCGCCGCGGCCGCACCGGCGCCGCCGGAGCAGCCGGTCCCCGAGGTGCCCGCACCCGATGCTCCCGCCCCGCTCGACGAGGGGACGCTGGCCGGCACGGCCACGTACCTCTGGCGGGCGCAGCAGAAACTCGACAGCGCCGACGAGCCGGCGTCGAAGCAGGCACGTCAGGCCGGCCGCTACCTGCGGACCGCCCGCCAGGCACTCGCCGGGCTCGGTGTCGTGATCCAGGACCACGACAACCTCGCGTTCCATTCGGGGCTCGCGCTGGAGGTACTGGTCTTCCAGGAGGATCCTGCGCTGCCGTCCGAGGTGGTCCTCGAGACGGTCCGGCCGTCGGTCTACTTCCGGGATCGGCTGATCCAGATGGGCCAGGTGATCGTGGGGGGTCCAGAGCGCGTACACACAGAGGAGAGCCGCCGTGCGTGAGTCCATAGACTTCGGAATCGATCTCGGTACGACGAACAGCACCATCGCCGTCGTGGACGACGGCGAGGTGCATGTGATCAAGAACAACGACGGTTGGGACTACACGCCGTCGGCGGTGTGGCTGCCCAAACCGAACGTGATACACGTCGGGCGGGGGGCCCGCGAGCGCGCAGAGAGCGACCCGGACAACGCCGCCGCCGAGTTCAAGCTCGAGATGGGCTTGGCCGGTGCCGGTCGGGCCTTCGCCAACGCCGGCGTCAAGCTGTCTCCCGAGCAACTGTCCGCCGAGGTCCTCAGGTCGCTGCGGGCCGACGCAATCCACCACTACTGCGAGCCGCCCGAGGTCGCGGTCATCACGGTGCCGGCCGCGTTCACCCTGAACCAGAACAACGCCACCAGCGAGGCGGCCAAGCTGGCCGGCTTCACCGGCGCCTGCCCCCTGGTGCAGGAGCCCACCGCGGCCGCCTTCGCGTACGGCTTCCAGGACCAGTCCGATACCGCGTACTGGATGGTGTTCGACCTCGGCGGCGGCACGTTCGACGCGGCGATCATCACCAAGCGGGACGGTGAGCTAACGGTCCTCAACCATTCCGGCGACTCGTACCTCGGCGGCAAGCTGATCGACTGGGCGATCACCGAACGCCTCCTCGCGCCGGCGGCCGGCCGGGAGCTCGGCCTGACCCACTTCACCCGGAACAACAGGGCATGGCGCGTGCAGTTCGCGAAGCTCAAGTACGCCGCCGAGATCGCCAAGATCCACCTCTCCCGGCGTGACACCGCCGAAATCATGATCGACATCGCCGACGACCGGGGCACCCCCCACACCTTCGAGTACACCCTCACCCGCGCCGAGCTCCAGCAACTGGCTGAGCCGTTGTACGTGCGGGCGATCAACCTGTGCCGGTCCGCGCTCGCGGAGCGCAACCTGGGGCCCGACGACATCGACCGCCTGCTGCTGGTGGGCAGCGCCACGCTGGCGCCCGGCCTCCGCGAGCTCCTCGCCGACCCGCGGCACGGGCTCGGCATCCCGCTGGACTACAGCCAGGACCCGTCCACGGCGGTCGCGAGAGGCGCGGCCATCTTCGCCTCGGGCCTGCCGGTCCCCCGGGTCGCCGCCCCGCCCAAGGCGGGGGAGTTCACGATCCGGCTGGTGTACGACCCGGTCGTCACCACGACCACCCCCACGGTCGCCGGCCAGCTGACCAGCGGCTCCCCGGTCGACTGGACCGGCTACTCGGTGGTGCTGGCCAATCCCGACGGCTTGCCGCCGTTCCGCAGCGCCCGGATCGGGCTGAGCGCCGAGGGTTCCTTCGTCGCCGAGGTGAGCGTCGCCGAGCACGCCAAGTCGCGATTCACCCTGGAGCTGGCCGACGGGTCCGGTGGACGGCAGCGACTCACTCCCGAGACCTTCGCGATCACCCACAGCCCCGGCCCGGAGTTCGGCGGCGCCGTACTCACCCATTCGGTCGGCATCGCCAAGGCCGACGGCACCTTCACGCCGATAGTGACCAAGGGCACCTCCTTGCCGGTGGCCAACACCGCCACCTTCCAGACGACCATCGCCGTACTCCGGTCCGAGCCGAACTCGGTGATCCGGATCCCGGTCGTCGAGGGCGAGTGGGAACGTGCCGACCGCAACCTGCAGGTGGGCGTGCTCGAGATCCGGCCGAAGGACGTACGGATCGACCTTCCGGCCGGCAGCGACGTCGACGTGACGGTCGAGATCGACGGCTCCCGGCTGGTCACGGTCGTCGCCGACGTCCCGCTCGTACAGGCGCTGTTCGAGGCGGAGATCGACCTGTCGAACGTGCAGGCGCCAGCGCCTGATCAGCTGCGCCGCCAGTTGACGCAGGTGGAGAAGCGGTACGAGCGACTTCGGCAGTCCGCCGGCGCCTCCGGCTCGCCCACCGCCCAGGAGCTGATCAGGAAGCTCGACGACGAGGACCTGCTGCCGACCGTCCGGGAGCTCGTCGTCGCCGCCGACGTCGACGCGGCCGCCGCCTCGACGGCCGAGCAGCGGCTCCGCGACGCCGAGGCACAGCTCGACGCGGTGGAGCGGGCCGGCCAGATCCCGGGGCTGATCCGCGATCTGGAGGTGGCACTCGACGACTGCGAGGAGCACGTCACGGCCTCCGGCAACGCCGACGACCGCGTTGCGCTCGCCGAGATGCGCCGGCGCGCCCGCACGGCAATGGACCAGCAGGACGAGAAGGCGATCCAGAAGCTGCTCGAACAGGCCGGCGACCTCATTCACCGGTTCGTGCGACGCCGCGAGGACTACGACCTGCAGCTCTTCTACCTGCTGGTCAGCATGCGCGACGACATGGAACCGGCGGCCAGGGTCGACGCCCTGATCAGGGAAGGCGAGCAGGCCATCGCCGACGACAACCGCTACGAGCTGTCCGGTGTCTGCGAACGCCTGCGCCGCTGCATCCCCCGCGGCAAGGAACTCGGCGGGCTGAAGAACCGGGACGGTGGGTGGCGTTGAGCGCCCCGGTCAGCTCCCTGCTCGCCGCCGAGACCGCCGCCGCGCGGGCCGCCGAGGCAGCCCGCGGCGGTGACCTGGCCGGCGCCGAGGCGGTGCTGCTCGCCATGATGAACCCGGCAGAGGCTGATCCCGAACATGTCGTGGGGCTTTTGCGCGGTGCCGGCATTGGCGGCGGATCGCAGATGGGCGAACTCGACCTTTGCCGCCGGACATCCCGGGACGCAGCAGCCATGTGATTTCACCCAGCGCCGGTGTTTGGGCCAGATCCGCTGCGGCGGTATCCGCAGGCCCATCTTGGCTCGCTTCAGTCTAGGGGCAGCATCCGAACCTGCCCCAGTGGCGGCTAACTCGCAGATCTTGTCGATCTGCGTCATCCGATCGCCGAGCTTTGTCCGCAGCCGGGTTTCGATCGCTTGGTTCGCCTGCCGAAAATCACGGATTGTTGGTCTGTCGCGGGCTCCGTCATTGCACAGTTTCGTGAGAGCGGCTCGATAAGTCTGGAACAGTTTTTGATCACCCCAAATCGGGTTGATCTCCAGCACCAAAGCCTGATCCGGCTGTTCTGGCCGGTCTTGTCCGTTACCCGGACGGCGATCGAGCGAGGGTGTTTCAGACTGCGGTCGCTGGCCGTCGCTTGGCGGGGTTCTCCTCTCCTGACTAGAGCTGAGATGCGCTGCCGCCGACCCCAGCGCGCCCGGGCCGAAGAGACTCTCGATCGCTTGGCGAGCGGGCGCGTTCGACTCCCACACTCCGGCGACCTGGTCGGGCGACAGATGCTTATCGCAGCAGATCTCTGCGAACCGATCGCGCAACGCCTCGGAACCGGCGACCTCAATCAAGGCGCCGTCGGCGTCGACGAGGGTATAGGTCTCGTCGGGAGGTGGCCCAGCAACAAACCGATCCCGGTTGCTAGCTACTGATGGTGAGTTGGCGATCGAACCATCGTCGGGCCGTCGCGCTGCACCGGACTCGGCTCCGCGCCGTGGTCGAGATTGGGGGTACTGCCGCGAACTTCCGAGCGGGCTCGGCTCGGCGTGGGGCGAGCGTCGTGGCCGCTCGCCTCTCGTCGGAACGTAGTCTTCGACCTCTTCGCGCAGGTGCAATCCGCGTAGCACATCGGCGAAGCCATCACGCATCGTCCAGGAGCGGGCGCGCATACGCAGCATACGCTGGGGATAGGTCTGCCACGGCCCCTCGTTGCGCGTGAGCCCAGCGTGTTCCGCCATCGCCATGGAGAAGCGAGTTATGATGGGTGTCGCTCGGCCGCGGCGCTTCATCGTGCAGATCGCCACCAGGCCTTGCTCGTCATCGACCTCGTACTCCTCGACCATATCTTCGAGGAAGCCCGAGTGCTCGATGACTGACAGCGCGCCGTCGCCCCAGATACTCGGCGTCCCGTTGATGAGGGCGATCGCCTGGACGGCAGCGATGGGCCCCAGCCCGACGCTCGCCCCATGCATGATCGCCAGCTCGATCTTCTGCTGCAGGAAGTTGCCGTCGAGATCGCGGTAGCAATCGGGCGCCCACTCGGCGAGCGCGATCATCTTGGCCAGCTCCTTGACGTCGCTGACCGACTTCGGCGCCAGGAAGCCCGGTACGCCGAAAGCAACAGGAGAGTAGCAAGGCGGATCGGCTTCGCTCGCTGGCCCGGAGCTATTCCCTGCGTTGATGGTCAATGGGCAGGAACCGTTGGCCATGTCACGCAGCTCCCCGGACATGCAGGGTCTCGGCCTGATAGATACGTAGCCCCGGAATGTCCCGGACCGCATCCTTGCTGATCGCTTCTCTCACCACATCGACATCGAGGCTCATGTAGCCGCGCGGCACCTGGTCTAAGTTGACCAC
>QHCA01000113.1 GCA_003244095.1 Pseudonocardiales bacterium | reverse complement strand
CGCTGCGCGAGGCGAGCTACGCCCTCGGCGTGCCGAGGTGGCGCACCATCGTGTCGATCGTGCTGCCGACGGCGCTGACCGGCATCACCACGGGCGTCCTGCTCGCCGTCGCCCGGGTGACCGGTGAGACGGCTCCGCTGCTGCTGACGGCGTCCGGGAACAACTTCATCCACGTCACCCCGTTCTCCGGGCCACAGAGCGCCCTGCCGTCGCTGGTCTTCCAGCAGACCCAGTCGGCATTCGACGTCGCCGTTGACAGGGCGTGGGCGGGCGCGCTTACGCTGATCCTGATCGTCGTGCTCCTGTACGTCACTGCCCGGCTCCTGACCCGCCGCAACGCCCTGGCCCGGAGGTAGGACGCCGCATGGCAAAGCGCATCGAGACGATCGACCTGTCGTGCTTCTACGGCCGAGCCAAGGCCGTCGAGGACGTGTCCCTCGTCATCGAGCCCAAGACCGTCACCGCCCTCATCGGGCCGTCCGGGTGCGGCAAGTCGACCCTGCTGCGGTCGTTCAACCGGATGCACGAGGTGATCCCGGGAGCGCACGTGCAGGGCAAGGTGCTGCTCGACGACGCCGACATCTACGCCCCCGAAGTCGACCCGGTCGCCGTACGCCGCACCATCGGCATGGTCTTCCAGCGGCCGAATCCCTTCCCCTCGATGTCGATCTTCGACAACGTGGCGGCCGGCCTGAAACTCAATGGTGTGCGCAGGAAGTCCGACCTCGAGCACGCGGTCGAGCGGTCGTTGCGCGCGGCCAATCTGTGGACCGAGGTCAAGGACCGGCTCGGCAAGCCGGGCGCCGGCCTGTCCGGCGGGCAGCAGCAACGGCTGTGCATCGCGCGCGCCGTCGCCGTGGAGCCCGAGGTGTTGCTGATGGACGAGCCGTGCAGCGCGCTCGACCCGATCTCGACGCTGGCCATCGAAGACCTGATGAGCGAGCTGAAGGACAGCTACACCATCGTCATCGTGACGCACAACATGCAGCAGGCGGGGCGCGTGTCGGATACGACGGTGTTCATGCTCGACGGCGAACTGGTCGAGCACGGGCCCACGACGGAGATCTTCACCAAGCCCACNNGCGACGAGCAAGATCTTCACCAACCCGTCAGAGCAGCGCACCGAGGACTACATCACCGGCCGCTTCGGCTGAGCCGGCCGCAATTCGCTGGGGTGCGCCAGCCCCCTTCAAAGCGACGTCTTCCCGGAAGTCGCTGCTTTCCGGCCCCTCAAAGCGACGTCTTCCCGGAAGTCGCTGCTTTCCGGCCACCGACGGGCGGCCACCGACGGGCGTACGACGGGGTTCCAATCTCCCCCAGAAGGGGCAAGCGCATGAGGCCGGGCCAACCGGTAGCGGCAACTGGTGGGCTGACGGCCGCTCCTCGCGCAACACTGGTGACGTGTCGTTGCAACGCCGGATCGCCCTGGTCGCCGCCGTCGTGGTGCTCGGCCTGACGGTCGGCATCGCCCTGGCGGCAGCGGCAGTCGACCGGTCACGCTCGGCGGCATCCGCCGTCCCCCAGGATCGCCCCGGCCCGGTGCTGCTGGTGCCGGGCTACGGAGGCGACGGCAGGGCACTCGGCCGATTGGCGACCCGGCTGCGGTCGGCCGGCCGCGATGCCCAGGTCGTCGCCCTGCCGGGCGATGGCACCGGCGACCTGCGCGAGCAGGCCAAGGCGCTCGGCACCGCGGCGAAGGCGGCCCTGGCGCGCACGGGCGCCGGGTCGGTGGACGTGGTCGGCTACTCGGCGGGCGGTATCGTCACCCGCCTGTGGATCCGGTCCTACGGCGGCGCCGCGCTCACCCGCCGAGTGGTCACCCTCGGGTCGCCGCACCACGGCACGGACCTGGCCGGGCTGGCCTCGGCCATCCAGCCCGGCGCGTGCCCGACCGCCTGCCGCCAACTCGCGCCCGGCAGTGACCTGCTGAACTCGCTGAACAGCGGCGACGAGACACCGGCCGGGCCACGTTGGGTGTCGCTGTGGTCGACGAGCGACCAGGTGGTCACCCCGCCGGATTCGGCCCGGCTGTCCGGAGCCGTCGACATCGTGCTGCAGGACGTGTGCTCCGGCGTACGGGTGGAGCACGGCGAGCTGCCGACCAACCCTCTGGTACAGGCCATCGTGCTCTCGGAGGTCGCCGCGACGCCGGTCGTCACACCGCGTCCGGGCGACTGCGCGGGGTTGCGCTAGCCGTACGGTGGGCTAGCTCGTCACGTCCTTGGTGGTGAAGTTCGCCCAGGCGGCGAGCAGCAGGACGCCGACGTACACCACCTGCAGGGCGACCCCGCGGACCAGGTCACGCCATAGGATGGGCTGCCGGAACAGGTCGACGAAGGCCAGCCAGTAGCGGGTCGGCAGGTACGGGTTCAGCGCGTGGGCGGCGTCCAGCGTCAGCAGCACCGTCGAGGCGATCAGCACTGCCAAGGCACCCAGCGTCGCCGCCAGCGGCGAATCGACGAAGGTGGACAGCAACAGCGCCACGGCGGCCACACCGAGCATCGACAGCCCGACGTAGAGGATGGCCAGCCCGGTCCGCAGGGTCGCCTGCGCCGGGCTGAGGGTGGGCCCACCGGAGACGGTGGGCAGCGGGGCGCTGCCGAACAGGTGCGTGCCGACGAAGTATGCGGTCACGGCGACCACCACCACCGCGATCAGCGTGAACGCCACCACGCTGACCAGCTTGGCCACCAGCAGCCGGGTCCGCCCGACCGGCCGGATCAGCAGGTAGCGCAGGGTGCCGGCCTGGGCCTCGCCGGCCACCGCGTCACCCGCGACGACCGCCACCGCCACGGGCAGGAACAGCGGCAGCACGATCGCCAGAGCCGCGGCCGGGAAGAGGTTGCCGTTGGACAGCACCGCCGACAGGAACGCCGGTCCCGTACCCGGCTGCGGCCCGAGGTTGGTGGTGGCCAGGAGCACCGCGACCAGCGTCGGTAGGGCGTCGAGCAGCGCGATCGTGACCCAGGTGCGTCGCCGGCGGAGCATCTTGCGCAGCTCGACCATGATCATCGGGCGGCCCTGCCGTCGACCCGGTCCGAGCCGGGGCCGGTGATCCCGAGCACGATCTCCTCGAGGGTGCGCCGTTCGAGGATCAACTCGGTGACCCGGATCCCCTCCCCGACCAGCAGGGCGTTGAGGTCGGCCGGCTCGGGACCCCGCACCACCAGCCGGTCGCCGTCGCGAGCTGCCACCCGGCCGTCGAGCAGGCTCACCGCACGGTCGGCGTCGGGCGTACTCACGACCGTGTTTCCCGTGGGTGCCCGCAGCGCCGCGACATCGTCCTGGAGCACCAGCCGCCCCTCGTCGAGGACACCGATCCGGCCGCACACCTGCTCCACTTCGGCCAGCAGGTGACTGGACAGGAACACCGTCGTGCCCGCGGCGTTGAGCTCGATCAAGAGTGCTCTCACCTCGTGGATGCCCTGCGGGTCGAGGCCGTTGGTCGGCTCGTCGAGCACCAGCAGCTCGGGGCGGCGCAGCAGCGCGGCGGCCAGGCCGAGCCGCTGGCGCATGCCGAGGGAGTACGCCTTGACCGGCCGGCGGCCGACCTCGGACAGGCCGACCCGCTCCAGGGCCTCGTCGACCCGTCGCTTGCGGGTCGGCCGGGGTCCGCCGGGCCCCGCGGCGTCGGCGAGGGTGAGGTTGGCCCGCCCGGACAGGTCGCCGTAGGCCGCCGGCCCTTCGACGAGCGCACCCACCCGGCCGAGCGCCCGCTTGGCCCGCCGGGGCACCGGCTCGCCGAGCAACTCGACCGAGCCGCTGGTCGCCAGGACCAGGCCGAGCAGCATCCGTACGGTCGTGGTCTTGCCCGACCCGTTGGGGCCGAGGAAGCCGTAGATGTCGCCCGGCCGGACGTCCAGGTCGACCGCATCGACAGCGGTCAGTGACCCGAAGCGCTTCGTCAGGGCCCGGGTGAGGATCACGCTGTCGCTCACCGGTGCGCGGCTCTCAGCTCGGCCGCCGCCCGGCGCAGCGCTGCCACCGTGACGGTGCCGGTGAACAGCCAAATGCCGTCGGACACGGGCGCGACGAGCAGCGACAGCGGGCCGGCGGCCAGAGCGCTGCTGCCGTCCTGCTTGTCGACCACGACCCCCGGCGCGTCCTCGATCCGGTGGGCCAGCCGGAAGCCGCCCTCGCCGGCCAGGGGTACGGCGGCGATCAACGTCGGCCCGTGACCGTACGAGCCGAAGCGCGGGGCGTCGTCGCGCAGCGGCAGCCCGGCCAGTCGCTCCGGGAGGCCACCGAACCCGTACTGCAAAGCCACCTGGCCGACGTCTCGCACGTTGTCATTGCTCAGCGTGGCGCCGACCGGTGGCTCGAACCGGGTGATCCCCGCCGGCGGCAACGCGACCCGCAGGTCGAGGAAGGTCGACTGGAACGCCGGCTGGCTCGCCTTCTTGGCCCAGATCTCGACCCGCAGCGGCAGTCCGCTGCGCGGATCGATCCAGGTGTCGACCCGGTCGATCGTGGCATCCGCGTCGGTCGGGTGCAGACGCAGCCCGGCGGCGGTCCGCCCGGCGATCCGGCGGGCCGGCAACCGGTGCAACTCGGCGGGCGTGGCCTCCGACAGCAGCCGGCGGCCGAGCTCGGCCGGGAGAAGGTCGGCGGCGACCGGCAGCGTGATGTCGGGCTGCGTGGTCCGGGTCGCCCGGTGGTCGGCGAAGTCCCACAGCCATGCGCCCGCGGCGTCGCGGTAGGTGCCGTGCTCCCCCACCGGATCCACGGTGTCGACCCGCCAGTCGGTCGGCCCGCGCCGCCAGACCCGCATCCGGGTGTGGCCGCCGAAGAGGTCGGTGAGACTGGCGAAGCTGCGGCTGGTGGGCACGGCCACAGTGCCGAGGCTCTCGGCAAATCCTGAGTACGGGACCCGCTGCGACGCCTGGACCTTGGCCAGGAGCGCCTGCATCGGCACGTCAGGGTCCGCGACCGGCAACCGGGAGATGACCGCGGGCAGGGCGATGAGGGTCGCAAGGACTCCCATCACCACGCTCCACCGACCGACCGCGAACATCAGCCAACGGTACGGCCGGATCACCGGCGACCACCGGTGATCGTGCAAGCCAGGTCTTACATCGTGGTGACGTCGCGGGTGGCCGGGACCCGGGACGAGGCCACCCAGGGCGCGGCACCACCCCAGCCGAGAAGCAGCTCAGGGCTCACTTGCGCGCTAGGTAAATGATCTTTCCGGGCCGGTCCTCGGTGCCTCGGTCTTGCGCAAATCGTCTTGTCAATGTGCAGGGTTGTGCCTTACGGCCAGCGCCCGCCGACGCCAAGCCTTCGACGCCGGCGCCCCCCGGAGGACACCGGCGGCCGATCCCCGTACCCTCCGGGCGATCGCTCATCCGGTACGACTCCGGCTGTACGAAGTGCTCGTCGTGGGCGGCCCCGCCACCGCCGCGCGGCTCGCCCGCGACGTGCCCGGCGCGCCGGGCGGCCTGAGCTATCACCTCCGGCAGCTGGCTACCCACACTTTCATCGAGGAGGCGCCGGAGCTGGCCTCCGACGGCCGGGAGCGTTGGTGGCGAGCCATTCCCGGCGGGATTCAGTGGTCCGACGAGGACCTCGAAGGCAGCCCCCGGAGCGCAGGAAGCGGCCACGGCGGCTGCGTCGGTGCTGCTCGGTCGACAGCTCGAACGGATCCAGACCTGGGTACGTGAAGGACATCGGCGCTGGGGGGCCGACTGGCGGGCGGTGGCGGTGAACTCAGACAGCGTCCTCAATCTCAACCCGCCGAACTCCGCGAGCTGGGGGGCGACCTCGACGCGGTGATCGCGGCTGGGCGCCCGGCGGAGACGTACGCCAGCGGCGTGGGTAGCACCTTCGACCTGTGAACGACGGCAAGCCGCCGAGCAGGAGGTCGCGTCGGGTCACCTAGGAGACCGTAACGAGTCGGTCAGCGGTACTCGGGGTTCTCGTAGTCGAAGCGACATCCCGCATCCCATTCCGAGCGCTGGTTGCCGTATGCCGGGATGCCACCGGCGTCCTTCAGGATCCGGGCCACGTGCATGAGATTCCACGTCATGAACGTCGCGTTGCGGTTGGTGAAGTCGTTCTCCGGGCCGCCCGAGCCGGGATCGAGGTAGGAAGGGCCGGGGCCGGCCTCGCCGATCCAGCCGGCGTCGGCCTGCGGCGGGATCGTGTAGCCGATGTGCTGCAGGGTGTACAGCACGTTCTGCGCGCAGTGCTTGATGCCGTCCTCGTTGCCGGTGATGAGACAGCCGGCGACCCGTCCGTAGTACAGGTACTGGCCGGCGTCGTTGAGCAGGTGCGAGCCGCCGTACAGCCGCTCGTGCACCTGCTTCATGATCGAGCTGTTGTCACCGAGCCAGATCGGGCCGGCGAGGACGAGGATGTCGGCCGCCAGCACGGTCTGGAAGATCTCCGGCCAGTCGTCGGTCGCCGCGCCGTGATCGCGCATGTCCGGCCACACGCCGGTCGCGATGTCGTGGTCGACGGCGCGGACCGTGTCGACGTGGATGCCGTGCTCGCGCATGATGCGCGCCGAGGCGTCGACCAGCCCCTGGGTGTTGCTCACCTCCGGCGAACGCTTCAGCGTGCAGTTGATGAACAGCGCCCTGAGGTCGTCGTACGTTGCTGGTGCCTCGGTCATCGTGGTCCTTTCGATGGCTTGGTCGGGTCAGGCGGGCGAGCGCGTCGTCGAGGAGGGGACGCCAGGCAGGCCCGGCTGCGTTCAGCCGGGCCGACGAGACATGCCCCAGGCCGGGGCCCCGTAGACAGCGGGCCCCGGCCGGAGTTCCGGGCTCATGGCAACGGCAGCGCCTGAGTTCCGGAGTTCATCATCTGCACGCCTGCCGACGCGTCGCCGTCGAACCCGGTGGTCGGGCTCGCGGCACCCAGGCAGCTGTCGTCATCCGCCGGATCGGCGAACCAGAAGCCGACCGAGTTGAGGTCCACGCGGGCGGCGGTCGTGCCGTTGAACGCGAAGGCCTCCTGGACGATCAGCTTGAACTCGTTGTGGGCATTTCCCCACTGGTCGGTCGTGATGTCGCCGATGTACTCGGCGGCACCGAACGTCGGTGTCGCCTGCTGCAGCAGGAAGACGGTGAACGACGTTTTCGGCTTGAGCCCGCTGGCGTAGATCCGGAAGGTGTCCTTGCCGATCGTGTCGGTGGTCAGGTCGACCACGACCCGCGCCTTGGCGTGCGGGAAGCAGGCGGCCAGAGCGGCCGAGGACGGAGCGAGTGTCAACTTGGCCCTCGCCGGGGCTGCCACCGGGGTTGTCGTGGCGGCACGAGCGGCGGCGTGCTCACCGCTGCTACTTGCTGCGGCGCTACTGATCGTGGCGCCGGTGATAGCGATCGTCGCCGCCGCTGCCAACACGGCGGACACGGTGCGTCGGTTCATCGATGTGCTCCTTATGGCGACTGCCGCACATCCCTATGTACGGTCTGCTCGCAGTCAATCCGCCAGACGGCAACCGCTCCGCTGATTCGTACACACTCGACGTGTCGCCTATCCGCCTGTCGCCGCGCCCCTCCGGCAGCGCTAGCGGGCCTGATCACGAAGGGCGGCCACGTCTCGGACCGTGATCTGGCGTCGCTGCGTGTCGATCCAGCCACGGTCCCGCAGGACCCGAAGCGCCTTGGCGACCGCGTCTCGGGAGCAACCGATCCAGCCTGCCAGCTCCTGCTGCGAGAGTGGCAAGGCAATGCGTATCCCGTCCTGCGTGGTGGCACCGAACCGCTCGGCTAGCTCCACGAGGCGCCCGGCCACCCGGCCCAGTGCGTCAGACGACCCGAACTCGATTCGCTTGCGGTCGGCGTCGCGCAACCGGTCACTGACCATTTGCATCAGGCACACCGCCGCACGCGGGTGCGACCGGAGGAAGCCGGTGAACTCGGCAACGGATATCACGATTCCCGCCACCGGCTCCAGCGCGCTCACTGTCGCCGATCGCGGCTGGGAGTCGATGGCCGACAGCTCGCCCACCAGCGCGTCAGGCCCTCGAATGGCGAGCACCACCTCGGTGCCCTGATCGGTGAAGGATGACACCTTGACCCGCCCGGACCGCAGCGCCACCACCCAGTCCGACGGGTCTCCCTCACTGAACAGCGTTGCACCGCGCTTCCACTGCGATCTGCGGCCGCATCGCTCAAACGCCGTGACCTCCGCCGGAGTGAGCCTGGCGAGGTACTCTTTCGAGTCGCCTCCGCCGGTCGCCGCGCTCACGCGGGTGTCCCGGTCGGGTCGACCGGCTCCGCCCGCTCGTGCAGGCCGGTCAGCACGTACGCCGTCACGAGGTCCCTTCTGCCCTTGACCTGCAGGTCTCCCAGGGGCACGAGGTCTGCCACGTCGCGGATCGCAGCGCCGGTCTGTCCGCCGATGACCACCTGGCCGGGCTGGGCGACCGACTCGAGCCGGGCGGCGACGTTGATCGCGTCACCGGTGGCGTTGAAGCTGCGCATCTGCAGGCTCCCGATGTTGCCTACCACCGCGGGGCCGGTGTTGATGCCGATGCGGAAGCGCGGCCACCCGGCGTTGTCGGCGACGACGCTGTCGATGGCCCGTTGCATCGCCAGTCCGGCACGCGCCGCGCGCAGCGCGTGATCCGGCTGCCGGGCGGGTGCATTGAACAGTGCGAGGAGCGCGTCGCCGATAAACTGGACGACGGTGCCACCCTGGTCGAGCACGCACGGCGCGGCCAGTCCGAAGTACCGGTTGAGCATCGCGACGACTTCCTGCGGGGAAACTCGCTCAGCGAAGGTGGTAAATCCACGCAGGTCGGCGAACAACGCCGACACCTCGACCACCGCGCCGCCCAGAGCCGCCTGGCTGGGATCCGCCAGCAGGGCAGTCGCCACATCGGGTGAGATGTACTGGCGGAACAGCACGTCGATCTGGTCGTACAGTCGCGCGTTCTCCAGCGCGATCGACAGTTGGCTGACCAGCGAGGCCAGCAGCGAGTGGTCCCGCTCGGCAAACCCGCCGGCGGGGCGACGGACCTCCACGACACCGGCGGGCCGATCCTTGACCGTCAGTGGCAAGACCAGTAACCCGTCTCCGGCCGGCACCGACCGCAGGGAGCTCAGTGCACGGTCGATCGTCGAGTCGCTCGCGCCCCCGGCGCCCCAGCCGTCGCCGGTGCTGAGATCTGCCGGGAATGTCATCCGACCGTCGACAAGCAGGCCCACTCGTAGCGAATCGCGCCCGAGTCCCTCGGCGATCCGGGCGACCATCCGCCGCAACAGCTCGGGTTCGCGGACGATCACCCTCGTTTCGTTTCCGACGGCGACCAAGGCGTCGAGGCGACGGATCTGGTCACGCTCGTGTGCGAGGGCCTCGGCGGCCCGGCCGAGGATCCCGACCTGACCCTCGGTGAGGCCGAACCGACGTGCCAGGCCGGAGATGATCAGCGCCATCTCCGCCTCGGTCCAGCCCGCATCCTCCTGGCGGTGCATGGCGGAGGTGAGCGCCTCGAGCGCTGTTGCGTACTCTTCGTCGATCCGGCGGACCGTCTGCTCGAGGGTGATGCTGTTGAACAGCCCCCGCGCCGCCCCCTCGCGCTGATACTGCACGTACGCGCTGTACGCGACGAAGCCGAAGCCGGCCGCCATCAGCAGGTGCCATTCCCACCAGGCGGCGTGCCAGTTGCGCGACATGACCACCGCGATCATCGCTTCGCCCAGGAGAACGAACGCGGTGATGACGCTGATGAGCATCACCGCCGGCCGGCGGCGGTACAGCAGGTAGTAGCGGACGGCGGCCACCACGTACAGGATCACCCCGGTGATCGCCAGCCCGGCGAACGGCCCGTGTGCCTCCTGCGCGCTGGGCGGCGTATGCAGCAGCGGCAGGTCGAGCAGTGATGCAACCGCCCAGGTGAGCAGGAGCAGCAGCAGACCACCACGCGCGACCGCCTGGTAGCGCATCACGACGGCCGAGCCGCGCGGCGTGAAGGAGATGGAGGAGGCCGCCGCGAACACCGAGGCAATGAACAGCCCGACGGGTGTGGCGACGACGAATCCCGCGTTCGGCCCCGACAGCAGCACACCGGGGGTGGCCAGCGCGTGCAGGAACAGGAACCCCGCGCTGGCGAGAAAGGCGAGGGAGACGAGAAACAGCCGCGCATCGCTACGCCGGCGCGCCGCCTCGCTCATCCGAAGGCCCAGGGCGACGTTGACCATCGCTACGGAGAGGACGAGCCAGAAGTGTGCGGGATGGTGTTCCCACGTCATGTCGAGTTGCGGACGCTGGAGCAGCAACCACAGCCCCAGCAGCGGCAACGCGACGTGGAACGCCCAGATGAACAGCCTGACCGGCGCTCCGCGGCTGGTCGGATCCGCGTCGGGCACGTCAACGGGAGCGGCGCCGGTTGCTGCTTCGGACCTCATCCTCGCCGTGCGCTCCCTCGGACAGTTCCGTCCAGGATAAGAAGGCCTGCCCTGGGAAGCCGTTTGGGCATCGATACCGGTGGAACATCCCGCTGGCACGGGCGGCCGCGCAGCGGTGACCGGTGCCCCCTTGCGCGAATTCCCATTCGACACCAGGGTACGAAAGAGGCACACACGTGGCAAAGCAGTTCACGCAGCCGTCCTCGCAGAGTGGCTACCGCTTCCGCTAGCTCCGCAGGACTGCTCGTGCCGCTGGCCACCGCGAGGACCGTCGCCCCACCCTTGAGCCCGGTCGGCGATCGAACACTGGGCCAGTTCGCTGGCGTAGCTCGCCGCGTACTCATCACGGGGATCGAGACCATGGAGCCGCAGGTTTCAGTCAGGATGGCCTGCTCGGTTCGGCCCGTGACCTCGGCCTCGCGCTCCATCTCCCCGACCGGTGACCCGTTGGAAGGCCGCTCTGTACAGCTCAGCCCCAGCCCACGAGTTTCGATGAGCGTGTGATCGACGTCCCAGAGCACCATCACGAGGTCCGTCACGCTTCTCGCGCGACAGACCTCCCACTCGTCACGGGTCCCGAGCGAGTGACGGACGACGTGACAACGGTGAACGATCGTCCGGTACGGAAGGTGAGAGCCTTGCGCGAGGCCAAGCGCATGCGCATCCGAGACTTCGTGTCGCCACGCTCGACCGACGAGATCGCGGCCTACCAATCCGGGCAAACCGTGTACGAACTGGCCGAGCAGTTCAAGAGCCACCGCACAAAGGTGTTTCAGCGGCTCAGTGTTACTCCGATTGGGGGTACGGAGGCGCCCCAGAACTGCCGAGTCCTCCTATCAAGGACTGCCAATTGAGGCACGGGACGGATGAGGAGCACGAGTCAGGTGGCTGGTCGTTGGGCGCGGCTATCCGGTCCGGCCTGGTCCAGCCGACGACTGCAAGTGGCGGCGCTCGTCGGGGTGGCCGGGCTGGTAACGAGCTCAGCCGTGTGGTCGGGCGCATCAGCGGCGTTCAGCACGATGTTGGCCAACCCGACGAGCAGCCTGTCCACCGGAACATGGGCGTCACACCTGCTGGAGTGGATCGGCGACGGCCAGTACGGGCAGAGTGGCGCCGGGGACTGGATCGCGGAGCGCTCTCCCGGGCAGGAGATCACCGCCACCACGACATGGACCAAGGTATCCGTCGGCGGCAACCACAGCTGCGGCACCCGCAGCGACGGCACTCTGTGGTGCTGGGGCGACAACAGCAGCGGTCAGCTCGGGGTCGGCAACCTGGTCCAGCAGACCAGGCCGGTCCAGATCGCTGGCACGACCTGGTCGTCCGTCGCGGCGGGTGCCAGCCACACCTGCGCCGTCAAGACCAACGGCACCCTGTGGTGCTGGGGCCTCAACAGCACCGGGCAGGTCGGCAACGGCGGTGTGGTGACGCCGCAGAACGCCCCGGTCCAGGTCGGTGCCCTCACGACCTGGGCCCTCGTCGCCGCCGGCAACGCCCACACCTGCGCCGTGAAGACCGACGGCACCCTGTGGTGTTGGGGCAAAGGCAGCAGCGGTCAGCTCGGGAACAACTGCGCGTGTGGCACCCCGGTGAGCAGCCCCGTCCAGGTCGGGGTCCTCACTACCTGGAGCACGAACGCGGCCGGGAGCGACTATTCCTGCGCAACCAAGACCGACGGCACCGTCTGGTGCTGGGGCAACAACACCACCAACCAGCAGGGGACGAGCAACGGCAACCCGCAGCCTCTGCCGAAACAGATCGGTGCGCTCACCACGTGGAGCCGGGTCGGCGCGGGGGCCTCACACGGATGTGACACGAAGACCGACGGCACCCTCTGGTGCTGGGGGCTCAACACCAACGGTCAGGTCGGGATCGGCAGCGTCGCTTCCCCGCAAACCAGCCCGCAACAGGTCAGCGTCGGCATCACCACGTGGAACAGCGTCGCCGGCGGCTCGGCGCAGTCATGCGCCACGCGCACCAACGGCACCCTGTGGTGCTGGGGGATCAACACCAACGGTCAGCTGGGCCTCGGCACCATCACCCAGCAAACCAGCCCCACCCAGGTCGCCGGCACCACCTGGGCGTCCGTCGCGACCGGCGGCAGTCACACCTGCGCGACGAAGACAGACGGCACGCTGTGGTGCTGGGGGCTGGAAACCAGTGGCCAGCTCGGCACCGCCGCCCCGCACCAGACAAGCACCGCCATCCAGATCGGCGCCAACACCACCTGGGCCAGCGCTTCCGTTGGCGCTTATCACACCTGCGCCACCCGGACCGACAACACCCTGTGGTGCTGGGGCACGAACGCCAGCGGCCAGCTCGGCCAGGGCAACACGACGCTCCTGTACCTGCCCACCCAGGTCGCCGGCACCACCTGGGCCACGGTCTCCGCCAGCGGGACCGATACCTGTGCCACGAAAACCGACGGCACCCTGTGGTGCTGGGGCATCAACGACAAGGGTGAGATCGGGAACGGCGGCGTGGTCACGCCGCAGCTGAACCCGGTCCAGGTCAGCGCAGGCATCACCATCTGGAACAGCGTCAGCACAGGCTCGATCTCCAGTTGCGCCACCCGTACTGACGGCACCCTGTGGTGCTGGGGCAACAACACCTACGGCCAGGTCGGCAACGGCGGCGTAGTCACCCCACAGACCAGCCCGGTCCAGGTCGCCGGCACCAGCTGGAACAAGGTGAGCGCCGGCGGCGTGTCGATGTGCGCCACCAAGACCACCGGCACGCTCTGGTGCTGGGGCAACAACACCTACGGCCAGGTCGGCAACGGCGGCGTAGTCACCCCACAGAGCAGCCCGGTCCAGGTCGGCGCCCTCACCACCTGGAACAACATCGACGGCGGCGGATACCACACCTGCGCCACCAAGACCGACGGCACGCTGTGGTGCTGGGGTTTGAACACCACCGGTCAGGTCGGGATCGGCAGCGTCGCCAGCCCGCAGAGCAGCCCGGTCCAGGTCGGCAGTGCCACCACGTGGACCGGCATCGCCGCCGGCTACTCGCACACGTGCGCCACCCGTACCGACGATTCCGTCTGGTGCTGGGGCGACAACAGCATGGGCCAACTCGGCTTCGGCGACCTCACCGAACGGGACAGCCCCACGCAGGTACCCGGCCTAACCGCCGCCGGCGGCATCTACTCCGGCGATCAGGCATTCGTGGTCTTCCTCATAGCCTAGCCTTAGACTCTCGCCTTGCTCAGCCGGATCCCGCCTGGCTGGCAGATAGTGCACTTGGATCATGTTCGGATCAGATCGCGACATTTCGATCGGTTTCACCGGAGCCCCGTCGTCGATCTGCTCGAAGTCAGCTTCCAGCCACAACGTCGTCGCGATCGCACCAGTCGTTGTCACGTGGAAGTCCGTCGAGCGGACGCGGCGGAGGCTCCGGTCGACGCCAAAGAGCCGGACGAGTGCCTGCAGCACTGCCGTCTTGCCTGCGCCGTTAGGGCCAGGACGTATGTCAGCCGTTCGAGGTCGATCGTTGTGGGCGTCGGCCCGAACGACGGAAAGTTGCACGGCGTCAGCTGTACGAGTTTCATCTCATGGCCTTATTCAAGCCTGACAGAAGGTCGCTGCGTCAGGATAGGGTCGAGCGCTTCTGTCCGAACACGTTGATATCGAGGCGGACGCGATCGATCTGCCATACCTGGCATGCCCGTCGCGTCGTGCCCGCTGTGGGTCATTTGGCGGATCAGTGGTCCCTTGTCAATGGCCAAGTTGTGGTC
>QHCA01000112.1 GCA_003244095.1 Pseudonocardiales bacterium | reverse complement strand
GTCGAAGAGGAAGCCGTCCTGCGGGACCATCACGACCCGCCGGCGTAGCGAGCCGAACCGCACCTCGGTCAGCGGGACCCCGGAGATCAGCACCCGGCCGGTCGTCGGGTCCATCAGCCGGGTCAGCAGCTTGGCGAACGTCGTCTTGCCCGATCCCGTCTCCCCCACCACCGCGACGCGCGACTGCGGCGCGATCTCCAGGTCGATGTCGTGCAGCACCTCCGGGCCGTCGGGGTAGCTGAACCCGATGTGCTCGAACCGTGCGGACAGCGGCCCGGGTGGCAGATCACGGCCTTCCCCGGGTGACGCGGCGGGATCTGCCACGTCCGGTGGCGTGTCGAGCACGCCGAGCACGCGACGCCAGCCGGCGATCGCGTTCTGCGCCTCGTTGAGCACCTCGGTGGCGATCTGGACCGGCTGGACGAACAGCGTGACGAGGAACAGGAAGGCCGTGAGCTCCCCGGCGCTGAGATGCCCGCCGATCCCGAGCAGCACGCCGACGATCACCACGGCGGAGTTGGCCAGTCCGGCGACGATCTCACCCGTGGAGAAGGTCAGCACCGAGATCCGCTGGGCGCGCACCTGAGCGCGGAAGTTGGCGTCGATGGCCTGGTCGATCCGCTCGCCGGTGCGCCGCTCGATCGCATGCGCCCGGATCACCTGAGCGCCCACGACGCTCTCGGCGATGCCGCCGAGCATGTCGCCGACCCGCTGGCGGACCACGGAGTAGGCCCCGGCCAGCCGCTTCTGGAACTGCCGGACGGCGTAGGCCAGGGGAAGGAAGCACGCGTAGACCAGCAGCGCGAGCGGCCACGAGTAGAGGAACATCAGAAGACTGGCCAGCACGAACTGACCGAGACTGACCACGATGAGGATGCCGCCGAACTGCACGAAATTGCTGATCTGGTCGACGTCGCTAGTCACCCGCGACACCAGCGAGCCACGCCGCTCGGCCTGCTGATGCAGCATCGACAGGTCGTGCACGTGCCGGAAGGCCCGGGTCCGGAGCGCGGCCAGCGCCGTCTCGGAGGTCACGTAGAGCCGGACGTTCATCGCGTAGGCCGCGGCAGCGGTGATCACGACGACGGCGGCGGCCAGGGCGATGAGCAGGGCGACCGCGCCGACGCGCGGCCCGGCGCCGGCCCGCAGGCCGCGGTCGATGGTCTGCTGCACCGCCACCGGCACCACCACGCGACCGGCCGTCGCGACCAGGGCCAGCAGCAGGGTGATCCCGAGGCCGGCCTTCAGCTCGGGGGTGAGTTGGAGGCCGCGCACGAGGGTGTGCCACGTGGAGTCGGGCTCGTGACCGGTCGCGACATCGCCGGCACCGGCGTCGGCCCGGGACCGGCCAACGGTGGTCACGGTCACGCCACCACCTCGTCCTCGGCCAGCAGTGCCCGGTCGCGCTCCGCCTGCTCGTAGGCGGTCACCAGGTGACGGTAGCCCGGGGTCGACGCGAGCAGGACGTCATGCGAGCCGCAGGCGACGACCCGGCCATGCTCGAGGTAGACCACCTCGTCGGCGAGGGCGATGGTGGCCCGCCGGTAGGCGATCACGACGACGGTCGAGGGGAAGGGTGCACCGCGCAGACCACGCAGGATGGCGCCCTCGACCGAGGCGTCCACCGAGCTCGTGGCGTCGTCGAGCACGAGCAGGCGCGGAGCGCGGACGAGGGCGCGGGCCAGGGCCAGCCGCTGCCGCTGGCCGCCGGACAGCGTCGTGCCGCGCTCGCCGACCCGCGTGTCGAGGGCGCCGGGCAGGGCACCCACGAAGTGGTCGGCCTGGGCCAGCCGCAGCGCCTGCCACACCGCGCTGTCGTCGATGTCGGCCCCGAGGGTGACGTTGCCACGAACGGTGTCGTCGAAGACGAACGTGGTCTGCGGGACGAGGGCGACGGAGCCGGCCAGCACTCCAGGCGGCAGCGAGCGGACGTCGGTGCCGTCGAGCAGCACCTGCCCGGCGCTCGGGTCGACAAGGCGGACCAGGAGGCCGGCCAGCGTCGACTTGCCGCTGCCGGTGGGTCCGACCAGCGCCAGCGTGCGGCCCGGCGCCAGGTCGAGTCCGACATCATGCAGCACCTCGGCGTCGCCGAAGGCGAACGACGCCTTGCTCACCGTCAGCGCCGCCGGCGCGCCGCCGGCATCGGGCAGCGACGCGGTGCCGTACGGCATCGAACCGTCGGCCGTGAGCACCCGCTGCACGCGATCCCAGCCGACCACGCTGCGCGGCAACTCTCCGAGCACCCAGCCGATCGCCCGCACCGGGAACGCGAGCACGGTGAACAGGTAGGCCACCGACACCACGTCGGCGACGCTGACCGCCCCCGAGGACAGCCGGATCGACCCGACCAGGAGCACCAGGAGCGTGCCCAGGTTGGGCAGCGCCTCCATGACCGGGTCGAACAGCCCGCGTACCCTCCCGACCGCGACGAGGCCGTCACGCAGGTCCTCGGCGATCGCCTGGAACCGGACCGTCTCCTCGGCCTCACGGCCGAGTGTCTTGACCACGAGCGCACCGTCGAAACTCTCGTGCGCGACCGCGCTGACCTCGCCGCGTAGCTGCTGGGCGCGGGTCATCCGCGGCGACATGCGCCGGGAGTAGACGACGTTGACGGCGAAGACGGCCGGGAAGACGCAGAATCCGACCAGGGCGAGCACCGGGTCGGTCGCCACCAGCGCCGCCCCCGCGATGAAGATCATGATGATCGTGCCCACGGCGAACGGGAACGGGGCGATCGGATACCAGGTGGCCTCGACATCGCTGTTGGCATTGGACAGCAGCTCACCGGTCGAGTGCTGGTGGTGCCAGGCCAGCGGCAACCGGAGGTACTGCCGGGTCACCCGCCGCCGGTAGCTCGCCTGCAGCCGGAACTGCATGACCCCCGCGCCGAGGCGCCGGCCGATCATCCCGACCACCTTGAGCACCGCCACGCCGAGGATTGCCGCCGCGGCCAGGGCCAGGGCTCCCGCGCTGGTGCGGCCATCGCGGAACGCCGGCACGATGACCCGCCCGGTCACCTGCCCGATGACGAACGCGCTGCCGACCGTGGCCGCCGCGAACAGCGCGCTGCCGAGGACCGACAGGGTGAAGATCCACGGCTCCTCACGGACGGCGACGCCGAGCACCCGCAGGCCGCGCCGGAGTACGGCACCAGAAGTCGAGGTCACATCATGTGCCTACCATCCCGGGGTGACTTCCTATTCCCGCGCGGAGCGCGCGGCCCTCTGTGACCTGGTCGAGTCCCTCGGCCCCGACGCCCCCACGCTGTGCGGCGACTGGACCACCCGCGAGCTCGTGACCCACCTGTTCATCCGCGAGCGCCGACCCCTGGCCGCCCCCGGGATCCTTATCTCGCCGCTGTCCGATCTCGCCGACCGCAGCGGTGCGGCCGCCGAGAAACGGCACCCGTTCGAGGAGATGGTCGAGATCCTCCGGGCCGGCGCGCCGATGTGGTCGCTGTTCGGTGTCCTGGACGCCCAGCTCAACCTCTCCGAGTACTTCGTACACCACGAGGACGTCCGCCGGGCGCAGCCGACCTGGCAGCCCCGGGTGCTCGCGCCGGCCGTGGAGGATGTCCTGTGGGGCCGTGTCGGCAGCCGGCTGACACCGCTGAACAGCACGGCGCCGGTCGGCGTGATCATGCAGCGCTCCGACACCGGTGACGTGCACCGGGCCCACCCCGGAGCCTCGACGGTCACCGTCATCGGGTTGCCGGGCGAGTTGCTGCTCTTCGGGTACGGACGGCAGCGGGTCGCGCGGGTCGAGATGGACGGCGAGCCCGACGACGTCGCCCGGCTCGGCACCGCCCGCCTCGGCAGGTGACCGGCGGGGTCAGTTGGCCTGGCAGGCCGGCCCGTGGATGCCACATCGTCCGTTCAGGCCAGGTCGAGTAGTCAGTCTGTGGCTAGGGTGGTCCCGTGCCGACCCCGCCGGAGGTGTCCACCGAACTCGTCGTCCTGCTCGACGACGCCCGCCGGCCGATCGGCACGATGCCCAAGGCCCAGGTCCACACCGCCGACACACCGCTGCACCTGGCCTTCTCGGTGTACGTCTTCGATCGTCAGGGACGCTTTCTGACTACCCGCCGGGCGCTGTCGAAGCGGACCTGGGCCGGGGTGTGGACCAACTCCTGCTGCGGCCATCCAGCCCCCGGCGAGGACGTCGCCGACGCCGCCCGCCGCCGGGTCGGCCAGGAGCTCGGCCTGACCCTGGAGCGCCTCGAGGTCGAGCTGCCGGACTTCGCCTACCGGGCCACCAGCGCCGAGGGAATCGTGGAGAACGAGGTGTGCCCGGTGTACGTCGCCCTGGCCGCGGGCGACCCTCGCCCCGACCCGGCCGAGGTGGCAGAGTGGCGATGGGTCGACTGGGCGGACTTCCGCCTGCTGGCCTCCGCGGCGCCCTGGGCAGTCAGCCCGTGGGCAGCGGTGCAGGTGCTGCAGTTGCCCGGGTCGCTCCCCCGATCAGCCGCTGGCCTGATCACCGCACGGGGTAGCCGGCCCGGGCCAGCACGGCCTTGACGTCGGCGATCCGCAGCATGCCGAAGTGGAAGACGGACGCGGCGAGTACGGCGTCCGCCCCCGCCGCCACCGCCGGGGCGAAGTCGCCGGCCCGGCCGGCGCCGCCGCTGGCGATGACGGGTACGTCGACGACCCGTCGTACGGCGGCGATCAGCTCGACGTCGTAACCGCCGCGCGTGCCGTCGGCGTCCATGGAGTTGAGCAGCACCTCGCCGATGCCGAGCTCCTGGCCGCGAGCGGCCCACTCGACGGCATCGAGACCCGCGCCGCGGCGCCCGCCGTGGGTGGTGACCTCGAAGCCGCTGGGCTGGCCGGCGGCCCGCCGGGCGTCCACCGAGAGCACCACGCACTGCGAGCCGAACCGGTCGGCCGCTGCCCGCAGCAGCGCCGGCCGCTCTATCGCCGCGGTGTTCACCGAGACCTTGTCGGCGCCGGCCCGCAGCAGGGCATCGACATCGGCCACCGACCGCACTCCCCCGCCGACGGTCAGCGGGATGAACACCCGCTCGGCGGTCCGCCGCACTACCTCGTAGGTCGTCTCACGGCCCGCGCTCGACGCGGTGATGTCGAGGAAGGTCAGCTCGTCGGCAC
Organism: Pseudonocardiales bacterium; assembly: GCA_003244095.1. Lineage (GTDB taxonomy): Bacteria > Actinomycetota > Actinomycetes > Mycobacteriales > QHCA01 > QHCA01. Next base: position 4 of record QHCA01000112.1, on the reverse strand, counting down.
CCTC
>QHCA01000111.1 GCA_003244095.1 Pseudonocardiales bacterium | reverse complement strand
ACGCCGGCATCGAGGCCTTCGCCGAGCTGGAGGACATGGCCGCCGGCGCGCTGCGCTACTTCGGTACCGCTGCGTCCGGGGGCATCACGAAGGCGGACATGCGGTGGGTGCTGGTCGAGGCGACCAGCCGGATCCTGCCCGAGGTGAGCACGGAGCTGGGCGCGTACACGGCCGAGCGGCTCACCGAGCGCGGGATGGAGGTGTACCTCAACACCCGGCTGACGTCGTGTGTCGACGGGCACGTGGTGCTCGATGACGGTACGACGTTCGACGCCGACACCATCGTGTGGACGGCAGGGGTGCGGGCCAGCCCGATGCTGGCCGACACCGACCTGCCGCGCGACGACAAGGGCCGGCTGCCGTGCAACACGCAGCTTCAGGTGACCGGCGTCGACGGCGCGCTGTCGGGAGCATGGAGCGCGGGCGACTGCGCCGCCGTACCCGACCTGACCAAGCCCGGCCGGCTCTGCGGCCCGAGCGCCCAGCACGCCGTCCGGCAGGCCCGCACGCTCGGCGACAACCTGGCCGCGACGGTGCGCGGCCGGCCGCTGTCCACGTACCGGCACGCCTACGCCGGGTCGGTGGCCAGCCTGGGCCTGCACAAGGGCGTGGCGGAGGTCTACGGCATCAAGCTGCGCGGCTATCCGGCCTGGTTCATGCACCGGACCTACCACTGGAGCCGGGTGCCGACGACCAACCGCAAGTTCCGCGTTGCCCTCGACTGGACGCTGGCGCTGTTCTTCCGCCGCGACCTGGTCTCGCTCGGCCAGCTGCAGAACCCCCGGGGAGCGTTCTCCGACGCGGCTGCGGAGCACGAGACCGGGCCGCCGACCTCGTAGGCTGGTCCGCGCCCCCGTAGCCCAATGGCAGAGGCCATCGCCTTAAAAGTGATGACAGTGTCGGTTCGAGTCCGACCGGGGGCACCGCGCTTGTGGTGATAAGCCCGCTATGCTCCCTGATCTTGACCTGATAGGGGAGTTGTCATGCGGCTCAGAGCTATCAAGCGTCCGAACCTGTGGCTACTGGGGTTTGCGCTGCTGCTCCTCTTGGGCGGCGCGCAGGGGTCAGGCAGGGATGTGAAGTGCGGGGATTCCACGATGTCCCCAGGGGAGCAGTGCACGACGTATCACGACTACCCCCGGAATACCAATCCCGTCACGCGGTCGTATGACGAGCAACGTAGCCAACAGCATTTCCTCGGACACGTGATGTTGTTCGGATCGCTGGTTGTCGGCATCGGCTCGGTGCTGCTGGGGCCACGCCGGCCGGTTGTGGACAATTCGGCCGATCCTTCCGACCCTACCGATGGAGACCGCTGGGCCTGAACCGCCGCGCGCTGCCCCGGCCCGACCGCGTGGGCCGGTGCCCGCTTGATGGGGCCGTCCGTCCCGCTGCCGACGTACTGCCCGTTGTCAGGCCGTGCGCGATTCACTCTCGCCACTCCAACCGCAGCACTAACCCGTCGTGAATCACGACCCGGCCAAGCTCCTGCTTCAGGACATCGTGTCGTCGCTCGCGAGGCCCCCCGGGTCACGGTTCGGCGTGACCCGACAAGCTGGTTCCACACCCGATGGTCAACGAGCCGGCCGGCGCAGGAGGACAACCAGGAGCACGCCCACGCCGAGCGCGCTGAGGGCGCCCGCCACCGCGACCGGCAGCGAGCCCGAACGCCCTGGCACGAGCAGCACCGTGAACATCAGCGGTCCCGACACCACAGCACGCCGAGCAGCCGCACCAGGACGCGCCAGCAGCACCGGCTCCACCCGCCGGGTCAGCGGCAGGACCGCGGAGAAGGCCGTGGTGGCGTGCAGGAGATAGAGCAGGCCGCCGTAGACCATGGTCAGGGCCGGCGGCGGCAGCCCGGCGAACAGCGAGGCGATGATCCACTCGGTGATCGAGGTGAAGACCAGGCCAGCGACCCAGGGGGGATCGGGCCTCGCGCAACGTCAGCCGCATGGCGGTCGCGGCCTCCCTGCCGGGGCGGGCTCGATGAGGCGGCCCGCTCTCGGCCCGGACTTCCTCGTCGCCGGGCTGGTACGGCTGCTGGTCGTCGGGTTGGGGCTGGCCGCGATCGCAGTGCCGCTGCCCGGCTTCTCCACCCCCTCGGCGGTGCTGGCGGTCTTCGCCCTGCCGCTGCCCTTCGTCGTTGCCCGGTGGCCCGACTCGCCGTGGCCGGCCGGCCTGGTGTTCGTCGCCGTCGCCGAGTGGATCATCACGTCACTGTTCGTGGGGCTGCCGTCGCTGGTCCTGACTGTGCTCTTCGGCACGCTGCTGTACCTGCTGCACGCGACCACGGCATTCGCCGCCGCACTGCCGCTGACCCGGCGGGTGGAGCCGGTGCTGCTCACCCGGGCGCTGCTGCGACTGCTCGGCGTGGTCGCCGGGTCCGTGCCGCTGATGCTGGCCGTCCTGCTCGTGCCAGGGCGTTCGGGCTCGCTGCCGCTCGCGGTGGCGGGCGCCCTCAGCGCGCTCGGCGTGGGCGTGCTCCTGGTTGCCCTCCTGCGCCGGCCGGCTCGTTGACCTGATCCGTACCAGCACGGTCCGTACCCTCGGGGGTACGCCGGCATCGAGGCCTT
>QHCA01000110.1 GCA_003244095.1 Pseudonocardiales bacterium | reverse complement strand
GCCGCTATGCCGATGGTCACCGACGTGGCGGGGTCGATGCAGCGCAGGATGCCCGGCCCCGACGTCACGCCCGAACAATTGCGCAACCGGTCGTGGTGGAGCGGCCCGGAACTGTTCCTGATCGTCGACGACTACGACCTCGTNNACATCGGCCTGCACGTGATCATCACCCGGCGCAGCGGCGGAGCGAGCAGGGCGATGTTCGATCCGGTGATCCAGCGGATCAAGGAGCTCGGATCACCAGGCCTCGCCATGTCGGCCCACCGCGACGAAGGTGTCCTGCTCGGCAACGTGCGGTCAGGCCCGTTGCAGCCGGGCCGCGGCACCCTGGTCAGCCGCCGCGGCGGCGACCAGCTCACGCAGATCGCCTGGCTCGCCCCCGCCGACCCGGACACCAGTGCCGATACACCGGCAATGCCGGTTTGACGGTGTCGCGGGGCGCCGCGCAGAGTAACCGGCGACACACCCTACGGTCCCTCGGGCCACGAATGAGGAGGGCGAATGGCCACCGGTTTCGGTACCAATATCTCGACCATGCATCAGGCGGCGCAGCACGTGCGCGACGTCAACCATGAGATCCAGGCCGACCTGTCGCGGCTGGCAGGGCAGCTCGACCCGCTCCAGGGCGCCTGGAAGGGCGGCGCGGCCGTGGCCTTCCACAAGCTGCGCGTCCGGTGGGACGCCGATGCCCGCAAGCTCAACGACGCCCTGTCGCACATCGCGGCCGCCATCGACGTCACGAAGGGCACCTACGCCGCGCGTGACCAGCAGAGCAGCGAGACCCTGTCCCACATCGCATCCGCGCTCGGCTGATACGGAACACGGAGACACCTCATGAGTGACCAGATTCAAGTCAGCTGGCCGGCGCTGGAGGCCGCGAGCATCGACATTGCGAACACCTCGGTGAGCCTCAACCAGAAGCTCGGCGACCTCAAGCAGTTCATCGCCCCCATGGTCGCCGAGTGGTCCGGTGACGCCCAGGTGCACTACGCCGCCAAGCAGCGTGAGTGGGACACGGCAGCCGCCGACCTGAACACCATCCTCGCCCAGATCGGCAAGGCCGTCGAGCTGGCGAAGCAGGACTTCATGGACGGTGAGCGCAACAACGCCCAGATCTGGATCTGAGCGACATCCCGCCTCCGGCCGGCCCCGGTGCACCGCCCAGAGCGGCCTACCGGGGCCGGCGCATGTCCGGACGTCTTTCAGTAGCCGATGACCGGTGGGGAGCCGTCTTCGCCATGGGTGCGGAGGTCGGCGAGCACCTTGTCGTAGGTGCTGAAGTCCACGACCTCCGACATCCGCTCGCGGTTGCTGGCCTGGACGGCCTCGAAGGCGGCGTTGACCGCCGTGACCACCGACCGGCCGAGGGCGTCGGCGTCGCCCTTGCGGATCGCCTGCCCGTTGATCTCGACGCTGGTCAGCTTGCCGTGGCCGGACACCGTCGCAACGACGAGGTTATCCGCGGAGCGGCCGGTGGAGGTGACATCGGCGAGCTCGGCGTGGATGGCGCTGATGCGGGCCAGCCGGTGTTCGGCCTCGGCGGCACGCTCTTGGAGCCAGGATGTGTCACTCATCCGGCGAGGGTACTGCGGACCGGCCGGCCGGCCGGAATCCACATGACGGGCCGGACCGCCGACCGGCACACTGCTTGTTGTGGGATACGTCGACGCCGCAAACCTCGCCAGCACCCTCCCGGACGGCCGCGAGCTCTTCGGTGACGTGTCCTTCCGGGTCGGCGAGGGCGCCAAGGTGGCACTGGTCGGCGCCAACGGCACCGGCAAGACCACGCTCCTGCGGATCGTCGCCGGCGACCTGACACCCGGCGCCGGCAACATCGGCCGCTCCGGCGGGCTCGGCGTCATGCGCCAGTTCATCGGCTCGATCCGCGACGACTCCACCGTGCGCGACCTGTTGATGTCGCTGGCCCCGCCGCCGATCCGGGCCGCCGGTGCCGCCCTCGACGCCACCGAGCTGGCTCTGATGGACACCGACGACGAGCGGGCGCAGCTCCGCTACGCCGACGCCCTGGCCGCCTGGGGCGACGCCGGCGGGTACCTGGCCGAGGTGCTGTGGGACACGGTGACGGTCGCGGCCTTCGGCATACCGTACGACCGGGCCGCGTACCGTCCGATCAGCACCCTGTCCGGCGGTGAGCAGAAGCGGCTCGCCCTGGAGGCCCTGCTGCGCGGCCCCGACGAGGTGCTGCTGCTCGACGAGCCCGACAACTATCTCGACGTACCGGGCAAGCGATGGCTGGAAGGGCGACTCAACGAGTCGACCAAGACGGTGCTGTACGTCAGCCACGACCGGGAGCTCCTCGCGCGCACGGCGACCCGCGTCGTCACCCTGGAGGGCGGCACGGCCTGGACGCACGGCGGCGGCTTCGCGACCTATCACGAGGCCCGGGCCGAGCGGCACGAGCACCTCGACGAGCTGCGCCGCCGATGGGACGAGGAGCACGCCAAGCTCAAGGCACTGGTGCTGATGTACCGGCTGAAGGCGTCCTACAACGAAGGCATGGCCAGCCGGTTGCATGCGGCGGAGACCCGGCTGCGCAAGTTCGAGGAGGCCGGGCCGCCGGAGGAGCGCCCGCGCGAGCAGAACGTCGTCATGCGGCTGCGCGGCGGCCGGACCGGCAAGCGGGCGGTGGTCTGCAAGGGCCTGGAGCTGACCGGGCTGATGCGAGCGTTCGATCTGGAGGTGTTCTTCGGCGAGCGGGTCGCGGTGCTGGGCTCCAACGGGTCGGGCAAGTCGCATTTCCTGCGGCTGCTGGCGGGCGGGGGGAGTGATCGTGGGACAGCCGGCGAGGGGCCGGTCGACGGTGCCCTGATCGCGCCGGTGGGGCACACCGGGACGGCGACGCTGGGGGCGCGGGTGCGGCCGGGGCTGTTCGCGCAGACCCACGACCACCCGGAGCTGCTGGAGCGGACCCTGGTCGAGATCCTGTGGCGCGGTGACGAGCACCGCCCCGGCACCGACCGCAGCGGGGCGATGAAGGCGCTGCGCCGTTACGAGCTCGACCAGCAGGGCGACCAGCGGTTCGGGACGCTGTCCGGCGGCCAGCAGGCGAGGTTCCAGATCCTGCTGCTCGAGCTGGCCGGTGCGACCCTGCTGCTGCTCGACGAGCCGACCGACAACCTCGACCTGGCCAGCGCCGAGGCGTTGCAGGAAGGGTTGGAGTCCTACGAGGGCACGGTGCTGGCGGTCACCCACGACCGGTGGTTCGGCCGGTCGTTCGACCGGTTCCTGATGTTCGGGGCGGACGGTGGGGTGTACGAATCCACCGAGCCGGTCTGGGACGAGGGCCGGGTCGCCCGCGCCCGCTGACCGTGGCTGCCGCCCTCAGGCCGCCGCGGCCCGGGCGTGGTCTAGCCGGGGGAGGATCGCCCCGGCCTGCTTCGCGGCGTACATCGCCACGTCGGCGTCGTGGATGATCTTCTCTGCCGTGCGGTCGCCCCCGGCAGTGGCGGCGGCGATGCCGATGCTGGCGGCGATCGTGACCTTGCGGTGGCCGAGGGTGACCGGGCGTTGCAGGTCTGTGACGATCCGGGCCGCGACTTCGCCCGGATCGTTGCCCTGGCACAGGATCAGGAACTCGTCGCCGCCGAAGCGGCTCACCGTGTCACCGGCGCGGACGCAGTCCTGCAGCCGCTGCCCCACCGCGATGAGCAGGTGGTCACCGGCACTGTGGCCGAGGGTGTCATTCACTGTCTTGAAGCCGTCGAGGTCGCAGAACAGCACGGCGACCTGTGGTGATCCGCCCGCGCGAACGTCGTGCAGGGCGGACTCGAGGAGGCCGACGAACTGCACCCGGTTGGGCAGGCCGGTCAGCGAGTCGTGCGTGGCCTGGTGGGCGAGGGCGGATTCGGCGGTGGCTCGCTGGAGGACCAGCCCGCGGATCCGGTAGAGCACCAGCGGGACGATCGCGATGGCGCCGCCGACGAGCAGCACCGAGTCGGCCGGATGGCCGAGCAGTTGCCAGATGCCGACGCTGATCGGAGCCGTCATCGTGGCGCCCCCCAGCATCAGCAGCCGTTCGGCGCTCAGCCGTTCGGTGACCTCTGGTCCCGGCTCTGTGAGCTGTGCCATCGACGGGTGCAGCGCGGTGGTGCCGACGCACATGACGGCGAGGAGCCCGAACGACTCGACCAGGCTTCCCGGGTAGTGCACGGACTCGCTGCTGACGAGCGGGAAGACGACGACCTGCACGAAGCCACCGGACAGCGCGGCGAACATGAAGCACAAGGCGGCCCGCGCGTTCCGGACGGTGAGGGCCAGCCGTACCAGCACGCCCAGACCGGCGACCACGATCAGCATCTGGGTGAGGCTGACAACGAACACGGGAACCGACGCATGCCAGGCGGTGAGCCTGGCCAGCATGCCGAACTCCCAGATCATCGTCCCCCCGGCCACGGCGAAGACCGCTGCGTCGAGCACGCCACCCGCGTCCCGTCGGGTCCGCTGCCGGAGCGCCACCACGGCCCCGACCAGCAGGGCCAGGTAGCCGACGAAGTCGAGCGCCTCCCCGATCGGCCCGGCGATCATGTCACCGTTGACGACATTGACCATCCAGCACACGTGTTCGGCGAGGAAGAGCACGAGGGACGATGCGAAGATGTACCACGCAACCGGATGTTTCGTCCGATTCCGCCGCAGCCCCACCAGCATGGCGCCCAGTGCGGCCAGCAACCCGCAGATCTGCAGGATCTCGGCCGTCAGGTAGCTCCGGCCCACGTAGCAGGCGGAGAGGACCAGGCTGGCTGCCAGGAACCGGTATGACGCCCGCGCCCTCATAGCTGCCTGATCGGCAGCAAAGCCATCGCGCATGAGCGTCGGCGCCGCGGATCGGCGCCCGACTTTGACCCGTCGCGGGGGCGGAAGGTATCGTCATCAGTCGTTGCCGCGGTGTGCGGATGTCTTTGGTGCGCCCGCCTACCAGCCTACGATCCTGAGTAGAAAGTAGTCCTGTGCCCACGTACAATCCCAAGCCCGCCGACGTGCAGCGGCAGTGGCACGTGATCGACGCCAGTGACGTCGTGCTGGGCCGCCTGGCCAGCCAGGCCGCCCAGTTGTTGCGCGGCAAGCACAAGCCGATGTTCGCCCGGCACGTCGACACCGGTGACTTCGTCGTCATCGTCAACGCCGGCAAGGTCGCCCTCACCGGCAACAAGCGCGAGCAGAAGATGGCCTACCGGCACTCCGGCTACCCCGGTGGCCTCAAGGCCGAGCCGTACGGCGACCTGCTCGCCCGCCGCCCCGCACAGGCCATCGAGCGGGCGGTCAGGGGCATGCTGCCCCACACCACGCTGGGCCGGCACATGATGAGCAAGCTCAAGGTCTACGCCGGGCCCGAGCACCCGCACCAGGCGCAGGCGCCGGTGCCATTCGAGATCTCTCAGGTCGCGCAGTAGTGCGTATCCACCCACAGCAGAAGAGGACCGCATGAGCGCAACCACCGCCGAGAAGCCCATCCAGACGGTCGGCCGCCGCAAGCAGGCCATCGTCCGGGTCCGGCTCAGCCCGGGCACGGGGCAGTTCAAGCTCAACGGCCGCACGTTGGAGGAGTACTTCCCGAACAAGGTCCACCAGCAGGAGATCCGCGAGCCCTTCGTCACCCTCGAGAAGGGTGAGGCCTACGACGTGGTCGCCCTGCTCAAGGGCGGTGGCATCAGTGGCCAGGCCGGCGCGTTGCGCCTCGGCATCGCCCGGGCGCTCATCGAGGTCGACATCGACGACCGGCCCGCGCTGAAGAAGGCCGGGTTCCTCACCCGTGACCCGCGGGTCAAGGAGCGCAAGAAGTACGGGCTCAAGAAGGCTCGCAAGGCGCCGCAGTACTCGAAGCGCTAGGCGGCGCCGATCGTGGGCCGACTCTTCGGCACCGACGGCGTCCGCGGTCTGGCCAATCGGGAGCTCACCCCCGAGCTGGCGCTGGCGGTGGCCCTGGCGGCCGTGCACGTCCTGCGCGAAGGTGACAGCTCGTACCGTCCTGTTGCCGTCATCGGCCGCGACTCCCGGGCCAGCGGCGAGATGCTCGAAGCGGCGGTCGTCGCCGGGCTGACCAGTGCCGGCGCCGACGTGCTTCAGGTCGGCATCCTGCCGACGCCGGCCGTGGCCTTCCTCACGGCCCACGCGGGCGCCGACCTGGGCGTGATGCTGTCGGCCAGCCACAACCCGATGCCGGACAACGGCATCAAGCTGTTCGGCCGGGGCGGGGTCAAGCTGCCTGACTCGGTCGAGGTCGCGATCGAGCGCGCCGTGGCCGACCGCCTGACCGCGTCCTGTGAGCGCCCGGTCGGTGCCGACGTCGGCCGGGTACGCCTCTTCGACGGTGCCCGTGACCTGTACGTCGACCACCTGGTGAGCACCCTGCCGCACCGGCTGGACGGCCTCGTCCTGGTCATCGACTGCGCCAACGGCGCGGCGTCCGCGATCGCCCCGGAGGTCCACGAGCGAGCCGGCGCCAAGGTCGTGGCCGTCGCGGCCGAGCCCGACGGCATCAACATCAACGAGGGGGTGGGCTCGACCTATCTCGCCCACCTGGCCGCGGCGGTGGTCGAGCAGGGTGCCGACGCGGGCATCGCCTACGACGGTGACGCCGATCGCTGCCTGGCCGTGTCCGCCGACGGCGCCGTCGTCGACGGCGACCAGATCATGGCGATCCTCGCGCTGGCCAAGCGCGACGACGGCACGCTGCGCGAGGACACCGTCGTTGCCACCGTGATGAGCAACCTCGGCCTGCACGTCGCCCTGCGCGAACACGGCATCGCTCTGGACCTCACTCCGGTCGGCGACCGCTACGTCCTGGAGGAGCTGGCCACCCGCCGGCTGTCCATGGGCGGCGAGCAGAGCGGGCACATCGTGCTGCCCGACCTGGCGACCACCGGCGACGGCATCCTGACCGGCCTGCAGCTGCTGGGCCGCATGGCGCGGACCGGTCGCTCTCTGGCCGACCTGGCCGCAGTGGTCCAGCGGCTGCCGCAGGTGCTGCTCAACGTCAGCGTCGGTGACCGCGACGCCGTCGCGGCAGCCGGCTCCGTGGCGGCGGCGGTGGCCTCGGCCAGCGCC
>QHCA01000109.1 GCA_003244095.1 Pseudonocardiales bacterium | reverse complement strand
AACAACCCGATGTTCAAGGGCGGGGTGCTGTTCGTCGACAGCGCCGACAAGGCCACCCGTTTCATCGAGATCTGCGACGCCTTCAACGTGCCGCTGCTGTTCCTGGCCGATGTTCCCGGCTTCATGGTGGGCACCGCGGTGGAGCGGCAGGGCATCATCCGGCACGGCGCCAAGATGATCACCGCGGTCTCCGAGGCGACGGTGCCGAAGGTCTGTGTCGTCGTCCGCAAGGCCTACGGCGCCGGGTTGTACGCCATGGCCGGGCCGGCCTTCGAGCCCGAGGCCACGATCGCCCTGCCGACGGCCAAGATCGCGGTGATGGGCGCCGACGCGGCGATCAACGCGGTATACGCCAACAAGATCGCGGCCCTGCCGACGGACGAGGAGCGCGCGTCCTACGTCGACGGCTTGAAGGACGAGTACGAGAAGGACATCGACATCGTGCACCTGGCCAGCGAGCTGGTCGTCGACGCGATCGTCGAGCCCGAGGATCTCCGGGCCGACCTGATCCGGCGCTTCGCGGCGAGCCGGGACAAGGACCGCGCCTTCTCCCGCCGCCGCCACGGCGTCACCCCCGTCTGAGTTCACCTGCAGCGCGCGGGCGTGCGCCGGGCCGCCGCCCAGCCCGCCCAGCCCCCCACCGTCGTGATCATGCAGGGCTGCGGTGCCCTTCGGCGTGTCGCGTGGCAAACGTGCATGATCACCGCACGAGCAGGCGGGGGGGGGTCTCAGGCCGGCTAGGTGCGCGTCATCGGCGGCGCGACCCGATTGCGACCGGCGCGCTTGGCGACGTACAGCGAGATGTCGGCATCGTCGAGGAGCTGGTCATGGTGGTCGATGCCGGTCGCGGCGGCCAGCCCGAAGCTGACGGTGACGGCGAGGTCGGGCCGGATGGCGCCCCACTCGTAGTCCTCGACCGCCTTACGCAGCCGCTCGCAGGTAGCCCGCGCGGCCGGAAACTCGGTGTCGATGAAGGCGAGGAAGAACTCCTCACCGCCCATCCGCGCGACGAGGTCTCCGGGGCGGCAGCCGCCGCGCAGGATGGCGGCGAGCTGCCGGAGCACCTGGTCGCCGGCCGCGTGGCCGAACCGGTCGTTGACGTTCTTGAACCGGTCGAGGTCACCGATCGCCACGCACAGCGGCCGCCCGGTCTCCTGGGCACGCCGGAACAGGTGGGGGAACTGGTCGTCCATGTGCCGGCGGTTCCACAGCCCGGTCAGGGGATCGGTGTTGGCGTCCCGGCCGAGTTCGGTGGCGCGCATCTGCAGCGCCTGCTTCTCCGCCTCCAGCTCGTGGCTGCGCAACATGGCCAGGCGGGCCTCCAGTCGGGCCTTGTCCGCTGCCAGCTGGGCGTTGTGCAACTCGAATCGGTGCGTCAGCAGCTTGGCCCGGCGCTCGGCCGCCGCCGTGTTCACTGTCCGCTCGATGCGGTGGTAGTCCCGGTAGTGCCTCAGCGCGGTCCGGTAGTCGCCGATCCGCTCGTGCGCCGCGGAGAGTTGCTGGTGCACGGCGAGGACGACGTAGGGCTCGTTGATTTGGGTCGCGAGGTCGAGCACCTGGGTGAACCGGGCGATGGCGGCCGGCAGGTCACCCCGCAGGATCGACACATCCGCGGTGCTCTTCAACGCGTAAAGTTCCACCGTGCGGTAGCCGTGTGCCGCGCTGAGCTCGAGCGCCCGGTCGATCTGCTCGGCCGCCCCCTGGTAGTCCCCGGCCAGTCCGAGCAGCATCCCGAGGCTGCCCGAGGAGATCGCTTCCCGGAACGGGTGCCCCGCCGCGCGCGCCGCATCGACTGCCTGCCGGCCGTGGTCCACTCCGGCGAGTAGCTTCTTCTCGGCCCGCGAGACCTCGCCCAGCGCGCGCAAGTGCATGACGTAGCCCTGGGCGTGCCAGGCCAGGTTGTTGAGGATGCAGAACGTCGCCTCACCGCCGAGATCCTGCCCGATCGCCAGCTCGTGCGCATGGCGCAGGAACGGGTCGGCCTGCGCCCAGTCGGTCATGTCGCAGTGCGAGGTGCCGATCCGGTTCAGCGTCCAGAACAACAGCAGGTTGTCGCCCAGCCTTTGAGCGAGCTCCAGACCGGTGCCGAGCGAGGTCAGCGCCTCCTCGTGCAGCCCCAGGGCGGAGTAGGCCTGCGCCCGAAAGGTCAGCATCTTGCAGACGCCGGCCTCGTCGCCGAGAGGTTCGAGCAGCGAGATCGCCAGGTCTGCTGATCTTGCCGCCCGCTCGTACTCACCGAGCTTGATGAGCTGCATGGCCAGCAGCCGCAGGGCGTTCGCCTGCAGTGCGTCCGCACCCTGCAGCGCGGCCAGGTCGGCCGCCTGCTGGGAATGAGCGACCCCTAGCTTGTAGTCGCCGCAGCCCCGGGCCGTCTCCGCCAGGTGCAGCAGTGACGGCACGTCGACGGTCGTCGCGCTTTGCGTCACCGGATTACAGTGACTGCGGACGCCGCCGCCGTCAACCGGCAGGGCTCCCCAGGACCGGGTCCCGCAGCTTGACCTCGGCGCGCGCGAGTTGCCCGGCGACCGGCTCGACCCGGTTGCGGCCAGCGCGCTTGGCGGCGTACATCGAGCCGTCCGCCCGGGCGAGCAGCTGGTGGTGGTCGCCGACGTCGGTCGCCTCCCCGACCCCGAAACTGATCGTGACGGCCAGGCCCGGCGAGATGTCGTGCCACGGATAGTGCTCGACGGCGCGCCGCAGCCGCTCGCAGGTGGCCCGCGCGGCCGGGAACTCGGTGTCGATCAACGCGAGGAAGAACTCCTCACCGCCCATCCGGGCCACCATGTCTCCGGGGCGGCAGCCGCCGCGCAGGATGGCGGCGAGCTGCCGCAGCACCTGGTCGCCGGCCGCGTGGCCGAACCGGTCGTTGACGTTCTTGAACCGGTCGAGGTCGCCGATCGCCACGCACAGCGGCCGGCCGGTCTCCTGGGCATGCCGGAACAGCCCCGGGAACTGCTCGTCCATGTGCCGGCGGTTCCACAGCCCGGTCAGGGGGTCGGTGTTGGCGTCCCGGCCGAGTTCGGTGGCGCGCATCTGCAGCGCCTGCTTCTCCGCCTCCAGCTCGTGGCTGCGCAGCATGGCCAGGCGGGCCTCCAGTCGGGCCTTGTCCGCTGCCAGCTGGGCGTTGTGCAACTCGAATCGGTGCGTCAGCAACTTGGCCCGGTGGTTCGCCACCTCCGAGTGCATGAGTCGCTCGATACGGTGGTAGTCGCGGTAGTGCCTCAGCGCGCTTTGGTAGTCGCCGATCCGCTCGTGTGCCGCCGACAGTTGCTGGTGCGCCAGGAGGATGACATAGGGCTCGTTCGCCTGCGACGCGCGCTGGAGCACCTCGGCGAAACGCGCGACGGCAGCGGGCAGGTCGCCGCGAAGCAAGAACAGCTCGCCGGTGTCATTGAGCGCATCCAGCTCGAGTGGCCGGTAGCCGTGCGTCGCGCTGAGTTCGAGCGCCCGATCCATCTGCGCGGCGGCCGCGTCGAAGTCCCCGGCCAGCCCGAGCAGCATCCCGAGATTGCCCAGGGAGATGGCTTTCCGGAACGGGTGCGCAACCGCGCGGGCCGCATCGACCGCCTGCCGGGCATAGATCAGGCCGGAGCGCAGTTCCGCCTCGGCCCGGGGGAAATCGTCCAGGGCGCGCAGCGCCTTGACGTAGCCCTGGGCGTGGGAGGCCAGGTTGTTGAGGATGCAGAACGTCGCCTCATCGCCCAGATCCTCCCCTGTCGCCAGCTCGTGCGCATGGCGCAGGAACGGCTCGGCCTGCGCCCAGTCGGCCATGTCGCAGTGCGAGGTGCCGATCCGGTTCAGCGTCCAGAACAACAGCAGGTTGTCGCCCAGCCTTTGTGCGAGCTCCAGACCGCCACCGAGTGCGGTCAGTGCCTCCTCCTGCAGCCCCAGGGCGGAGTAGGCCTGCGCCTGGAAGGTCCGGGTCTCGCAGATGCCGGCCTCGTCGCCGAGTGTTTCGAGCAGCGAGATCGCCAGGTCCGCTGACCTCGCCGCCCTCTCGTACTCACCGAGCTTGATGAGCTGGTTGGCGAGCAGCCGCAGGGCGCGCGCCTGGAGTCGCTTGTTGCCTTGGCGAACGGCCATGTCCGCCGCCTGCTGCGCCAGGCGGGCGCCCCGCTCGTAGCCCCCGGCACCCCGGGCCGTCTCCGCCAGGTGCAGCAGTGACGGAATGTCAACGGAGACGGGGCTTCGGGTCACGGAAACACATTGACCATGAACGCGGCTGCCGTCAACCGGTCGGGCCGACAACGATCGGCTCCGCGGAGTCGCCGGGCGCTTTCTCGACGGCGAGGTGGCCGTCGGCCATGAAGACCCAGCGCCGGTAGGACCAGAAGCGGAATACCGTACCGATCAGCAGCCCGACGAGGTTGGCCGCGTTGATGGCGGCCGGGCTGTCCATGTGTAGGCCGTACCGCACCACGGCGATGCAGATCAGTCCGATGGCCAGGCCGATCAGGTTGAGCAGGAAGAACAGCGTGTACTCCCGGCGCATCCCGGACCTGGCCCGGTGCTTGAAGGTCCAGTGCCGGTTCATGAAGTACGAGCTCGTGGCGGCGATCACCGTCGAGACACACTTCGATGTCAGGGGGCCGACGCCCATCCCGAAATGCAGCAGGTTGAGGATGCCGAAGTCCAGGGCCGTGTTGACCAGGCCGATGACGCCGAACTTGGCGAGCTCGGCGACGAACACCCGGGCCCGGTGACGAAAGGTCGATGCGAGAGGCACCCGCCGAGAATAGGGGAGCCGTGCGACGATCGCAGTGCAGTACCTCCCGAACCACATCCGACCCCGACTGAGGAAGGGCAGCATGGTCGACTACCGGCTGGGCGAGGAGCAGGAAGGCTTCCGCAAGACCGTGGAGGACTTCGCGGGCAAGGTCGTGGCGCCCAAGGCGCACGGCTACGACGAGAGCGGCGAATTCCCGTACGACGTCGTCGCGGCCATGGGGGAGATGGGCCTGTTCGGGCTGCCCTTCCCCGAGGAGTACGGCGGCATGGGCGGTGACTACTTCACCCTCTGCCTGGCCATCGAGGAGCTCGCCAGGGCCGACTCCAGCGTCGCCATCACGCTGGAGGCCGCCGTGTCGCTCGGCGCGATGCCGGTCTTCCGCTTCGGCTCCGACGCGCAGAAGCAGCAGTGGCTACCCGCCCTGTGCTCGGGCGCGGCGCTTGGCGCGTTCGGCCTCACCGAGCCCGGCAGTGGCTCGGATGCCGGTGCCATTCGCACGACGGCCCGGCTGGCTGACGGCCACTGGGTGATCAACGGGACGAAAGCCTTCATTACCAACTCGGGCACCGACATCACCCGGCTGGTGACCGTGACGGCCGCCACCGGGCAGCGCGATGACGGGCGCCCGGAGGTCTCCTCCTTCCTGGTGCCCGTGCCCACCCCGGGCTTCTCGGCGTCGAAAAGCTACTCCAAGGTCGGCTGGCATGCCTCCGACACCCACGAGCTGGCCTTCGCCGACGTGCGGGTGCCGGCGGCGAACCTCCTCGGTGAGCGGGGCCGCGGGTACGCCAACTTCCTCTCCACCCTCGACGAGGGGCGCATCGCCTACGCGGCGCTGGGCGTCGGGTTGTCCCAGGCCTGCATCGACGAGTCGGTGCGCTACGCCGGGCAGCGGCAGGCCTTCGGCCAGAACATCGGCGCCTACCAGGCTATCCAGTTCAAGATCGCCGACATGCAGATGCGCACGCACGTCGCCCGGCTGGCCTACTACGACGCCGCCGCCCGGATGCTGGCCGGCCGGCCGTTCAAGAAGGAGGCGGCGATCGCCAAGCTGTACTCCAGCGAGAGCGCGGTCACCAACGCGCGGGAGGCGACGCAGATCTTCGGCGGGTACGGCTTCATGAACGAATTCCCCGTGGCGCGTCACTGGCGCGACTCCAAGGTGCTCGAGATCGGTGAAGGCACCTCAGAGGTGCAGCGCATGCTGATCGCCCGCGAACTCGGCCTCAACTAGTCACTTCTCGCGGCGGGCCGCGTCGCGCGAGTGGTCGGCCCGGCGGCCCGCGGCCGTGTCCCCGCCGCCTGCGCTCTGCTTGTTCAGGGATGCCGAGTCGACGTTGTTCTGGCTCTCTGGATCGGTGATTCCCGGCGAGCGGACCCGGGCCATGACCTGCCCGCCGCCCTTGACCTGCACGGTGACGGTGGCTGTCGTCGACGCGCCGGAGGCGAGCGGGGCGTGCTTGCACGTCAGCGTCTGCTGTCGGGTGCAGGCCCACCCGCGCAGGCCGGAGCCCGGCTCCGGGCTCTCCGGGGCGGTGATGACCAGGGTGATCTCGGCGGTGGGGCCGGGCCCGACGTTCGATACGTGCACCTTGACCGCCGCCCGGCCGTGCTGGGTGGCCGCGTTGGTGACCCGTACGCCGAGATCGGCGCGGCGGGGCACCGGCAGGACCGGCACCCGTGGGCCCGGTAGCAGGGCGGCCGGAGTGACCCTGGCCGGTGCGACGGCGGCCGTGGCCCGCGGCCGTGTCCCCGCCGCGGCGCGCGCGAGCACGCCCGTGGTGGCGCGCACGGCGCCCGGCCCGATCAGGGCTGCGATCGAGTCGCTGCCGGGCAGGGCGGTTGCTCCCGGTGCCGGCGCGCCCGCCGCGCTGGGCGGTTCTTCCGGCCGGACAGTCGGATCGGACGAGATCACCGTGACTCCGGTCAGCAGGACCACGGCGACGACCGCAGCCGCGGCGGCCAGGCCGGCTGAGGCGTTGGCCGTCCCGAAGTTGTCCTGGGCCCACCGCCTGGGCCGGACCAGCCGGCCGCGCCCCGCGGTCGGCCCGGTGCCGGCCGCGACGTACGCAGCGGCATGGGAGCCGAGGACGAGGGGGCCGAGCATGCCGCGCAGGCCCGTGTCGAGTTTGCCCAGCTGCCCGCACAACGCCGTGCAACGGTGGCAGTCGTCGACGTGCTTGTCGTCCTCGGGTACGTGGGCGCCGAAGCGCTGTGCCGCCCAGTGGCAGGCGGGATCGTTGGTGCTGTCCACGTGCTCCTGCAGGTAGGCCTGGCGCAACCGCTCGCGGGCCCGGCCGGTCAGTGCGGTAACGGCGCTCGGCGCCAGGCCCAGCAGCCGGCCGACCTGGGCGGGCGTCTCGCTCTCGACCTCGGTGTGCCACAGGATCAGTTGCCAGCGTTCGGGCAGCCGCGCGAAGGCCGGGGCGGCCAGCGTCCGCTCGGCCAACCGCGTTCTCGTGAGGATCCGGTCGTCGTGCGCCGAGCGAAGCGCGGTGAGCAGGTACGGGCGGAACGCGACGTCTGGCCCGCCGCCGCGCTGCAGCGTGGCCAGCACTGTCGCGAGAGCCTCGTCCACGAGCTCGTCCGCCTCGGCCGGGCTCAGGGTCAGCAGCGCGCTCAGCCGGCGAGCGGCCTGCAGGTGCCGGGCGGACAGCTCGGCGTACGCAGGCAGCCGGCCGAGCCGGGCGGCCTTGATCAGGTGGGCATCGCTCGGCCGGCTCCTTGCTAGCGCGATCGATGGAGAGGTCATCGGCTCACCGGGGGCTGGGAGGCGCCCGGCAGGGTGGCAGGAGCTCTCCCCAAAAGAGTAGGTCGTCCCCAGCCCGTACCGGGGGCGTTCTGCCAGAATGCCGGTGTCAGCGGTGGGCGCCGCCGCCCCTTCTGCCACCCTTGGCTGATGGACGTCCGTACGGGCCTGCCGGTGGTGGGAATGGTGGGTGCCGGCCAACTGGCCCGGATGACACACCAGGCCTCGATCGCTCTCGGCCTGTCGTTGCGCGTCCTCGCCACCAGCCGCGACGACGCGGCGGCGCTCGTCGCGGCGGATGTGACGGTCGGTGACCACAGGTCCTACGACACCCTGCTGGCCTTTGCGGAGGGCTGTGACGTGCTCACCTTCGACCACGAGCACGTGCCCGGCGACCTGCTGAGCGAGCTGGTGTCGTCGGGTGTCGTGGTGCTGCCCGGCCCCGACGCGCTGCTGCACGCGCAGGACAAGCAGGTCCTACGCGAGCGGCTGTCCGCCCTGGGATTCGCCGTGCCGCGCTGGTCGGTGGTGACGACCGCTCAGGACGTCGTCGGCTTCGCCGACGGCACGTGGCCGGTCGTCGCCAAGGCGGTGCGCGGAGGGTACGACGGACGCGGCGTGTGGTTCCTGGCCGATGCGGAGCAGGCCCGTGAATTGTTCGATGCGCGACAGGCCGCGGCTCGCGTGGTGACGGGGGCGCACCTGATCGTCGAGGAGCGGGTGCCGCTGGTGCGTGAGCTGTCGGCCGTGATCGCGCGGTCGCCGTACGGTCAGGTGGCTACCTGGCCCGTCGTCGAGACCGTGCAGCGGGACGGGATCTGTGTCGAGGTGCTCGCGCCGGCACCGGGTGTCGGCGCCGACACCGCGATCGCGGCGCAGCACCTGGCGATCCGGATCGCCCAGGCATTTGATGTCGTCGGCGTGCTCGCCGTGGAGCTGTTCGACACCGGCCGTGAACTGCTGGTCAACGAGCTCGCCATGCGGCCGCACAACTCCGGCCACTGGACGATCGAGGGGTCGCGTACCTCGCAGTTCGAGCAGCACCTGCGCGCCGTGCTCGACTACCCGCTGGGCGCCACCGCGCCGACCGCGCCCGCGATCGCCATGGCCAACGTCCTGGGCGGACCGGACGGCGCCACCGGGATCGACGGGCGGCTGCATCACCTGCTCGCGCTTGACCCCGGGATCAAGGTGCACCTGTACGGCAAGAGCAGCCGGCCCGGCCGCAAGATCGGGCACGTCACCGTGGCGGGCACCGACGTGGTGGCGCTCCGCGACCGGGCCACCCGGGCCGCCAGCTTCCTCAGCACCGGCAAGGAGCTGGCCGAATGAGAAGCCCGCTGGTGGGCGTGGTCATGGGCAGCGATTCCGACTGGCCGGTGATGCAGGCNNGCGACTCCGACTGGCCGGTGATGTCGGGGGCCGTGCAGGCTCTGCGCGACTTCGGGGTCGCCCACGAAGCGCACGTGGTGTCCGCCCACCGCGCCCCCCAGGTGATGCTCGACTACGCGGTGGGCGCGGCCGGCCGTGGGCTGCGCGTGATCATCGCCGGGGC
>QHCA01000108.1 GCA_003244095.1 Pseudonocardiales bacterium | reverse complement strand
CCGCGGGCGTCGCAGAGCGTCACGCCGTCGGGCAGCCGGCCGACCCAGGTGTCGGCGCCGGCGGTGAGCAGCTGCACGACGGCGAGCCGGCGCATCTGCCCGACCCACGGAACCACCTCAGCGGTGGCCAGGAACGGCGGGACCCAGAATTGCACCTCCGCGGCGCCCGGTGGCTCACCGGAGCCGGACCAGACGTCGATGTCAGCCTCGTCCGGGAGGCCGCCCAGCAGTTCACGGCCGTCGGGATGCGGCAGCAGCACCTTCACCCGCCCACCCTATGAGTGGCGGCGGCAGCGCAAGCGCGCCACCCTGAAGGGGAGACCAACCGCTGCCGGCAGCGAGGAGTGTCGTGTCCCGGATCTCCGCAGCCGCGCTCGTGGTGGCCCTGCTGGCGACGGCGTGTACGAATTCCGCGCGGGACGACCCGGCCGATCACTTCCCCGTCGCACCGGTCGTCACGGTGCTAGCCAGCGGGCTGACCGCGCCGTGGGGCCTGGCCTTCCTCCCGGACGGCTCGGCCCTGTTGACCGAGCGGGACAGCCGGCTGATCAAGGCGGTGGCGAGGGACGGCACCGTGCGCACCGTGCAGCGGGTCACCGAGGCCAATTCCTCCGGCGAGGGCGGGCTGCTGGGCATCGCCGTGTCCAAGGACTACAGCCGCGACAAGCTCGTCTACGCCTACTACACGACGGCCCACGACAACCGGATCGCGCGTTTCAAGCTCGGCGAGACCCCGCAGCCGATCGTCACCGGCATTCCGGTGTCCGGCATCCACAACGGCGGGCGGATCACGTTCGGGCCGGACGGGTACCTCTACGCGGGCACCGGTGACGCCTCGGCCCGCGGCCGGTCGCAGGACGTCACCAGCCTGGGCGGCAAGGTGCTCAGGATGACGCCCGAGGGTAAGCCGGCGCCGGGCAACCCGTACCCCGGTTCGCTGGTCTGGAGTTACGGACACCGCAACGTGCAGGGACTGGCCTGGGACTCCCACGGCCGGCTCTACGCATCGGAGTTCGGGCAGAACCGCCACGACGAGGTCAACCTGATCCAGCCGAAGCACAACTACGGCTGGCCCACGGTGGAGGGTGTCGGGGGCGGCGGCCGGTTCACCGATCCGCTGGTGACCTGGAACCCGCCCGAGGCCTCCCCCAGCGGCATCGCCATCCTGCACCAGGTGATCTACGTCGCCTGCCTCAAGGGCGAGCGCCTGTGGCGGATCCCGATCGCCGGCGACGGCACGCTGGGTCGCCCGCAGTCGCTGCTCGTCGGACAGTACGGCCGCCTGCGCCATGTCGCCGTCGGCCCCGACGGCTCGTTGTGGCTGCTCACGTCCAACCGGGACGGCAGGGGTGACCCGGTGGCGGCCGACGACCGGCTGCTGCGGCTGGACCCGAAGGCGCTCAACCCTGGGTGACGGCGTGGTCGAGCTCGCGTACCGGAATCATGTCCTGGGCAAACGGGGCGCAGGCGGGCCGGCGAACGGCGGCGCGGAGGGCAGGGCGGCAACGAATCCCGGCGCCGGCTCCCGCAGCCGCAGCGCGTACCCGTCCCGCGTCACGACGCCCCGCGCGACCCGGGTCGGATCGGAGGAGATCAGGACGAAGAGGCTGGCAAGGAAGAGGAGGACGAACAGGAGCACACCCATGCCCCCGAGCAACGGGTGCTGCCCGCCGAGCGCGATGGTGGCGACGATCGTCGCGACAGCGGCCAGGATCAGGGCCAGGGCGGCCAGCCGGGTGCGCCGGATCCTGTTGTCGCAACTGGCGCAGTACGGCCACCGCTGCGCGACCAGCGTCTTGCGCAATGCCATCCCCACGACGAGGAAGGGCAGCGCACCGGCGAGCAGCAGGATGTAGGACCACCCGGGCGGCCGGGAGATGAATTGCACCCTGCGTCCTCGTGCGGCCGGATCACCGTGCCGGGAGCACAGGGCGGGAATGCCCGCGTCAAAGCTGACCATCGCGGCCGGCAGGAACACGTCCCGCTGCTGAGCCATGTCCCACTCCCCGTCGACGCGAGTCAGCCCCCCGTGAGCCGGCTCAGCAGCAGTGCCCGGACTGTGGACGCATCGGCCTGCCCGCGCGTTGCCTTCATCACCGCCCCGACCAGTACGCCGGCTGCCGCGACCTTACCCCCGCGAACTTTGTCGGCGATGTCCGGACGGGCGGCGATCGCCTCGTCGATGGCGGCGCCGAGCGTGTCGGCGTCGCCGACCGTACGCAGGCCGCGCTCGCTGATCACCTGGTCGGGGTCTTTCCCGGTCTCCAGCACGCCGTCGACCACCTGCCGCGCCAGGCCGGTCGACAAGGTGCCGTCGGCGACGAGAGCGATCACCCGGGCCACCTGCTCCGGAGTGATCGACAGCTCCGCGGGCTCGATGTCGGCGGAGTTGGCGTGCTGCGCGAGGTGGCCCATCCACCAGTTGCGCGCCTCGGCGGCCGGCGCGCCGGCGGCGGCGGTCGCCGCGACCAGGTCGACGACGCCGGTGTTCGACATCGCGATCATGTCGCGGTCGGACGCGCCGAGCTGCGCGGCCAGGCGGCGCCGCCGGGCCGCGGGCAGCTCCGGCAGTGCGGCCTGGATCGTGGCGACCCAGGCGGGCTCGGGAGCCAGCGGCACCAGGTCGGGCTCCGGGAAGTACCGGTAGTCCGTCGCCTCCTCCTTGGACCGGCCGGGCCGGGAGCGTCCGGTGTCCTCCTGGAAGTGCCGGGTCTCCTGGACGATCCGCTCACCGGCGTCGAGACGTTCGGCCTGGCGCACCATCTCCGAGCGCACGGCCCGCTCGACCGACCGCAGCGAGTTGACGTTCTTGGTCTCGGTACGGGTGCCGAGGGCCAAGGTGTCCAGCAGCCGCAGCGAGGTGTTGACGTCGCAGCGCAGGCTGCCCTGCTCCATCCGGACGTCGGACACGCCCAGCGTGCGCAGGATGTCGCGGAGCTCGGTCACGTAGGCCTTGGCGAGCTCGGGCGCCCTGGCCCCCACTCCGGTGACCGGCTTGGTCACCACCTCGACCAGCGGGATCCCGGCCCGGTTGTAGTCGACCAGGGAGTGGGTGGCGCCATGGATTCGCCCGGTGGCACCGCCCACGTGCAGGGTCTTGCCGGTGTCCTCCTCCAGGTGCACCCGCTCGATCTCCACCCGTACCGTGTCGCCGTCCACGTCGACGTCGAGCCAGCCGTCGGTGCACAGCGGCTCGTCGTACTGGCTGATCTGGAAGTTCTTCGGCATGTCGGGGTAGAAGTAGTTCTTGCGGGCGAAGCGGCACCACGTGGCGATCTGGCAGTTCAAGGCCAGGCCGATCCGGATGGCGTACTCGATGGCCGCGGCGTTGGTCACCGGAAGGCTGCCGGGCAGCCCCAGGCAGACCGGGCAGACCTGGGTGTTGGGGTCGGCGCCGAACGTCGTCGAGCAGCCGCAGAACATCTTCGACGCCGTGCCGAGCTCGACGTGGGTCTCCAGGCCGATGACCGGCTCGTAGCGCGCGACGACGTCGTCGTAGGACAGGGCCTGTGTCACAGGTCGGGCACCTCGCCGATCCAGGGCTGGTCGTAGGAGGCCTCCAGCGCGGCGGCCACCTGGTAGATACGGTCGTCGGCCAGCGCCGGCGCCATCACCTGCAGGCCCACCGGGAGCCCCTCGGACAACCCGCACGGGACGGACAGGGCGGGCAAGCCGGCGAGTGAGGCCGGCAGGGTGCACAGGTCGGCGGCGTACATCGCCATCGGGTTGCCGGTGCGCTCGCCGAGCGGGAAGGCGACGCTGGGCGTGGTCGGCGAGACCAGGACGTCGCAGGTCTCGAACGCCGCGGCGAAGTCGCGGGTGATCAGGGTCCGGACCTTCTGCGCCTGGCCGTAGTAGGCATCGTAGTAGCCACTGGAAAGCGCATAGGTGCCCAGCATGATCCGCCGCTTCACCTCGGCCCCGAAGCCGGCCTCGCGGGTCAGTGCCATGACCTCCTCGAGGCCGCGGGTGCCGTCGTCGCCGACCCGCAGGCCGTAGCGGACGCCGTCGAAGCGGGCCAGGTTGGAGGAGGCCTCACTGGGCGCGATGAGGTAGTAGGCCGGCAGGGCGTAGCCGAAGTGCGGGCAGAACACCTCGACCACCTTGGCCCCGGCCGTCTCCAGCCTGCTGCGCGCATCGCCGAAGGCTGCCGTCACGCCGGGCTGGTAGCCCTCGCCACCCAACTCCGTGACGACGCCGACGGTGACACCGCCGAGGTCGCCCTGGGTGCCGGCGCGGGCCGCGGCCACGACCGGCGGCACGGGCGCGTCGATGCTGGTGGAGTCGGCCGGGTCGTAGCCCGCGATGACCGCGTGCAACAGGGCGGCATCGAGCACCGTACGGGCGAACGGGCCGGCCTGGTCGAGGCTGGAGGAGAAGGCGACCAGGCCGTAGCGGGAGACGCCACCGTAGGTGGGCTTGACGCCGACCAGACCGCACACGGCGGCCGGCTGGCGGATCGAGCCGCCCGTGTCGGTGCCGATGCCGAGCGGGGCCAGATGCGCGGCGACCGCGGCCGAGGACCCACCGGAGGAGCCCCCGGGCACCCGGGTCAGGTCCCACGGATTGTGCGTCGGGCCGAAGGCGGAGTTCTCCGTCGACGAGCCCATCGCGAACTC
>QHCA01000107.1 GCA_003244095.1 Pseudonocardiales bacterium | reverse complement strand
CTACCGCATCGTGCAGGAGGCGCTGACCAACACCCTCAAGCACGCCCGCAACGCGCGGACCGTCCACGTCGAGCTGCACTACGAACCAGACCAGCTCCGCATCGACATCAGCGACGACGGACACCCCGACGCCACCACCGATACCGGGCATGCGCCTGGTCACGGCCTGCCCGGCATGCGCGAACGCGCCGCCGCCTACCAGGGCAGCGTCGACGCCGGACCGCACCCCGACGGCGGGTGGAGGGTGCACGCCCGGCTCCCGCGAGAACCGGCCGGGGAAGCGTGAGCATCAGCGTACTTCTCGTCGACGACCAGTCCCTACTGCGCAGCGGAATGCGCATGGTCCTCGAAGAACAACCCGGCCTCACCGTCGTCGGCGAAGCAGCCGACGGAGACCACGCCATCCGCCTGGCCGCGCAACTGCGCCCGGACGTCATCCTCATGGACGTGCGGATGCCCGGCACCGACGGCATCGAAGCGACCCGACGGATCGTCCGCGACACCCCCACCTGCCGGGTGCTCGTGCTGACCACGTTCGACCTGGACGAATACGCCTACGCCGCGCTGCGCCATGGCGCCAGCGGCTTCCTTCTCAAAGACGTGCCACCGGCCGACCTGGTCACCGCGATCCGCGCGGTCGCCTCAGGCGACGCCATCGTCGCGCCCAGCGTCACCCGCCGTCTGCTCGACGCCTACGCCACCCGCCTACCGGACCCGCGAGACACCAAATCCAGCCCGGACGCCCCCGCCCTTGCAGCGCTCACCGGGCGGGAACGCGAGGTGCTCGTCGAAATCGCCGCCGGACTGTCCAACGCCGAGATCGCCGCCAAGCTCTACCTGGCTGAAGCAACCGTCAAGACCCACCTCGGCCGCATCCTCACCAAACTCGGACTGCGCGACCGAGTCCAAGCAATCGTGTTCGCCTACCGCAACGGCATCGCACACCCCGAGTAACGGTCACTGACCGTCTAATCGGGGCATCGCCACGGCCCCGGCCGCTCGAAGCTGACGGATAGATCGATCCCTACGGGCCTGCTCTGCCGCCGCCAGGCAACGACCGAGACGTCGTCGAGACTGATACCAAAGGACACATGCCGACGTGCCAGTTAGCGGCGTCGGCAACGTGCCAACTAGCGCCGCGAATCACAGGCGAGTGGCCGCGACACTGTGACCGTCAGCGGTAAGTGGCCGTGTTCTGGCAGCGCTATCTGGCGTGCGGGGCCGTCCCGCTGAGGATCCCCAACCGGGCGGCCCTGATCGCTGGTCAGCCGGTCACACGTTCGTCCTGGCATCATCACCGACGTGCCGCAGCGAGTGATCCGGATGTGTTTCGTTCGGGACTCTTTCGTCGCCGGCGTCGGCGATCCCGCTCATCTCGGCTGGGTAGGGCGACTGGCTGTGCGAGCCGAGACCCGCGGGCTCGTGCTGACCGACTACAACCTGGGGATCCGACTGAACACCTCCACGGATATGCGGGCACGCTGGCAGCAAGAGGTGGAACTGCGGTTTCCCGACGGGCTGGACAATCGGCTCGTGCTCTCCTTCGGCGTCGACGACACCACCGCCCGTCCGGGTGGAACCCGCCCCGAACCCGAGATGTCCCGTGCGAACCTCGACGCCATCCTGACTGGAACCGAGCAGCCCGGCTGGCCGGCGCTGGTCGTCGGCCCCGCACCGGTCGCCGACCAGGACCAGAACGAGCGCATCCGCGGGCTCAACGATCGGTTCGCTGCCGCTTGTACACAACATGCCGTCGCCTACGTCGACACGTTCACCGAACTGATCGAAGAGCCCGTCTGGGCCGCAGAGGTGAACGCCGGCGACGGCTCACACCCCTCAACTGCAGGCTACGAGCGCCTCACCGAAGTCATTTTCGCACCCTGGTGGAGCTGGCTGACTCACTGAACGGCGCCGTCCTTTGCGGGGATCGTCATCCGACACAGGTGCATGGGTACTACTCGCGGGTAGCTTCATGGCTTTCGTGCGCTTGGTCAGCCGACGCCAGGTACGCTTCTGAGTCCCGACGGACCACGGGAGCAGTCATGAAGTACCTCCAATCGCAATAATCGGATCATCCTTCGATTCTTTCGCCTAGCTCCAAACTCTAGCGGGACGGTCGGATCCCAGGTGCCTGTCCGACGGCGTCCGGAAGCACTGGGCGGACTTGCGCGCGCGGCCTGTGAGATCAAGAGGCCTGTCGGTTCCCTAGGCACGTACGGGAAGCGCGATTGGCAGAGTGTGGAACCAGCTCAGCGGGTTGACGCATCAGCTGCGTCTGCCTTGCGGCCGGGTTCCCCCTCACGATGCGAGCATGAGGACCGTCGAGAACGGCATGCTGGGGGCTGGCACCTGGGGTGCGGGGCGAGCACTGTCGGGAAACGAACGTTCGCGGACGCCTGCCGGTGAGACAGGACCAGACAGGACACTGTGACTGTCAGCGGTAAGTGGCGTAGTTATGTCATCGCTATCTGGCGCGCCGGCTGTCCCGCAGACGATCCCGTTACGGCGCACACGGGTCAGTCCCCCTGCCCTGCGGCACGGTCACGCCGCCGGCGGGTTGTCACGGCGCCTCTGCTGGCTTGGGCTGGTCGTCGACGATGACGATCACACCGGTGGGTGCGTCGAGCAACGGCACCGTGCGGCGGCTGGCCGTGTCGATGTGGATCCGGGGCGGGCTGGGCAGATCGTGCTCGTAGCAGGTGCCGGGGCCGTAGAACTGGCCGTAGCGGATGACCACTCCGGCCGCGTCGAGGATGCCGCGTTCGTGGTCGTCGACGGCGGTTTGGCGGTCGGCGGGCAGCGGCCAGGCGATGCTTTGGGCGACGATCCGGGACCCGGCGGCCTTGGCCGCGGTGAGCAGGTTGCGGGTGCCCTCGCGGCGCATCCGGTCGTTGGCGGCGGAGAGCTCGACGAGGCGCGTCTTGTCCTCGGGCAGGTCGGTGAGCTGGTGAACCACGACGTGGGGCGCGAAGGTGGCGACGGCGTGACGCAGAGCGTCGAGGTCGAACACGTCGCAGACGACCGGTTCGGCACCCAGCGCGCGCAGCTGGGCGGTCTTCACCGGGGTGCGGGTCATGGCGGCGACCTGGTGACCGGCGGCCACGAGCAGCGGTAGCAGGCGCAAGCCGATCACTCCGCTGGCGCCAGCTAGGAAAACCCTCATCGTCGTGTTCCTCCTCAGGCCGACTGTCGGCCGTTGTTCGTGGAGTGTCGGCGGCCGACGACGAGGATGGTGGCCACAGCGACGGCTGCCCCGACCCCGCAGGTGAGGGCCGGGCCGCCGCCGGAGCCCAGCGCGGCGCCGGCCGATGCGGTGAGTGCCCCGAGGGCGCCGCTGAGACCGATCCCGGCGTAGATCGCCGAGCTGTTGAGCGAGACGAGCAGGGTGGCGTCGGTGGGTGCGAGTTCGACCAGACGGTGCTGTTGAGGGGCGTTGTAGGTCCAGCTCCCTACCCCGAGCAGTGCGAACAAGGCCGCCGCGGGAGCGAGCCCACTGCGGAGGTTGGCGGCGGTCGCCGCGGCGAGCCCGGCCAGGGCCAGCGCCTGGATGAGTGCGCCGGTGCGGACCACTGGGGCCTGGCCGTAGCGGTCCACGGCGGCGCCGGCGAGCAGGGTGCCGACGGCCGCGCCGACCCCGAAGCAGATCAGCACAATCGTCAGGGCCCCGGTGGTCGCCCCCGCGGCGCGGCTGGTCGGGGCGACGTAGGTGTAGGCGAGGTAACCGGCGAGGATTCCGAGCCCGGTGGTGGCCAGCACCCGGGGTACCCCGGGACGGCGCAGCGCGGCGAGGCGCTCGCGAACACCCGCCCTGGCCTCATCGGGGGCAAGGTGGGGCAGCAGGAACCGCAGCACGACGGCCAGGATGATCGACAAGACGGCCACGCCGGCGAAGGTGGTCCGCCAGCCCCAGTGCTGGCCGACCAGGTTGCCCAGGGGGACACCGGTCACGATCGAGATGGTGAGCCCGGCGGTGATGACCGACAGGGCGCGACCGCGTCGCGCTTCGCTGGCCAGCCTGGCCGCGACCACCGCCGCGGTGGGCGAGTACGCGCCCGCGGCCAGCGCGGCGGCCAGGCGGGCCACGAACAGCACCGACAGGGTCGGGCTCACCGCGGCGGCGGCGTTGCTGACCGCCAGGGCGAGCAGGCCCACGGTGAGCACGCTGCGCCGGTCGGCCCGCTGCAACGCTGAGGCCAGCAGCGGGGCGCCGACCGCGTAGCCGATCGAGAAGACCGTCACCAGCTGGGCCGCGGTTGACGTCGAGGTGTGAAAGTCACCGGCGATGGTCGGCAGCAGGCCGGGGATCATGAACCCGTCGGTGCCCACGGCGAACGCGCCCAGGAACAACGCGATCATGCTCAACCGGACCGTGCTCGCACTCGCCCGGCTGTCCGGGTGGGCGGGGTCGCCGGTCGTGGTGGCGTTCTCGTCTCGGCGATGATCAGTGCATGCAGACATGACCTGGACGCTACGGATAGCCTGGCCTCCTGATGGGTACCAGTAACGACACGGATTCGGGTACCAGAGCGGCGGCAACCGAGGTCCTCGTCCGCCTGGACCGTTCGGCGGGTGGTCCGTTGCGCGCCCAGCTCGAGCAGCAACTACGCGCCCTGATCCGCTCCGGGCGGCTGCCGGCTGGCGCCACCCTACCCTCCAGCCGGCTGTTCGCCGCCGATCTGGGCGTGTCTCGGCGGCTGGTCGTGGCGGCCTACCAGCAGCTGGCCGCCGAGGGCTACCTCACCAGCCAACAACGCTCCGTTACTCGGGTCGCGACGGTCAGCCCCGCCCGGCCGGTGCCAGCGCCCAACCAGCCGTCTCCGCCGCGCTACGACCTGCGCCCCGGCCCGCCGGCGCTGGCCGAGTTCCCCCGCGCCGCCTGGCGCAAGGCGTTCACCGCCGCGCTGAGCACCGCACCCGACACCGCCCTGGGCTACCCCGACCCGCAGGGCTCGATCGTGCTCCGCCACGCTGTCGCCACCTACCTGCGCCGGGTCCGCGCGGTCTCGGCCGACCCCGACCGGATCGTCATCTGCGCCGGCTTCACCCAAGCCCTCGCCCTGCTCACCCACGTACTAGACCCAGCGTTCATCGCCCTGGAGAACCCCGGCGCGGTCGGACGAGACCGCACCATCGCCGCCGCCGGCGGACAGCACCTCGCCCTACCCGTCGACCAGTCCGGTCTGCGCACCGACCTGCTCACCGACCCGGCCATCACCGCGGTGATGGTCACCCCCGCCCACCAGTTCCCCCTCGGCGTCACCCTCGCCCCCGACCGCCGCACGGCCCTGCTCCGCTGGGCCCAAGACGGTGGGCTGGTGATCGAAGACGACTACGACGCCGAGTTCCGCTACGACCGCGCGCCCGTCGGCGCCCTGCAGGGCTTGGCACCCGAACACGTTGCCTACCTCGGCACAGTCAGCAAGACCCTCGCCCCGGCGCTCCGACTGGGCTGGATGGTGCTACCCGTACCCCTGGTCGGCCCCGTCACCCAGGCCAAGGCCGACCACGACGCCGGCAGCCCCACCCTCGACCAACTCGCCCTGGCACACCTGCTCGACACCGGCGGCTACGACCGGCACCTACGCCGAGTCCGCCGCCTGTACCGGCAACGCCGCGACCACCTCCTCGCCGCGCTCCAGCGACACATGCCAATCACCACAATCAGCGGCACCGCCGCCGGACTGCACCTCGTCATCCAGCCACCACCACACCCCGACCTCGCCAGCATGATCGCCGACGCCGCCCGCAACGACGTCGCGATCACTGGACTCGACCGCTACCTGCTACCCGACACGGCGCACGACCCGGGCAACCGGCTGGTGATCAGCTACGCCAACATCGCCACCACAGCAATCGACACCGCGATCGCCCGACTGTCCCGCCTGGCGCCCGAAACCGTGTCGTAGAGCGATCCCTGCTGACCGATGGCTGGTGGTGCACGGAGGGTGCCTGCTTCTGGCTGTTGCTCGGCTCACTGTTCGGCGGTTGGTCTGGGTGGGAGTGCGCCGGCTCGGGTGAGGAGCCCGTGCCGGCGGGCTGATTGGTCCGGTGGTTCGCCAGGCGAGGGCGATCCGGCCTGATAGTTCGGGTTCGGTGATGGCGAGGCGCGAGCTCGATCGGCTCGGG
>QHCA01000106.1 GCA_003244095.1 Pseudonocardiales bacterium | reverse complement strand
TGGCCGACGAGCCGACCGGCAACCTCGACACCCGGCGGGGCCAGGAGGTGCTCGACCTGCTCGCCCGGCTCAACGCCGACCGCGGCCTGGCCGTCGTGGTGGTCACCCACGACATCGAGGTCGCGGCCCGCGCCCGACGGCAGGTGCACGTCCGCGACGGCCTGCTCGCCGAGTCGGTCGCGTGATGCCACGGTGATGGCGGCGTGAGGCTGGCCGAGGCATGGCGGGTGGCCCTCGACGCCCTGCGGGCCAACCGGCTGCGCAGCGCCCTGACGATGCTCGGGGTGATCATCGGCGTGATGGCCGTCGTACTCCTCGTCGCGATCGGTGCCGGTGCGAAGCAGACGGTCGAGCGGCAGGTGCAGGGTCTGGGCAGCAACCTGCTGCTTATCGTCCCCGGCCAGCTCTCCTTCGGGCAGGCGCCGACGACCAGCCGCCTGCAGCTCTCCGACGTCGACGAGGTGGCCAGGGTGGTCGGCGACCGCAACCGGGTGGCCGCCTCGCTCAGTTCCGGAGAGCTGGTCCGAGCGGGCACCAAGCGCACCTTCGCCACCGTGCAGGGCGTGACGGAGACCACCGACAAGGTGTTCGACCGGCCGGTCTCGCGAGGGGCGTTCCTCAGCCGGTCCGATGTGGACACCCGGCGGCGGGTGGCGGTGCTGGGCACGAGTACGGCGAAGCAGCTCTTCGGCGACCGCGATCCCATCGGGCGCCAGGTCTCCATCGCCGGGGTGCGCTTCCGGGTGATCGGGGTGTTCACGGTGCAGGGCCGCGCGCTGGGGGTCGACCAGGACCTCGACGTCGACATCCCGATCACCACCGCACAGCGGATCTTCGGCGTCGAGCGGGTCGACGGCATCGCGGTCAAGGCACCCTCGGTCGACGGCATCGACGCCCTCGGCCGCCGGATCGTCTCGGTGCTGCAGAAGCGCTATCCGGACTCGGAGTTCTCCGCGCTGACCCAGCAGCAGATCCTCGGTGTCGTCGGGCAGATCCTGTCGCTGCTCACCCTCGTGCTGGCGGCGATCGCCGGGATCTCGTTGCTGGTCGGCGGGGTCGGCGTGTCCAACATCATGCTGGTCAGCGTCCGCGAACGGACCCGGGAGATCGGTCTGCGCAAGGCCGTGGGCGCCCGGGAGCGGGATATCGGCGTGCAGTTCCTGATCGAGGCGGTGCTGCTGACATCCGTCGGCGGCGTCATCGGCATCGCCCTGGGCGTCGGGGGCGCCCTGCTGATCGACCGGTTTTCGCCGTTGCCTGCCCTGGTCACGTGGTGGTCGCCGGCGCTGGCGTTCGGCGTGTCGGCGGCGGTCGGCATCTTCTTCGGCGTCGTCCCGGCCCGCCGCGCCGCCCGGCTGGACCCGGTCGCGGCACTCCGTACTGAATGATGGCGGTGATGAAGGCACATCTGTACGACGCCCCGGATGCACCGCTCAGCGCCATCTTCGGCGACCTGTCCGTGGCCCACCGTGGCCGGCTGCTCGGTCAGCTGGCCAAGACCGACCTGGCCGTGCGCGGTCTGGTCGACCGGATGCGGATCCTCACCTCGACGGACTGGACGACCGGCGGCCTCGCCGTCGACGACGATCCGGGGCCGCCGCGGAAGGCGGGCCTGTCGGCCTACGTGGACGACGGGGACGCGTTGACGTTCGGCCTGGAACTGGTCGGCGGCCCGTCCCGCTGGTACGTCGACGCCGACGTTTCGGTCCTCACAGTGGCCGGCGCGGCGCCGCAGGTGGCCCTGGCCATGGAAACCATCGAGTGCTCCACAGTGGACAATGCCGCGATCGGCCTCACGCTCGCCTCGGGATGGCTCCAGTCGGTGATCATGAGCCGTCCGCCGACCGCCGAAGAGTGGCTTACCCCCTCGCCGTGAAGGAAAAGCCGGCCGCGACGCTCACGCAGCGGCAACTGAACCGCGCGCTGCTGGCCCGGCAGAGCCTGCTCGCGCGGGCGCCGCGGACCATTCCAGCGGCACTCGACAGCATGGGCGGTCTGCAGGCGCAGTACGCCCCCTCGATGTACATCGGGCTGTGGTCCCGCGTCGCGGACCTGTCGCGGCCCTCGCTGACCCGGCTCCTGGAGGAGCGGTCGGTGGTGCAGGGGACGCTGCTGCGCTCGACCATCCACCTCGTGACCGCTGCCGACTACTGGCCGTGGGCGCTGGCGGTGCGGCAGGCCCGGCGGGACTGGTACCTGCGCGTCGCCCGCGACGGCCCTGGCGCGGACGACCTGGCCCGGGCCGCGGATCGCCTGCGTGCGGCGCTCGCCCTGGACGGGCCGATGCGGGCCACCGACGTGGAGGCGGCGGTCGGCAAGCCGTACCGGTTGGGCATCGGCCTGTGGATGGACCTGGTACGGGTCCCTCCGTCGGGCACCTGGGAGCGCCGCCGGGCCGACCTGTACGCCACCGCCGAGGACTGGCTCGGCCCGCCGCCCGCTTCGTTGACCGCCGAGCAGGGGCAGGAGTTGCTGGTGCGTCGCTACCTGACGGCTTTCGGTCCCGCAACGCGGGCGGAGATCGCGAACTGGGCCGGCCTGCCGGTCCGCGCGCTGGCCCCGATCTTCGCGGGCATGCAGCTGCGCGCATTCCGTACCGAGGACGGCGCGCCGCTGGTCGACCTGCCGGGTGGGGAGCTGCCCGGGGCAGGCGGGTCGGCGCCGGTCCGGTTCCTGCCCACCTGGGACGCGACGCTGCTCGCGCACGCCCGCCGTACCCAGATCCTGCCGGAACGGCACCGCGACAAGGTATTCAACGTCCGGATGCCGCAGTCGGTGGGCACCTTCCTGGTGGACGGCGCGGTCGCCGGCTCGTGGCGGTGGGACGGCGGCGGGGTGCGGCTCTCGGAGTTCGACGGGTTGCCGGCGGCGGTGCGGCGAGAGGTCGACGCCGAGGCCGAGGAGCTAGCCGCGTTCCACCGCTGAGATAGATCGGCGACGGGGTAGAGCAGGTGGAGGCGGGCGGTGGCGATGGTGAGGCGCGGTCGGGGTGCAGGGTGAGCTGGTCATGGAACAACTAGTCGGCCGGTGCCTCGACAGCCGCTCGCTGGACAACGGCCACGCTGTCCTGCCATTCGTCGGCGATGGTCACGTGGGGGTACCGCTCGTTGAGTTCTCTGTCCAGTTCGCGTGCGGCCATGAGCAGTGACGGAACGCACTGGCGGTCGCCATTGAGCGCGGCCGTGGCGTCGTTGATAGCTTCGTCAAGGTTGCCGGCACGAGCCGCAACGACGGCCAGCGTGATCCGCGCCTCCGCGGTACGCATGGGCCATCGTTCAGACCCGTCAGCCATCTTGCCAATTCGCATGACTTCGTTGGCATGCTCGACTGCAAGAACGTTGTCGCCCACCACCCGGGCGCAGTCCATCGCGTAGAAATCCCACTTATCAGGGTCGATCACGAAATGGTGCTCTGGGTGAGCGGGCACGGGCTGGCGGTTGAGGGCACGCCGACCTTCACCCAGAACCTCGCGCGTGCCCTTCACATCCCCCATCCGGGCAAGGGCCTTCGCTTCCTGCGCTGCAAGCTGTACTGTCACGCCGCTATTCGGCGCGAGAGCGCGACCCTGGCGCGCATGATCTATCATTTCAGGCCAACGTCCTTGTGTGAGCGCGAACCAGCTAGCCATCTCGTGCGCCCAGGCTTGAATCTCGCCATTGCCCGTCTCTCTTCCGAGTGACGCGGCGGAGTGCCGCGTCGTCTCGGCAGGCACGCGCTGTCCGAGGTCGTATTCGACGCAGCCCATGAGCAGGGCAAGCCATGCGGCCGAGTCGAGTAGTTCGCGGTGCTCCCGGTAGGTCAGTTTCCCTGACCGCAGTCGCGCGATCATGCGCATGAGTTCAAGCGAGTCCGTGCGCAGTTCCGCCGCTGGCCGGTAGGGGTACTGCCGGCAGAGTTGATGGACGCCATGCGTGAGGCTGTCCAGAGTTCCCTCGCCAAGGTCAGTCGAGCGAAGCCGGCGCATCACGTCGAGCACTTCCCACGGGCTGCCCCGATCACGCCCGCCTACCTTCCCAGGCGCATGATCGTCAAGGAGCAGGGCGACAAAGCGATCTCCTCCGGCATAGCTGTCGAGTGAGCGGGCGAGTCCGAGGCTGGGCCTCTGGATGCCGTTTTCGACTCGGTTGACCCCGGCGGCGTCGTAGTGGATCAGTCCGGCGAAGTGTCGGAAGGACAGTTCGCCGCGAAGGTCTCGCATTTCGTGGCGAAATGTTCCTGGCCCACGGTAGCGGTCCTCCCTGCGTCGGGGTGTTGACAGCTTGGCAACAGCAACCGGCACCTGATCGACCCCAAGCCACCGTACCCCTCACTCTTGGCGGAGTCAGTCGTTGCCGAGAGGGGTGAAACGCAGACATGAAGACGATCAAGGCAGAAGTGCCCAGGCAGCCGGCATCGGTGTCTTGCCGCCGCAAATGATGCGCCGGATACTCCGCAGTGGCGCGGCAGATGGGCCGTCACACGACGGCGTCGACGGCGATGACCAGGAGCCGTTGTGTCCGTCGTGTGGCGGGTTGGGTTGGGCGGACGGTGCCAGGGCGGTGTGCCAGGGCTGCGGCGGGTCGGGGGTTGTCGGGTCGACACCGGCCTGATGAGCGGAGGGGTCGGCGAGGGGGTCGGTGTGTGTGCGGGTGTGGTATCTGGCGGAGGGGGATGTGCTGCCGGGTGGGGAGCGGCTGGTCGTGGCGCGCCGGGCCGTCCCTGACCCGGCGGGGTGGCTGGTCCGTGCCGCTTCCACCCGTTCGGCGGGCGGGGAGACGGGGCGCGGTGAGTACCGGAGGCTCGCCCTGGAGACCGTCGTCGGCCGGCCATTGCGCTGGCCGCGGTGCGCGCCCTTGTCTACGGGCGACGGGACGGGGGGTGGTGAGGGCCGAGTGAGTTTGCCGGCCGGGTCGGCTCCGTACTGGTGCGGAAGGATGCCCGCAGGACCGTACCGAAGAAAGCATGTGCACAGGCGGCCTGGCACGCGTCCGACTCGCGGTGCAATTCAGACCCGGGTGGGTTCCTCGGGTGCGCGGTGTTTGGCGTGTCTGCCGCTGGCGGTGACCTCGGGTTGCGGCAGCGGGTCCTGGTCCGTGTTTGCGGGCCGGGGTTTGGCGGGGCTGCTGCCGGCCAGGAGGACGGTCGTGAGCAAGGCGAAGGCGGCGACGGCACTGAGTGCTTTGTGGCCTTGGCTCCACCAGATGAGCGGCAACCCGATCCCGGGTATGTCGAGGCGGGCCACGCCGATCACGGAGCTCTCCGGCACCGGAGTGGAATCGTCGTGCCCGTTCGCGTCGCCCCGGGTGATCAGCTGGCCGTCGGCGAGGCGGCGGACGAACCGGTGGGAGAGCAGATGCCCCGGATGGACCGGGTCGTGGGCGAGCATGATCTGGCCGGGCAGTATCCGGCCGGCCGGCAGCGGCTGGTACAGGACCACGTCGCCGGGTTTCAGCAGCGGCGCCATCGACCCGGTGAGCACGACGTCGGTGTGCCAGCCCAGCAGCATCGGGGCGAGCGAGCACAGCAGCAGGCCGGAGATGACGCATAGGACGACGCGTGCGACAACGGCGAGGAGCAGCCGGGTCCATGCCATGGCTGCTCCTCACCGTTGTCCGTGCTTGAAGTGTCGTGCTCGGGCTAGCTGTTCTGGGACTCCCAGGTGAGTCCGATGGAGGCGGTGCTGCCCTGCGCGCTGTTCGGGGTGGCCGCGTCGATGGTGTAGACGATCTGGTAGGTCTTGGACACGGTGCCGCCGGCCGGCGTCCAGGTGCCGAAGCCGTTGCCGAAGTTGGTGTAGGCGGTGGCGAAGGCGGCCAGGGTGCCGGTGAAGAGGTTGGGCGCGCCCGCGTCCTGGACGAATCCGACGCAGCTGGCGAAACTGCCGCCGGTGCCCTGCTGGACGGTCAGGTTGACGTAGCTGGACAGGGCGTTGGTGGTGGCCACCCCAGTGCCGTAGAGCTTCACTGCCGCGGCCAGCGTGCCGGTGGAGGTGACGGCGATGCACTTGGTGCCGGTCGAGCCGGGCTTGAGCGTGGTGGCGTTGAACATCGCCGTGTTGCTGTCGTCATCGGAGAGCGCCACGGTGCCCGTGGCCCAGTTGTTGGTCGGGTTGCTCGTGGTGGCGGAGAACGCCGAGTACGAGGCCTGCCATACCAGTGCGGCGCTGAGGATCAGACCAACCGGGATAGCCGACCATTTGGCGACGGTGCCGAGACGAGAGTTGGAGACGGACATGTGGACTCCTGTAGTTGATATCCCGGTCGGGATGTGGTCACGGTTGTTATCGGCCACTCGCGGCAGGATCTGTAGCGGTGCACCCGCCGGACTCGCCGCACCGGGGCGGACACGGCCGGCGTGAGTGTTCGACGCCCGCGGCGCTACATAGCAGCGGTCCACCTGCCGACGAATACGGAGGGGACTGTGGCGACGGCCCGCAGCCCGGCCGGGGAGGCTCGCATTGTGGAACGGGGGTGATTCCATCGTGGGTGCCGTCTCCGCCGTCGTGTCGAGGCGCCTGCTGCCTCGCGTCGTGGCCTTGGCGATCGGCGCCTCGGTCGTGCTCCCCGTCGTCGCTCTTGCCATGCTGCCTATGACGTCGCGGGCCTGGGCCGCCGACCAGCTCGTGATAACCAGCGACAACTCGGGCGCCCCGCTGGTAAGCGGGTCGAACCTGGCGCCCGGCCCGATGCCGCCCAACTGCCTGACGATGTCCTACACTGGGGCTGCGACCGGCGATGAGCTCCGGCTCTTTGTCCTGGCGAGCGGCTCGGGCCTAGCGGACTACATCGATGTGACGATCGAGCAGGGTCAGGGCGGTCAATACGGCGACTGCTCCGGATTCACCGGCACGCAGGTGTACACGGGCACGCTAGCGGCGCTGGCCGGGGCCCATGCCACGGAACTCACCGCTCTGCTGATCACCGACCTGAGGGCGGGCGGGGGGGCCGTGTCCCTCCGGTTCGTCTTCACCATAAGTTCCGACAACAGGGCACAGGGCGGCTCGGCGAACGCGGACTTCATGTGGATCGCCGGCTCCTACGCCTCCTCCGGTGGCGGCTCGACCGGCGATCCGAACGGAGGTGGGCCCGGCGCCCCGACCCACCTGAGCCCCACCCTGACGGTGCCCTTCAGCGGCCCCCCCGCCCCCTCGGCGTCGGCGTCGGCGTCGGCGTCACCAAAGACAGCCACCCTGCCGTCGGGCGGCAAACGTCACCAGGCGGCGTTCGCCCCGACCAAGCGGGCGGGGCTCGCGGCCCTCTGGCACACCATCGCGAGCGCGGTCCGCAAGGTCGCCGCGCCGGTGGTAAAGGGTGCGGCCTTGGGGTTGGGTACGTTGCCTTTCGTCGGCGTGTTCCTGCTCGTCCAGGACCGGATCGACCGGCGTGACCCGAAGCTCGCGAAGGCTCCGTCCTACGCCGACCCGGACCTCGGGTTCAGCGACACGCCGCAGCAGGTGTTCGCGTGAGTAGCGATCTGCGCGGCGCCGAGTCGGACCTCGTCCCGCTGGCCGACCGGCTTCGCTACATGCAGTTCTTCCGGCTCTTGACGGCGATGGCAGTCGGTCTGTGCTGGCTCGGCCTACCGGCCAGCCGCGGCCTCTCGGCGCTCCAGATGGTGGTCGCCACCGGCTGCTATCTCGGCCTGTCGTTGCTGACCAGCGGAGTGTGGCGGTTGAAGCGCCGGGTGGCGATGACCGTCTACGGGGTGGGCCTGCTCGCCGATGGCCTCTACCTGTGCGCTATCTCGTACCTGACTGCGGGCCTCGGGGCACCGCTTGAGTATCTGGTCCTCGTCCACCTGATCGCCATCACGTTGCTCGCGTCGTTCCGTACCGGCCTGAAGGTGGCCATATGGCATTCGCTGCTCGTCAGTGTCGCCGTGCAGTTGCAGTCGGCGCACGTCGTACACGTCCACAACACCGGGTTGGCGGGGACGCAACAGGCGAGCATGCCGCTGTTCCTCGGGCTGATCTGGATGGTCACGCTGGCGACGGCCTCTCTCGCCGCGGTGAACGAGCGTGAGCTGCGGCGCCGAAACTACGACTTGCAGGCGCTGGCCCGGCTGGCGTGGGAGTTGGAGTCGACGAGCCGGCCGGAGGAAGTCGCCCAAGCGCTGGTGGACGCGATCAGCGAGGACTTCGACCTGTCCCGCACGGTGCTCATGGCTGCGCCGTCCGGGCAACTCGAGGTGCTGGCCAGCAAGGGTGTTTCCCCGGTTTCGACGTCGGTCGACATCGGCGACGACTCGTTGGTACGGCGGTGCATGCGCGAGCGGGCCACCCTGCGCGTGGCCCGCCTCGACGCAGCGGGTGACCCGTGGCTGAGTGCTGGGTTGCCGGGCGCGTTGAACATCGTGGCCTTCCCGCTCTACGCCGAGGGCGCCCCGGTCGGGGTGGTCATCGTTGAGTACGGGTCGCGCCCGGGAGCACGGATCGAGCGCCGGGTGCTGACCATCCTCGAGCGGTTCGTCTCCCAGACCGCCCTGGCGCTCAACAACGCCTGGCTGCTGTCGCAGGTGCACACGCTCGCCGCGACTGACGACCTGACCGGCGTGGCCAACCGGCGTACGTTCGAGCTGAACCTGGAGCTGGAGTTCTCCCGCGCCGCGCGCAGTGGTACGTCTCTGGTGCTGGCAATGATCGACATCGACCATTTCAAGGCCGTGAACGACAACTACGGCCACTGGGCCGGAGACGAGACCCTCCAACGCATCGCGGCGACCCTGGCAGGCACCGTCCGCTCATACGATCTGCTGGCACGCTTCGGCGGCGAGGAGTTCGTCGCGATCATGCCAGGGACCGATCTCGAGACAGGTATGGCGGTTGCCGAGCGATTGCGCAGTGCGGTCGAAGGGCTCACGCAGGAGCCGAGGGTGACGGCCAGTATCGGCGTCGCTTGTTACCCCTTTAACGCGGTGGACAAAGAGTCCGTGTTGAAGGCCGCCGACGAGGCGCTCTACGTCTCCAAAGCCAGCGGTCGCAACAGGGTCACGGCATCGGCCCGCTCGACGGTCTCCTTCGGCGAGCTGAGTTCGACCGGGCCTCACATGCGTGTCGGCTGAGGCCGGCTTCTGACACGCTGAGCGGATGTCCGACCGGAAGGGCGATGAACATCATGTCGTCGCCGCGCTCCTGCGGCGGCGAGGAAGCGGCTTGCTCTGCCACAGATCGCCGTACCGTCGCTGGCATCCTGATGTGTGGGATCTGCCCGGCGGCCATGTCGAAGAGGATGAGGTTCCGCAGCAGGCGCTCGTCCGAGAGCTGCGCGAGGAGCTGGGCATCGAGGTCACGCCGCTGGCCGTGCCGTCTGCTCACCTCCAGGGTGCGGGCTTCCGGATGGACGTCTGGCTGATCGACGACTGGTCCGGCGAGCCGGTGAACAAGGACGTGAACGAGCACGACGCGCTGGCGTGGGTCGACCTCGCGCAGGTCCGCAAGATGCCGTTGGCCCATCCACGACTGCTCGACCTGCTAGAGGCGGCGCTCAGCTAGCCAAGACTGGCCGGCCCTACGGCAGGGGCGTCGGGGAGGGAGTGGGGAGGGGCCCCGGGTTGGTGCTGCGGGCGAAGCCGGTGACCAGCACGATGACGTCGCACTGCGGGTCCGCGGCGGCCGGGTTGTTCGGATCGCCGTTCGGCACGGCGCCGGGCTTCACGCATGTGAGCGTGAGGAAGAGTGTTTCCTTGGCGGACAAGGCCAGCGGCGGCGTGAACGCGGTGCTCGGCGTCGTCAGGCCGAACAGTGACACCCGCAACAACGGGTCGAGACCGGCCGCCTGGCTGTCCGGGGCACCGCGAGCAACCGTCACCAGCCCGGCGTCGTTGAACGGGTTCTGCACGGTGATCCCGGTGATCGTGAGGGCCGCCTTGGACGTGGGCGGGAAGACCAGGGTGGCTGTGCTCAACCGCTTGTTGCCGGGCGTGGCCTGATTGCCCGTGAGATCGACCGGTGTGGCGAACGCGCCCGCTGCCGCCGCGGCTCCGCCCGCGCCGGCCGCCCCCCCTCCCGGGCTGGGTGACAGGCTGATCCCTGGCGAGGGCAGCACCACATGGGCGTTGTTCGCGAGGGTCTGGATGTTCTGGTTGGCCTGCTGGACGGCCGGTGACCGGGCGACGGTGCGGCGTACCGAGGGTTGCAGGACGACCTTCCACGCGACCGCCGTCGCCAGCACCAGCGCCAGGCAGACCGCGATCGTCCGCGGCAGCCAGGCGGGGATCATGGGCTGCTGCTGCAGCGATGCGTCGAGCCGGATCGGCTGCTGTCCCCGCGGCGCGACGGTCACGAAGAACGGGATGGTGGCCGGCGTGCCCCTCCACAGCAGGCTCCGGGTCGACACCCGGAAGCGGCTGAACGACGCCGTGCCCGGCGCCGCCGTGACCGACGGCGCGGTGAAGTGGAACGCCAGAGCCTCGTCCGGGTCGGCACCGCTGAGCAGCACCTCGACGGCTGCGTTGCCGCGGTTGTCGATGGCGACCTCGTGCCGGCCGTTCTGCCGGCCCCGAGAAGTGCGCGGCACGATCTCGGCCGTGACCTCGGCATAGGTGCCGACGTCGAGGTAGCCCTCCTCGACCACCGAGCCCTGCGCGTC
Organism: Pseudonocardiales bacterium; assembly: GCA_003244095.1. Lineage (GTDB taxonomy): Bacteria > Actinomycetota > Actinomycetes > Mycobacteriales > QHCA01 > QHCA01. The sequence continues at coordinate 707 of QHCA01000106.1, read as the reverse complement.
CTCCTTGGAGAGCACCCGGACGCCGAAGGGGATGCGGCCCTGCGGCGTACTGGCGTCGCGCGGCGGCCGGAGCCGGATCGTCACCTCGCCCTCGGCGTCGGGGAACAGCGACAGTGACGGCGGCTCCGCGGTCGCCCATGCGGCGGACTCGCCGAGCACCGTGACGGCGAACTCGTCGACGACGGTGCCGGTGTTGCGCACCGTCACCTGGCAGGTCGCCTCGGCGCCCGGATCGGCCCGCAGCGCCGCCTCGGACAGCCGAGCAGTCACACCCATACCTTCGGACCCTAGGGCGCGGCCACCGCGCCCCGACAGCGCCGTGCGGTAGCCCCTTCGGGCAATTCTGCCGGCCCGTTGAGTCCCCGTTGAGTGCGCGTGGAGGACCTTCGGGCAGGTTGGCGGGCACGTGCTGTTGCCCGTCCGATGCCTGTCCGTAGGGGGATCCCGATGTCCGTACCCGTGCCAGTCGTCGTCCACGCCAGTGATCCGATTTCCCATTCGGGCATGGCCAGTGCCCTCGGCTTCCGTCCCGAGGTGCGGGTGGTCGACGAGGAGACGGTCAACGGCACGATCGTGCACGTCGCGGTCGCCGTCGCCGACGAGGTCGACGACGAGGCGGTCCGCCTGCTCCGGCGACTGCAGCGCACCGGCCGGACCCGCGTGGTGCTGGTCGTCACGCGGATCGACGACGGCGGGCTGCTGGCCGC
>QHCA01000105.1:449-10782 GCA_003244095.1 Pseudonocardiales bacterium | reverse complement strand
CACCCGACCCGCGGCTCGATGGACCTCGGCCGCAGCCAGGGCGGCCTGCCGCCCGACGAGGTGGTCGAGGACATCGACGCCATCCTGGCCGCCACGGAGGCCGCGATCGACAAGCACCACGACCCGTCGCCGGACTCCATGCTGCGGATGGGCGTGGCACCGTGCAGCCCGTTCAGCGTGACCGGCGAGCTGATGATCCAGGCGGCCGACCTGGCCCGCCGCACGGGGGTGCGGCTGCACACTCACCTCGCCGAGACCGCCGACGAGGACGACTTCTGCCAGGAGCGCTTCGGCTGCTCCCCCGTGGAGTACGTCGAGCGGCTCGGCTGGCTGGGCGACGACGTATGGCTGGCGCATGCCGTACACCTGTCCGACGACGCGGTGGCCACGCTGGGCCGGACCCGCACCGGCGTCGCGCACTGCCCGTCGTCCAATGCCCGCCTCGGCGCGGGCATCTGCCGGTCTCGCGACCTGCGCGACGCCGGCGCCCCCGTCGGCCTCGGCGTCGATGGCGCCGCGTCCAACGAGGCCAGCTCCCTGCTGGAGGAGGTACGACACGCGCTGCTGTTCGCCCGGGCCCGCGGCGGGCCGCAGGCGATCGCCGTGCGCGACGCGCTGGAGATGGCGACCATCGGGGGCGCCCGAGTGCTCGGCCGCGAGGCCGACATCGGCTCCCTGGAGCCGGGCAAGCTGGCCGACCTGGCCCTGTGGCGCCTCGATACCCTGCCGCACGTCGACATCGCCGACCCGGTCGCGGCCCTGGTGCTCGGCGCCCCGCCGCCGCTGGAACTGCTGCTCGTACACGGCCGGACCGTCGTCGAGCAGGACCACCTGGTGACGCTCGACGAGGACCGGATCGCGCGGGACGTCCGCTCGGCCAGCAGCAAGCTGCTCGCCAAGGCGGGGATCACCTAGTGGCCACTCCGATCAAGACCACACCGCGAACCCCCACCGGCGCGCCGGTCCCCCTCACCGGCTCGGGCACCGGCGGGGTCGGCGAGGACGCGCAGCGGCCAGACGGGACGGCCAAGGTCAGGGGCGAGTTCGCCTACGGCAGCGACCTGTGGACCGACGACATGCTGTGGGGGGCGACCCTGCGCAGCCCGCACCCCTACGCCCGGATCCGCCACGTCGGCATCGGCGAGGCGCTGGCCACGCCCGGCGTCCGTGCCGTACTCACCCACCACGACGTGCCGGGCGAGAAGCTCTACGGCCTGGAGCTGGCCGACCAGCCGGTGCTGGCGATCGACGTGGTGCGCTACCAGGGCGAGCCGGTGGCCCTGGTAGCCGCCGACCACCCGGAGATCGCCCGGCAGGCGGCGAAGAAGATCCGGGTCGACTACCAGGTCTGGGAGCCGGTCACCGACGCCCGCGCCGCCCTCGGTGACCCGACGTGGAACCAGGTGCACGACAAGCCGGCCGAGACCACCGAGCTGAGCCGCGAGGCGGCCAACCTGCACCCCAACGGCAACCTGGTCCGGCACTTCACGCTGCGCCGGGGCGACCCGGCGGCCGCGGCCGCTGATGATCTCGTGGTGGTGACCGGCGACTACGAGGTCGGCATGCAGGACCAGGCGTTCCTCGGCCCGGAGTCCGGGCTGGCGGTGCCGGCCGAGGACGGCGGTGTCGACCTGTACGTCGCGACGCAGTGGCTGCACGTCGACCAGAAGCAGATCTGCGCCGCGCTGGACCTGCCGCCGGAGCTCGTCCGGCTGACCCTGGCCGGGGTCGGCGGCGCGTTCGGCGGCCGCGAGGACCTGTCGATGCACGTCCACGCGTGCCTGCTGGCCCTGCACACCGGCCGGCCCGTCAAGATGGTCTACAACCGCGAGGAGTCCTTCTTCGGCCACGTGCACCGGCACCCGGCGCACCTGCACTACGAACACGGGGCCTCGCGCGACGGCACGCTGGTCTACGTCACCGCGTCGATGTGGTTCGACGGCGGCGCCTACGCCTCCAGCACGCCCGCGGTCGTCGGCAACGGCGGCACGATGGGCGTGGGCCCGTACGTCGTGCCGAACGTCACCATCGATGCCTATGGCGCCTACACCAACAACCCGCCGTGCGGCGCGATGCGCGGGTTCGGCTCGGTGCAGGTCGCGTTCGCGCACGAGGCGCAGATGGACTCCCTCGCCGCCGAGCTCGGGATGGACCCGGTCGACCTGCGCTGCCACAACGCGATGGAGCAGGGCTCGGCCAACATCACCGGCCAGCTGATCGACAGCCCGGCACCGGTGGCCGAGTTGCTGCGGCGGCTGCAGGCGATGCCACTCCCGGCCGCGCCCGGCGAGGGGCCGAGGGACCTGCGCGACCTGCCCGGCGGGGTCTCCAACACCACCCACGGCGAGGGCGTCGTTCGGGGGGTGGGCTATGCGGTCGCGTACAAGAACGTCGGCTTCTCCGAGGGGTACGACGACTACTCGACGGCCCGGGTCCGGCTGGCGGTGATCGGCGGCGTGCCGACCGCGACCGTGCACACCGCCGCGGCCGAGGTCGGCCAGGGGCTGATCACGGTCGAGCAACAGATCGTCCGTACCGAGCTCGGCATCGACCGGGTCGTCGTCCACCCGCAGGACACCGAAGTGGGCTCGGCCGGATCGACGTCGGCCTCGCGGCAGACGTATGTGACCGGTGGTGCGGTGAAGGCGGCCAGCGAGGCGGTGCGCGGGCGGGTGCTGGCACTGGCCCGGCAGCGGGTGGGGCACGCCGGCCTGGCCGACCTGCGGCTGGCCGGCGGCGCCGTGGTGTCGGGGTCGCACGGGGTCCTCATCTCACTCGTCGACGCGCTCGGCGACGAGGTCGTCGAGGAGACCGTCGAGTGGCGGCACCGGCCCACGCGGGCGGTCGACCCGGAGACCGGGCAGGGCTTCGCCCACGTGCAGTACGCCTTCGCCGCCCACCGCGCAGTGGTCGACGTCGACACCGAGCTGGGCCTGGTCAAGGTGGTCGAGCTGGCCTGCACCCAGGACGTCGGCAAGGCGATCAACATGCAGGCGGTCCTCGGCCAGATCCAGGGCGGCACGGCGCAGGGACTCGGGCTGGCCGTGATGGAGGAGATCCTGATCACCGGCGGCCGGATCCGCAACCCGTCGTTCACCGACTACCTGATCCCCACCATCCTCGACATGCCGCCGATGCGGATCGAGGTGCTGGAGTACGCCGACCCGCACGCCCCCTACGGCCTGCGCGGGGTGGGCGAGCCGCCGACCATCTCCTCCGGGCCTGCCGTGGTGGCGGCCATCCGCGCGGCGACCGGGCTGCCGCTGGCCCGCGTACCCGTCCGTCCCGAGCACATCACCGGCACATGAAGGACTTCACCGCGCTGCCCGATCTGGCCGGCCGCCGGCTCGGCGGCTCGGTGGTCGCCGCCAACGACGAGGCGTTCGCCGAGCGGCAGAACCTCATCATGCCCGAGCCGCCGACCTTCCGGCCGTACACCTTCGGCCCGCGCGGCCAGATCTACGACGGCTGGGAGACCCGCCGGCGACGCGAGCCCGGGCACGACTGGGCGATCGTGCGGCTCGGCCTGCCGGGGGTGGTCCGCGGGGTGGTGGTGGACACCGCCTTCTTCACCGGCAACTACCCGCCGGGGGTGTCGGTCGAGGGCACGGCCGTCGACGGCTACCCGTCGCCGGACGAACTGGAGCAGGCCGACTGGGCGGCCCTGGTCGCGCGGTCGCCGGTGGGTGGCGACGCCGCCTTCGCGTTCCCGGTCGACGCCCCGCAGCGGTTCACCCACGTCCGGCTGTCGATCTACCCCGACGGCGGTGTCGCCCGGCTGCGGGTGCACGGCGAGGTGGTCGCCGACCCGCGGCTGCTGGCGACCGGGCCGCTCGACCTCGCCGCTCTCGCCAACGGCGGCACGGTGACCGGTTGCAGCAACGACTTCTACTCCTCGCCGACCGCGCTGATCTCCCCGGGCGAGGCCCGCGTGATGGGCGAGGGCTGGGAGACCGCCCGCCGGCGCGACGACGGCAACGACTGGGTGGAGTTCTTGTTGGCCGGCTCGGGGGTGGTCGGGCTCGCGGAGCTCGACACCAGCCACTTCGTCGCCAACGCGCCGGGCTGGGCCGCGCTGCGCTGCCGGCGCGGCCCGGACGAGGATTGGGCCGACCTGCTGCCCAGGCAGCGGCTGCAGCCCGACACCGTGCACCGGTTCCGGCTGGCTGCCGGCCCGGAGGTGACGCAGGTACGGCTGGATGTGTTCCCCGACGGTGGCATGGCGCGGGTGCGCCTGTGGGGCACCTTGACCGGCGACGCCCGCGGTGCGCTGGCCGCGCGGTGGTTCGACCTGCTGCCGGCGGAGCAGGCCCGCGAGATTCTGACCGGCGAGTACGACATGTCACCGGTCGACGCCGCCGCGGTCGTGGCTGCCCGGCCCGCCGGAGAGTTCGACCGGCTTCCCCTCCCGCTACAGGCGGGCTGCCGCCCCGTTCACAGCGAGTAGCCAGGAAGGCCACAGCGGCCGGCCCACCGGGTGATCGCGGCGCGCACCTCGTCGGCGTCGGCCAGGCCCAGCGCCGCGCGGGCCAGCAGCTGGCATGCGCCGAGGTCGAACTCGCGCACCCGGCTCTTGATCGCCGGCACCGCGTACGGCGAGACGCTCAGGTCGGCGACGCCGAGGCCGAGGAGCAGCGGGATCGCCGTCTCGTCCGCGGCCACCTCACCACAGACGGCGACCGGCACCCGGTCACGCGCGGCGCAGCACACCAGGTCGACGAGCGCGAGCACGCCGGGATCCAGCGGGTCGAGCAGCGTCCCGACGGCCGCGTTGCCGCGATCGGCGGCGAGAGCGTACTGGGTGAGGTCGTTGGTCCCGACGCTGAGAAAGTCCACGTGCGGCAGGAGGGACTCGATCTTGAGGGCGGCAGCGGGCACCTCGACCATGATCCCGACCTCGAGCCCGGCAGGCATCCCGCCGGCATCAGCGGCGGCCGCCGCCAGCGCGGTCCGGGCCGCCAGGAGCTCGCGCGGTCCGCTGACCATCGGGAACAGCACGCTCACCGGCGTCTCGCGGGCGACCCGGCAGATGGCGACGAGCTGGTCGTGCAGCAGCGCCGGGTGCTTGAGGGTGAGCCGGATCCCGCGTACGCCCAGGAAGGGGTTGGCCTCTGCCGGCATGCGCAGGTAGGGCACCGGCTTGTCGCCGCCGGCGTCCAGCGTGCGGATCGTGATGCGCCGGCCGCCCATCGCCTCGGCGATGGCGCGATACTCCGCCTCCTGCTCGTCGACGTCCGGCGCCCGGTCGCGGTTGAAGAACAAGAACTCGGTTCGGACCAGCCCGGCGGCGTCGGCGCCGCTGGCCTGGGCTGCCCGAGCGTCGGCGACCGATCCGAGATTGGCCGACACCAGCACGTCGACGTCGTCGCGGGTGCGCGCGGGCCGGGTCGCGGCGGCGAGTTGCTCGGCGGCCTGCCGCTCCTGTCGTCGGGCCCGCTCGCGGTAGTCGGCGAGTACGGCAGGCGCCGGGTCGACGACGATCTCGCCGGTGCCGCCGTCGACCACCAGCGTGGTGCCCGCGGGGATGGCCAGGGCGTCGGGTCCGGCACCGACCACTGTCGGGATGCCGCGGGAGCGGGCCAGGATCGCCGCGTGCGACGTCGGGCTACCCAGGGCCAGCACGATGCCGCGGATGCGGTCGCGCCGGAGGCCGGCCGCGGTGGCCGGCGTGAGGTCGCGGGCCACGAGGATCCCCTCGCCCTGGACGGCGTCGGCAGGTTGGCCGGTCATCGCCCGCAGCACCTGGTCGCCCACGGCGCGCACGTCGGCGGCCCGGGCCCGCAGATACGGGTCGGACAGCGCCGCCAGGTCGCGCTCGACAGCCACGACGGCCCGGTCCCACGCGGCCGGGGCGCCCTGGCCGGCGTCGACCCCGCGACGCACCTCGGCGAGGAGGTCGGGATCGTCGAGCAACATCAGGTGGGCGTCGAAGATCGCCGCCTCGGTCTCTCCCACCTCGCGCACCGCCGCGGCCCGCAGGCGCTGCACCTCGCGGCGGGGCGCGGCCACGGCCTCCCCGAGCCGGCGCCACTCGACGGCAGCGGTCGCCGGGGCCTCGTCGGGCACGAGCGGCGGCGCGGCCCGCACGGCGAGCACCGGGCCGATGGCGATGCCCGGCGAGGCCGGCTGCGCGCAGGCCGGCGCGGGCCGGCCGCCTCCGACACCGGCCGCGTCGGGCGCCGTCGGCGCGGGAGGGTCGACCTCGTCGAAGCGCCGGGCGGCCAAGGCGAGCACGTGCTCGAGCGCCCGTCGGGCCTGGGTGCCCGACGCGCTGACCTCGACCTGATGCCCCTGCTGCGCTCCCAGGGTCGCCACCTTGGTGAGGCTCGACGCGGCCACCGGTCCGGCCCCGGTGGTGCGGTTGCGCAGCCGTACCTGGGCGTCGAGGGTGCGTACCTCGCCCACCAGACGCGCCGCGGGCCGGGCGTGCAGGCCGTGCGCGTTGGCCACGGTGAAGACACCGACGACCTCTGCCGGCTCGTCCTCGGTTGGCTCCGCGGCACCGGCACCGGCACCGGCACCGGCGCCGGCCGGCACCAGGTGCGACTGCTTGCCCATCAGGGCCGACGCCGCCTCGGCCGCGACCTCGTGGCGGTCGGCGCCGCCCGAGGCCGCGACCACCGCCACGACCAGGCCCTCGACGAGCGGCCCCGGGCACAGGACGACGCGGTCGCGGGCCGTCGGGTCGCCCAGGAGGTCGATGGCTAGCTCGGCGCTGAGTACGGCGCTGCCGAGATCCATGAGGACGACGACACCGGCCGGGCCGTCGACCTGCTCGATCGCCTGCTGGATCTGGACGGCGTCGGTGCCGAGCGTCTGGGCGTCGAGTCCCGCCGCCACGGCGATCCGGGCATCGCGCCCGCGGACCATCTCGGTGGCGAGGGCGACGGCCGCGTCGGCCAGGCACCGGCTGTGGGAGACCACGACGATCCCGACCGGCGCGGGCTGACTGCTCATGGCTGTCCGGACGCCGAGCCGGACGACGAGTCGCTGCGGGCGGGGATCACGCCGGCGGCGGCCTGCAGGAGCAGGGCGACACTCGTCGCGCCGGGGTCCTGGTGCCCGACGCTGCGCTCGCCCAGGTAGCTCGCCCGACCCTTGCGGGCGAGCATGGCCGTGGTGGCGTCACGTCCGCTCACCCCGGCCGCATGGGCGGCCCGCACGGCCGCTGCCAGCGACCCGCCCGCGTCGAGGGCGGCCTCCAGGGCATCGACCGCCGGCGCCAGGGCGTCGTACATCGTCTTGTCGCCCGTCTCTGCCTTGCCGCGGGCGACCACGCCTTCGAGGGCCGCCCGCAACGCCCGGGCGAACCCGCCCGCGTCGAGCACCTCGACGTCACCACAAGCGGTGCCCATCCGGAGGAACAGGGTGCCGAACAGCGGCCCGCTGGCGCCGCCGACCGTACTGACCAAGGTCATGCCGACCTGCTTGAAGAGCGCGGCCGGCGAGGCCACATTTTCAGCAGAGTCCAATGCGGCCACCACGGCCGTCATGCCCCTGTTCATGTTCGTACCGTGATCGGCATCCCCGATCGAGGCGTCGAGCCTGGTGAGGTATTCCTCGTTGTCCGCGACGAGCCGCGCGAAGGCGCGGATCCACCGCTGGAGAACCTCGCAGGAGATGCTGTCCGGCATCGCTCAGACTCCCCACCTCAGGGCTGCGGTGCGCACTGGTGCATCCCACAATGCCAGGAGCTCGTCGGTCACCTTGAGCAGCGTCACCGACGTGCCCGCCATGTCCAGCGACGTGATGTACGAACCCACCAGCGAGCGACCGATCTCGATGCCGTGCCCGATGACGATCCTGGCGACCTCGTTGTACATCAGGTAGAGCTCGATCAGCGGGGTGCCGCCCAGGCCGTTGACGAAGGCGAGCACCCGGTCGCCGCGGGCGAACGGCAGGTCGGCGACGATCGGCTCCACCAGCAGCGCCGCGATCTCCTTGGCGGGGGCCAGCGGCACCCGCCGGCGGCCGGGCTCCCCGTGGATCCCGACCCCGAGCTCCATCTCGTCCTCGCCCAGGTCGAACGTCGGCTTGCCCGCGGCCGGCACGGTGCACGAGGTCAGGGCGACGCCCATGCTGCGCCCGTTGGCGTTGACGCTGTCGGCGATGTCGGCCACCTCGGCGAGGCTGCGCCCCTGCTCGGCGGCGGCGCCGGCGATCTTCTCGAGCAGTACGGTGACACCGACGCCGCGACGGCCCGCGGTCCACGTACTGTCCTCGACCGCCACGTCGTCGTTGGTGATGACCGAACGCACGTTGACGCCGGTCTCCGAGGCGGCCAGCTCGGCGGCCATGTCGAAGTTCATGACGTCGCCGGTGTAGTTCTTGACGACGTGCAGGACACCCGCGCCGGAGTCGACGTGCTTGGTCGCCTCCAGCATCTGGTCGGGCACCGGGGAGGTGAACATCTCCCCCGCACAGGCCGCGTCGAGCATGCCGGGGCCGACAAAGCCGCCGTGCATCGGCTCGTGGCCGGACCCGCCGCCGGAGATGATCCCGACCTTGCCGGGCCGCGGCGCGTCGCCGCGGTAGATGATCTTGTTGGCATGGTCGACGCGGAGCTCCGGATGGGCCGCGGCGATCCCGAGGAGTGCCTCGGCGACGACGTCGTTCGGGTCGTTGACGAACTTCTTCATGGCCGTCCTTCCGGGTTGGCGGGGAGGGCTGGCAAGGAGCGGGGCACGCTAGGACGAGATTTTGTCGTACGACGGAGCCCCGAGGTCGACATCGTTGACCCCGGAGGGGGTGCGGTCAGCCGGGGTACGGGAGATGAGGTGATAGACGAGTGCGGCGACCACGCCGGCCAGCAGCTCGGCGACGAGGTATACCGGCAGCTGCGACCACTTGACCGTGCCGCCGGCGATCTGCTGGACCAGCATCGGGCCGAACACGCGGGCCGGGTTGATCGCAGCGCTAGTGGCGGGGGGGGGCCGGATGATCACCGCGAACACCACCAGGCCGATCGCCACCCCGGCGAAACCGGCCGAGGCCTTGCGGTGGATGACGCCCATGATCGTGAAGACCAGGATGAACGTGCCGACGAACTCGGCCGTGAATGCCTGGGCGACGCTGATGCCGGAGTAGCTGGCCACGCCGAGCCCGACGTCGCTGGCCTTGTGCCCCAGTACCCCGATGATCGCGGCGGCGCCGATGACCCCGCCCACGGCCTGCGCGCCGAGGTAGGCCGGCACGCGCGACCAGGGGAACTTCCCGGTCGTGGCCAGGCCGAGGGTGACGGCGGGATTGATGTGGTTGCCCGAGATGTGCCCCAGGGCATAGACCGTGGCGACGACGATGGTGCCGAAGGCCAGGGAGATCATCCCGAGGTCGGCCATGGTGAAGGGCGCCTTGCCGTTGACGATCAGCGTCGCGGGCACCGAACCCACGCCGATGAACACGAGGAACGCGGTGCCGATGACCTCGGCTGTCAACTTTTGCACCAACGATGACTCATCCGTCATGACCGTCCCCTTCCGAAGTTCTGAAGATTATTCGACAGTGTCGAATGTCACACGGAAGTTACGCGCATGATTCACTGTTGGCAAGAGATGTTCGATAATTGGCGGCGCGGTTGCGGCAGAGGAGGGGGCCCGTGATTCAGTCGATCGACCGGGCGATGCGAGTGCTGAGTGCCCTGCAGGGTGCCCGCCGGATGACACTGACCGAGCTGGCGACCCGGCTGGAGCTGCCACCCTCGACCGTGCACGGCATCGTGCGGAGCCTGGTCGGCCACGGCATGGTCGTGCAGGAGAGCGGGTCCAGCCGCTACCAGCTGGGCCCGGCCGTCCTCCTGCTCGGCAACGTCTACCTCGACACGCTGGAGTTGCGCGCCCGCGCCCTGCCCTGGGCGGAGGAGCTGGCCCGGCGCACCGGCTTCGCGGTGCGTACCGGCGTCCTGCTCAGCGACGACGTGGTGATCATCCACCACGAGCCGCGGCCGGACGGCGGCCGCCAGATGCCCGAGGTGGGGATCGTGATCCCGGCCCACGCCAGCGCGCTCGGCAAGGCGATGCTCGCCTTTCTCCCCGACGATACCGCCCGGATCCTCGGCGGCGGCCCGCTGCGCAGCATGACCGGGGAGACCCTCAACGACCCGGCCGAGCTCAAGGAGGCACTCGCGGACGTCGCCGCCTCCGGCATCGCGCGCGAGCAGGACGAGGCGGTGCTCGGCGAGAGCGGCGTCGCCTGCCCGGTCATCGACTCCTCGGCTCATCCCGTGGGGAGCATCGGGGTGGTCGTCCCGTCGACGGAGTGGCCGGTCGACGGCATCGTCGAAGGCGCCGTGCGAGAGGCCGCCCGCGCCATCTCCCGCGAGCTCGGAGCGCCGGCA
>QHCA01000105.1:0-441 GCA_003244095.1 Pseudonocardiales bacterium | reverse complement strand
CCCTGCCGCCCCGCCGCTGAACCGGCTGCCCTATCGAGCAGGTCCCGTGGCCCATCGGGGTGCCCGACATTCGGCTGCCCCGAGGGCACGCTGCGGGAGACAGTGGAATCCGTGCGCGGCCACGACTCCGGCTCTCCTGCTGCCCCGGCCGCGCCGCAGCCTGTCTACTCCGGCCGGGCGGCCGCACCGCCCGGCCTGCGGCGCCTGCAGGCCACCGCCGGCAACACGGCCGTCGCCCTGATGGTGCAGCGCACGCTCAGCGTGCAGCGCGCGCCGGTCACCAACGACGCGGAGTTCACGGCCGCGGTGGGACGCGGCGACTGGACTCCCGCCGAGGCCTACCTGGTCGGCCTGCCACTGGCGGCCGTCGAGAAGCTGATGCCAACCCTGACGCTGCCGTCCTGTGAGGGGCTGCTCGGCCAGGTCACGGCCACCCAGCAC
>QHCA01000104.1 GCA_003244095.1 Pseudonocardiales bacterium | reverse complement strand
CCGCGGAAGTACTTGCTGGTGACGATGTTGGCGGCGTTGACCGAGTAGAAGTCGGGGAACTCCACGCCGCGCTGCTCGAAGTTGACCGAGCCGTCGCGCCAGTTGGTCAGCACGACGTCACGGTGCTGCCAGGTCGCCGTGTCGTAGGGGTGCACACCTTCGGTGGTGAGCACCCGCTCGATGTGCAAACCGGGTGCTGTCTGGTTGCTGATCTGACCCCTCTTGGTGCCGACCGTCTCCGTCATCGTCTTCCTGCCTTCCGTCCTGTGTAAGTCAACGTTCCCGCAGCCGGGCACATGCCCGAAGAGGGGTGGTGAGAGCCGCGCGCTAGGGCGTCGAGACGCGAGCTCGGGCGGGTGTAGAAGGGGCGGGGTCGTACGCGCCGCCGTGCTTGTCGACTGCATGACCGGCGTACGGATGCCGCCCCGGGCTCGCCCGGAGTGCCGAGATCTCGGCCTCGAAGTCGGTGAGGGAGTCGAATCCGCGGTAGACACTCGCGAACCGCAGGTAGGCGACCTCGTCGAGCGCCCTGAGCGGCCCGAGGATGGCCAGCCCGACATCGCCGGACTCCACCTCGGCGACCCCGGTGGCCCGCACCGCGTCCTCGACCTTCTGTGCCAGCAGCGCCAGCGCGTCGTCGTCGAACGGGCGGCCCTGGCACGCCTTGCGGACGCCGGCGACGACCTTGTCACGACGGAACGGCTCGGTCACCCCGCTACGCTTGATCACTGCGAGGGTGGCCTCCTCGACTGTGGTGAAGCGCTTGCCGCACTCCGGACAGGATCGCCGCCGGCGGATCGTCTGCCCCTCGTCGACCTCACGGGAATCCACCACGCGAGAGTCGGCGAACCGGCAGTACGGACAGCGCATAACCAGCTCCTCTGTCGACGGGACGAACCCGCCATCTGGACGGCGTTGTGGACCACGCTGTGCGCAACCTGCGGACAACCTGTGGGGTTGTCCGCTATGCGTGTGCACATCCTGTGGACAAATCACACTTCTGTAATTCACAAGATGTGGGGTCCAAAGTTAGCCCGCACCACTAGCTATGGCAAGGGCGCGGCACGGCGTGTCGGGCCGGTGCACCGTTCTGGGTTGCGGGAAGTCCCGCGGGTTCGTCGGACGGGGCACCCGGGACGCCTCGATCACGGCACCTGAGTCGGCCTCCGGCGCTCCCGCAAGGGGTTCGTCTGGCGGGCAGCCGTCCGGCGCAGTCCGCCGAGCGACCCGCGGGGCAGCCAACCTTGCATTCTTGACCGAGAGGTCTACAACTGCTACGGTTCCGGCGTGGGCAGACCGCGCAGCTTCGACGACGATGTCGTGGTGGATCGGGCGATGGACGCGTTCTGGACCAACGGGTACGCCAATACCTCGCCCGCGCAACTCGCGGCGGCGACCGGAGTCGGAAAGGGCAGCCTGTACAACGCGTTCAACAGCAAGCGCGAGCTGTTCGATCGGGCCCTGACCCGCTACGACCGGCTGGGGTTCGAGTTCACTGAGGACGTCCTGTCGCGCCCCGGAAGCACCCGGGAGTGCATCGGTTCCCTCCTGCGAGTTCTCGTGGACTGCGACGCCGCGCAACCGGTGCGGCGGGGCTGCCTCGCGGTGAACACAGCGGTGGAGCTGGCGGGGCACGACCCGCAGATCCTCCGGGCAGTTCGCACCACCCAGGAGCACACCATCGGCGCGCTCGCCGCTCGCATCGACCAAGGCCGCCGCGACGGCGATGTCAGTCCCGACATCGACGTGCAGGCTCTCGCGGAGTTCCTGATGAACACCATCGTCGGCCTGCGCGTCATGGCCAAGACCTACGACCCGCCCACGCTGCACCGCATCATCGACTCCGCACTCGCCACCCTCTGACGCCGGCCACCTCGGTGGCCGTGTCTTGTCCTCCTATGCCGAAGTTCTAGACCTACCGTTCAAGAATGGACCCTTCATGGATCTCGAACTCGCCGGAAAGACCGCGGTCGTGACCGGCGCCAGCCGCGGTATCGGGCTAGCCGTCGCCCGGGCGCTCACGAACGAGGGCGTGCGCGTGGTCGGAGCCGCCCGCACGATCAGCCCCGACCTGGACGAGGCCACGGTCGCAGCGGTGTCCGCCGACCTGGCCACTCAGCAGGGCTCCACCACCCTGGTCGATGTAGCCCTGTCTGAATTGGGTGGCATCGACATCCTGATCAACAACGTCGGTGCCGGCGATGCCGATCAACTCGGACTCGGTGGATTCCTCGACGTCGACGACGAGCAGTGGCGCAACCTGTTCAATCTCAACCTGTTCAGCGCCGTCTGGACGACCCGCGCGGCGCTGCCGAGCCTGCTCGACCGGCGTGGCGCGATCGTCAACATCGCCTCGATCAATTCACACGTGCCAGCAGCCGGCCCAGTCGGCTACAGCGAAGCCAAGGCAGCGCTCACCGCGTTCAGCAAGCGACTCAGCGAGGAGTTCGGACCAAGCGGACGACGCCTCAGAACCGGGGGCGCAGCAACGACCTCTGGCAGCGCACAGTCTCTCGGTCAGCAAGCGGCAGTCGTAGCCACAACGGCTGGCGGCCCTAGTGATCGGGCAACCGGAGGTGTTGACCGGGACGGACCGAGACATCGGCCAGGCCATTGAGCCGGACGATGCGGTCGACCGTCACCCGGGGGTCGGCGTGTGGGTCGGCCCGCACGGCGACCGCCCAGAGCGTGTCGCCCGGCTGCACCACGACGGAACCGGCCGGCGCCGCGCGGCCGGGATGGCTCGCCGGGCTCCGCGACGCGACCAGGCTGAGCAGGCCGATCACGGCCACGACGGTCAATGTCAGCACCAGCCGGCCACGGCGGGTGATCCGCGTGCTCCTGGGACGGCGGGGGACCAGCGGGGCTTTGGTCAGCGGTGGCACGATCCGCAGCGGCCGGACATAGCGCGGGGGCCAGGACGGCGGCGGGGTGGGCTGCACGAGCGACAGCGGGACCCGGTGCGCGGTCTGCGTGCGCTCCGGCGCGGTGATCGTCATGGTCGCCCTCCCGGGGGACTCGAACGTTTGTGCGATCGAACGTACGTACGATTTTTAGCACGGGGTTCTGACACTTTCCAGGATGAACGGCGTGTCGTTCGAACATTTGTTTGAACAATGCGTCGCCTCGGGCTAACGTCACGCACAGTTGACCGCTCGGGACCGCTCGGAATCGCTGATAGTGGCCCTCAGCCCTGAACAGGAGGCAAACGTGGTGCGCACCGGCGACACGGTGACCGAGATCGGTGACGGCCCGCCCGACGAGGCGGGCCTGACGGCGCGCCAGCGGCGGATCCTTGAGGTCATCCGTGACCACATGCGCCGACAGGGCTATCCGCCGAGCGTGCGCGAGATCGGCGAAGCGGTCGGCCTCACCAGCACGAGCAGCGTGGCGCACCAGCTCGGTGCCCTGCAGGCCAAGGGTTTTCTGCGCCGCGACCCCAACCGACCACGCGCGGTCGACGTGCGGCTGCCGGAGGCCGCCACTGATGAGGACGGTGCCGACCAGGAGGCCGAGCGCCGGGCGGCCCAGCCGATGCCTGCCTATGTGCCGGTCGTCGGCCGCATCGCCGCCGGCGGACCCATTCTGGCCGAGCAGGCGGTCGAGGACATGCTCCCGCTCCCCCGCGACCTGGTCGGCGAGGGCACCCTGTTCTGCCTGCGCGTGGTCGGTGACTCGATGATCGACGCGGCGATCGCCGACCGCGATCTGGTCGTGGTCCGCCAGCAGCCCATGGCCGACAACGGTGACATCGTGGCCGCCATGATCGACGGCGAGGCCACGGTCAAGACCTTCCGGCGCCGCGACGGGCACATCTGGCTGCTGCCGCAGAACCCAGCCTATGCCCCGATCCCCGGTGACGGGGCGACCGTGCTCGGCCGGGTCGTGACGGTGCTGCGCAAGCTCTGACGGCGCGGCGCGAATCGCCGACGCGGCAAGGCGGCAGGCGTGGGCAATCGTGCCGTCGCGCCCGGATGAGCTCTACGCTGACCGGAAGACGACCCACGAGGGGGACACATGTCCGAACATCCGTCCCAAGTGCCAGGCAACGACGGCAACGACGGCTCGAACGTGACCCCGTCCCCGGGCTACCCTCCCGCTCCTGGGCCGACCGACCCGGCGCGGTACACCGCAGCACCCTGGGACCGGCCGCCCCCGGGCTACCCGGAGGAGCCGCCCACCCAGGTCCAGCCCGGCTATACACCGCAGGGCTATGCACCGCAGGGCTACGGCCAGCAAGGCTACGGCCAGCAGGGCTATGCACAGCAGGGCTACGGCCAGCAGGGCTATGCACAGCAGGGCCAGGGCTACGGTCAGCAGGGCTATGGCGCCTATCCCGCCGGAGGCATCCAGGGACTGCCGCAGATCAACGCCGACGGCAAGGGCCGGCAGGCGATGATCATGGGGATCATCTCTGTCTGCACCTTCTGGATCCCGTTGCTGTACCTGATCAGCTCGGTGCCCCTGGGGATCATCGCGACCGTCTTCGGCGTCAAGGGCCGGCGACTGGCCGCGCAGGGGCAGGCCACCAACCCCGGCCAGGCCCAGGCCGGCATCATCTTGGGCTCGATCGGCCTCGTGCTGTGCGCGATCAACCTCATCGTGGGCATCGCGATCGTCGCCGCCAACAGATAGGGCCGGACGTTCCGGCAGCGGCCTCAGGCGATGGCGAAGGGCGCCAGGTCGGCGGCCAGGGCTGCTGTCACGCGGGCACGCAGGTGGGTGCCTTCCCCCGTGTGCGCCTCGGCGAGCACATCGCCGTCGTCGTGCACCCGCGACACCAGGTCGCCGCGGGCATAGGGCACGAGGACGTCGACCTCCATGGCGAGGCGGGGCAGGCCCTGCTCGACCGCCGTGCGCAGGGCCGCCATGCCCTCCCCCGTATGCGCCGAGACGAACAGTGCGCCGGGCAGCACCCGCCGCAGCCGCTCGTCGTCAACAAGATCGACGTCGCCGACCCGGTGGTGCTGGAGCGGCTGCGGCGGGTGCTGCCCGG
>QHCA01000103.1 GCA_003244095.1 Pseudonocardiales bacterium | reverse complement strand
GTCGGTGACCATCACGCCCTGCCGGCGCCGGGAGGGACGCCTGCGGCGCACCGGCTCGTCGGCCTCGTCGGCGGCATCCTCCGCGCCGTCGGCCTCGGCCTCGGCGGCCCTGCGCAGCAACCGGTCACGTACGGCCACGAACCGCGCGGCGACCTGGTTGACCGGGGTGGCGGTCACGACGAGCAGGCCGAAGATCGCCACGAGCACCAGCAGCGGCGCGGCCAGCCACGGGGTCAGCGCGCTCTCGAGCGGCGCGCCCGCCAAGGTGCCGAGCAGGCCGCCGGCACGCTCCCGACCCGACGGGGTGGTCGGCGAGCCGTGCGCGACGTGCACCAGCCCGAGCACCCCGATGAACAGCGCGGACCAACCGATGACGTGCCGGCCGCGGCTGTCGGGGTCGGGTGCCTTGCGCAACAGGCGCAACGTGAGGGCGAGCAACAGCAGCGGGAGCAGGCCCCCGGTCGATCCGAGCAGGAACCTGAGGCCGTCGGTGATCAGCCGGCCGGCCGGCCCGGCGGCGTGCCACCACATCCCGGCACCCAGGACCAGGGCAAGGCCGAGCGTGGCCAGCCCCAGGCCGTCGCGCCGGTGCGCCGGATCGAGGTCGCGTGCCGTCGCCGCCTGCCGGCCGATCGTCCGGGCGGATCCGCCCGCCGCCCGGGCCAGCAGCATCCAGCCACCCTGCAGTCCCGCGCCCATCACGCCCACCGCGCCGCGGCGGGGCGGTGGCCGGCGGGTCGGGCTGCGTCCGCCGCCCGACCTGCCGCGGCCGGCCGCGGTGCGCGGTCGCGACTTCGTCGGCGTGCTGCGGGCAGGCATGCTTCACACGGTATTACGCGGGAGGCGCCGCTCGCCGCATCCGGCCGCCGACACGCACCGCGGCGCGTCCCCTCGGCCGGGGCTCCGCGCCCGCTCGGCTGGACCCCGCTTCCGTGATCATGCACAGTTGGCCCGCGACACGCCGGAGGCCCGCGCATTCGTGCATGATCACGCAGACGGGGGTGGTCAACCCAGGCCAGGAAGTGGCCCTCAGACCTCCACGACGGTGGCGACGATCATCGGGCGGCGACGGTAGTTGTCGCTCACCCACTTGCCCACGATGCGGCGGATCGACTGCTGCATCTGGTGGGCGTCCGAGACGCCCTCGTCGGCGGCGCGGGTCATCTCGGCCTGGATCAGGGGCAGGACGGCGTCGAAGACGGCCGGTTCGTCGCTGAACCCCCGGCCGGAGACGAACGGCCCGGCCGCGACCTTGCCCGACACCGAGTCGACGACGACCGTGACACCGATGAACCCCTCCTCGCCGAGGATCCGGCGGTCCTTCAGCGAGCTCTCCCCGACGTCGCCGACCGCGAGGCCGTCGACGTAGACATACCCGCACTCCACCGCCCCGGTGATCGAGGCCAGTCCGTCGACCAGGTCGACGACGACGCCGTCCTCGGCGAGCACGATGCGCTCCCGTGGCACTCCGGAGGCCTCGGCCAGGGCAGCGTGCGCCCGCAGGTGCCGCCACTCGCCGTGCACCGGCATGACGTTGGACGGGCGGGTGGCGTTGAGCAGGTACAGCAGCTCGCCGGCCGGGGCGTGCCCCGACACGTGCACCATGGCGATCTCCTTGTGGACCACCGTTGCGCCCCAGCGGGCCAGCCCGTTGATCACTTTGAACACGGCCGTCTCGTTGCCCGGCACCATGGACGAGGCCAGGATCACCGTGTCGCCGGCCTCGATGCGTACCTGCCGGTGGTTGCGGTTGGCCATCCGGGCCAGCGCCGACAGGGGCTCGCCCTGCGACCCGGTAGAGATGATCACCAGCCGATCGGGTGGCATGTCGCCGACGGTGTCGAGCGCTACCACCAGCCCCTCGGGGATGTGCAGCAGGCCCAGGTCACGGGCCACGCCCATGTTGCGGAGCATCGACCGGCCGACGAAGGCCACCCGGCGGTTGGCCGCGGCGGCAGCGTCCATCACCTGCTGCACCCGGTGCACGTGCGAGGCGAAGCAGGCGACGATCACCCGACGGCGGGCGGTACGGATGACCTGCTCCAGCACCGGCCCGATCGCCCGCTCGGCGGTGACGAACCCGGGGACCTCGGCGTTGGTGGAGTCCGACATGAGCAGGTCGATGCCCTCGGCGCCGAGCCGGGCGAACCCGCCGAGGTCGGTGAGCCGCCCGTCGAGGGGCAACTGGTCCATCTTGAAGTCGCCGGTGTGCAGGACCAGCCCCGCAGGCGTACGGATGCCGACCGCCAGAGCGTCGGGGATCGAGTGGTTGACGGCGAAGAACTCGCACGCGAACGGACCGAGCTGCTCCCGGTCGCCCTCCTTCACCTCGAGGGTGTACGGCTTGATCCGGTGCTCGCCCAGCTTGGCCTCGATGAGCGCGAGGGTGAAGCGCGAGCCGACCAGCGGCAGGTCGGCCTTCTCCCGCAACAGGTACGGCAGGGCGCCGATGTGGTCCTCGTGGCCGTGGGTGAGCACCACCGCCTCGACGTCGTCGAGCCGGTCCCGGATCGCCGTGAAGTCGGGCAGGATCAGGTCGATGCCGGGCTGGTCGACCTCAGGGAAGAGCACCCCGCAGTCGACGATCAGCAGCCGCCCGCCGAACTCGAAGACCGCCATGTTGCGGCCGATCTCGCCCAAGCCGCCGAGGGCGATGATCCGCAGCCCGTTGGCGGGCAGGGGCGGAGGGGGCCCGAGGTGCGGGTGTGGGTGACTCATCAGTCGGTCTTCACCCCGCCGGCGGCGAGGTCATCACGCAAAACACTGATCTGCTCCTCTGTGGCATCAGGAAGGGGGGATCGCAGCGGCCCGGCGGGTCGGCCCTGCAGCGTCAGGGCAGCCTTGACGAGGATGGCTCCCTGGGTACGGAAGAGGCCGGTACAGACCGGCAGCAGGCTCCGGTGGACCCGCAGGGCGCCACGCACGTCGCCGGCCTCGTAGGCATCGAGCATCTCGCGCAGACGTACCCCGGCGAGGTGCGCGACCACGCTGACGAACCCGACCGCGCCCACCGACACCAGGGGCAGGTTGACCATGTCCTCGCCGCAGTAGAACGCCAGATCGCTGCGCGCCATCACGTACGACGCCGCGACGAGGTCACCCTTGGCGTCTTTGACACCCACGATCCGCTCGTGCTCGGCGGCCCGCAGCAGCGTGTCGGACTCGAATGCGACCCCCGTCCGACCGGGGATGTCGTAGAGCATCACCGGCAGCGGTGTCGCGTCGGCGATCATGCGGACGTGCTGCAGGAGTCCCGACTGCGGCGGCTTGTTGTAGTACGGGGAGACGACCAGCAGGCCGTCGGCGCCGGCCGCGACCGCCGAGCGGGCCAGCTCCACGCTGTGCGCCGTGTCGCTGGTGCCCACCCCGGCGACCACGGTGGCGCGGTCGCCCACGGCTTCGACCACTGCCCGCAGCAGCCGGTCCTTCTCGGCGTCGCTGGTGGTGGGCGATTCCCCCGTCGTACCGCTGACGACCAGGCCGTCGTTGCCGGCCTCGTCGACCAGATACGTGGCCAACTCACCGGCACCGTCGACGTCGAGGGCACCCGATGTGGTGAACGGCGTGATCATCGCGGTGAGGATCCGGCCGAACGGGCGGCCCGGGTCAGCATCGTTCGCGTTCATACCGCCACGCTACTCGGCCACCGGATGCAGGGTTGAGCCCCGCGGCACGACGGTCGGGGGTCCGCAAAGCCGCGGGGCTCATCGAATCTATCGGCGGCAGGCACCCGAGTGTTACAGATCCCGATCAACCCTCCGCGACCAGCGGGCTCGAGGCCACTTGCGTGCCGTCGGCAAGCGTGCTGATCTCGAAGTCGGCGAAGACGTTGGCCGCCACCCGCTGCAGCTCGCGCAGGCAGGCGACCGCCAGGTCGCGGATCTCCACGTCGGCGTGCTCGCTGGCCCGCATCGCGACGAAGTGCCGCCAGGCACGGTAGTTGCCGGTGACGACGATCCGGGTCTCCGTGGCATTCGGCAGGACCGCCCGGGCCGCCTGCCGGGCCTGCTTGCGCCGGGCGGTGGCGTTCTCGATACCGGCGAAGCGCTTCTCCAGTCCCTCGAGCAGTTCGGTGTAGGCCTGCAGCGATGCCTCGGTCGCCGCGATGAATTTCGCGTGCAGCTCGGGGTCGTCGGCGATCGCGGCCGGCTCGACCATGGCGGCGTCGCGTTCGGGGACGTAGCGCTGGCTGAGCTGGCTGTATGAGAAGTGCCGGTGCCGGATGAGCTCGTGGGTGAGCGACCGGGACACGCCGGTGAGGTAAAAGGTCACGTTGCCGTGCTCGAGCACCGACAGGTGCCCGACCTCGAGGATGTGCCGCAGGTAGCCGGCGTTGGTCGCGGTCCGGGGATTGGGCTTCTTCCAGGACTGGTAGCAGACCCTGCCGGCGAACTCCGCCAGCGCCTGGCCGCCGTCGGCATCAGTGTCCCACGGCACGTCATCCGGCGGGTCGAACGCGGTGTACGCGATGACCCTGGCCGACAAAGGGGCGTTTTCAGGCATATTTTTGGACAAGGAGTCGTCTTTCGTTCACTTCAGCGGCCGCTCACGGG
The DNA here is from genome assembly GCA_003244095.1 of Pseudonocardiales bacterium. GTDB lineage: Bacteria > Actinomycetota > Actinomycetes > Mycobacteriales > QHCA01 > QHCA01. Next base: position 6,378 of record QHCA01000103.1, on the reverse strand, counting down.
GGGAAGTCGCGGGTACGGGCGACTGTAGTCGACCGCACCGCCGCAGGCCGGCTCGCCACGCGACGTCATCGTGACACTTGACATGGCACCTTTATGACGTCATAGTGACGTCATGGAGCTGTCACCGTACATCGAGAAGCTGCGCGACGACCTCGTCGCCGCGTGTGCCGCAGGCGGGCCGGAGGTGGCGCGTACCGCGGAGTTGCTCGCCGGGGCCCTAAACCCGGCCACCCGCATGGTGCTGCTGGACAGCCTGGGCGCCGCCGCCGACGAGATCACCGCGGCGCTCGGGGACGGCAGTGTCGAGGTGCGACTCCGGGGCGGCGAGCCGGAGTTCGTCGTCACGCAGGTGGAGTCCGCCCCACCACCGTCCGCCCCCGAGCCAGACGGGGAGACCACCCGGCTCACCCTGCGCCTGCCCGAGAGCCTCAAGGCACGCGCCGAGCAGGCCGCGACCCGCGAGGGCCTGTCGGTCAACGCCTGGCTGGTCCGCGCCGTCGCACAGGGACTCGAGGGCCCCCCCACGAACCGCACGCACGGACCGCGCCGGTTCACCGGCTACGCCCGCGGCTAGCACCGCCTGCCCAGCCAACTCACCGAGAGGACAAGCCATGACCGAGTTCGACACGCCACGACCGATCCGGCTGCGGGTCAACCTCCCCGCCGGCCACCTCGCCATCACCGCTACCGAGACCGGCACGACGACGGTCACGATCGGGGCGCAGAATGAGCATGACAAGTCCGCCCGCCAACTGGCCGAGGACACCAAGGTCAATCTGGACGGCGACGAACTCGTCATCGAGGTTCCCAAGGGATACCGGCTCCGCCGCACCGCCGGTCTCGACGTGCGCGTCACCCTGCCCGTGGAGTCGGCGGTCAGCGCGAGCATCGCGTCGGCGGACCTGCAGGCCAGCGGCCGGCTCGGCCGGGTACACGTCGACAGTGCCAGCGGCGACGTCCGCGTCGACGAGGCCGACGAGATCACGGTACGCACGGCTAGCGGCGACACCTCGGTGGGCCGCGGCCACAGCCGGATCGGGATTCACTCCGCGTCCGGCGACATCCTGATCGAGGTTGCGGCTGCGGGGTTCGACGTCAAGTCGGCGAGCGGCGACGTCACCGTCGGCGAGGTCACCGGCCCAGGTGCGGCGAGCAGTGCCTCGGGCGACGTCACCGTGCGCACCGCCCGCAGCGGCGAGATCGACGCCAACACCGCTTCCGGTGACGTTCGGGTGGGTGTCGCACCCGGCACGGGGGTCTATCTCGACCTGAGCACGCTGAGCGGCGACACGACGTCGCACTTGCAGCCCGAGGCCGAGCCCGCCACCGGGCCCGACCTGCACCTGCGGCTGCGAACCCTGAGCGGCGACATCGACGTCGTCCGCTCCACTGACGCATCCACGAACGTCTGAACCCAAAGGAATCCCTCATGGACACCATGCAGCAAGCCCTGGGCCGCGAGCGCACTCGCACCCTGCACACCCGCGCGGCCACCCGGCGCCGGCTGCTGCACCTGGCCGCCGCGCGGCACTTCGAGCGCACCGCCGCAGCCGCTGCCAGGCGCGCCGACCGGTCGGCCCGGCGTGCCGCGGAGGCCAACCGGCGGGCCGCCCGGGCCCGCGAAGCCCTGGCCTGATCGTCGGCGAGCCATGGCCGGCTGGCTCACTCGATTGACGTCGCGGCCGCCAGCGGTCCGGCCAGATCACCGCTGGGCCGCACGGCGACCGAGCCCAGGCCCAGCCAGTCAGCGAGCCGCGCCACCTCACCCGCCAGCTCCTCGGCCACCAGACCGGGGAGCTGGCCGGGCTCGAGGTGGGCCGCCTGCACCAGGAGCGCACCGGACTTGCGGTCGGCCTTGAGGTCGACCCGGGCGACCAGCCGGTCGCCGAGCAGGAAGGGCAGGACGTAGTAGCCGTGCACCCGCTTGGGCTTGGGGGTGTAGATCTCCAGCCGCAACCGCATGCCGAACAACCGTTCGGTGCGGGATCGCTCCCACACGAGGGAGTCGAAGGGCGAGAGGAGAGCCCGAGCGGCGATCCGCCGTGGCACCCGGGCCGCAGGATGCAGGTAGGCCGGATGCCGCCAGCCCTCGACCGACACGGGCAGCAGCCCACCGTCCTCGACCAGTGCGGCCACGGCCGACTGCGACTCCGCCGGTCGGAGCCGGAAGTAGTCGCGCAGCTCCGGCTCGGTCGCCACGCCCATGCTGCGGGCGGCGATCTCGACCAGCCGCCGGTGCGCCTCGGCCACCTCAGGTGTCGGCGCGGCGAGCACGGCCGCAGGCAGCACCCGCTCGGGCAGGTCGTAAAGCCGCTCGAACCCACGCCGCGATGACGTGGTCACCTGGCCGGACCAGAACAGCCACTCGAGCGCCCGCTTGACCTCCGACCAGTTCCACCCCCAGCCACCCACTGGTCGGGGCACGTCGTGCTCGATCTCCCCCGCACCCAGCGGGCCTCGGTCACGGACCTCCTCGAACACCCACCGGACGAAATCCGGCTTGTCCTCTGCGATCCGGCGCATCCCGCCCCACGCCTCGTCCTGCCAGCGCGCCATGCGCCACCGCAGCAGCGGCTGGGTTTCGACCGGGATCAGGGAGGCCTCGTGCGCCCAGTACTCGAACACCGCCCGCGGCGACCGGGCGGCTGCCCGGTCGAGCAGGCTGACCGGATAGCCACCGAGCCGGCTGAACAGCGGCAGGTAGTGCGAGCGGACCAGAACGTTGACCGAGTCGATCTGGAACAACCCGACCCGCGACAGGACCCGGCCCAGCGCCCGGCGGTCGGGCACGCCGACCGGCCGCGGGTCGGCGAAGCCCTGCGCCGCCAGTGCGATGCGCCGGGCCTGGGCCGCGGAGACCTCCGCGCTCGATCGGGGCACGGCCGCGATGGTGCCACGCCGCACCGACATTGATGATGTATCACGGCAGGCGTGGCCGGTCGTCTGGTGTCTGCACCAGGTGTTCCGTAGATCGCCCGTGTTGCGCCACTGCCCGCGGCGGCGCGCCCGGGGGCATTCGAGGTGCCTCCTCACAGGTGGGTTGTGGTCAGAAGTTGTGCGGCGGCTTGTCGGGCGTCCGGACCGGCGTCAGCATCGCCGTCGATGGTGGATACGACGCTGGCGCCCTCGATGAGCAGGAGCAGTTGCCGTGCCAGTCGTGGCGGGTCTGCGGCACCGGCCTGGACCAGCTGGTTCTCGAGCAACTCCCGATATCGGGTGAGGTGGCGACGCGCGATCGCTGCTATTGCCGGGTCGGCGCGTGTATCAGTGACCGTGTTGACCACGGTGCACCCGTGATAGCCCGGCTGGGTGAACCACTCGATGAGCAAGTCGAACACCGACAGGACCCGTGCCGCGCCCGGCGGCGAATCCTCGGTGTGGCGCAGCAGCCAGGCGTGGATCCTGTCGCTGTGCTCAGAGAGCATCGCCTCGACCAGGGCGGCTTTGGACGGGAAATACCGGTAGAGGCTGAGCTTGGACGCCCGTGCCCGGGCGGCGATCTCGTTGACTCCGACCGCGTGCACGCCGCGTTCGTAAAAGAGTCGGGTGGCAGTGTCGAGGATCTTGGTGCGGGTCACGTTCTGCGATCCGGTGAGCACCTCGACCGTGGTGTCGTCTTCGCGAGTGACCTGCACACATCGACAGTACCAAGTTGTACTGTGCAGTACCGATCGGTACTGTCCGGTGGATGTTGACGCCGCAGAGGGTACCGGTGACCAGGCTGTGGCTGGCGGTGCTATTCGGCTACCTTGCGCTCGGCGCGACGCTGCAGGAATTGCCGAGCTACCTCGTGGGCCGCTTCCATGCCGGCCCGCTCACGGTCGGCCTCACCATCGGGCTCTCCTTCGCCGGAACGGCGGTCGCTCGGCCGTTCGCCGGCCGGGCCGGCGACTCGGGAAGGTCACGTGCCGTCGCCTGCGCCGGCGCAACGCTCACTGCCGGGGCCGCGGCCGGGCACCTGCTGGCCCCGGATATCAGGTGGCTGCTGGTGGCACGAGTGCTCATGGGGGTCGGGGAGGCAGCCCTGTTCTCCGGCAGCCTGCCCTGGGTGCTGGCCGCGATCGAGCCGGCCCGAGCGGGCCGCCTCGCGGGCTGGTTCGGCCTGTCCATGTGGGGCGGGTTGTCAGCAGGTCCGTTGCTCGCGGTCGCGGCTCGCTCCTTGGGCGGTGCGACCGCCGTGTGGGCGCTGGTGATCGCACTGCCCGCCGTGTCCACGGCCCTCATCGCCAGCACCCGGACCCCGGCAGCACTGTCAGCGCCGCCGTCCAGGCCGTACCAATGGCGCGACCTGGTGCCCGCCGGCGTGGGTGCGCCGGGGATGATCCTGGGGCTGGCCGCCTACGGCTACGGCACCCTCGCCGCACTACTCGTCCTGTTCCTGGGAACCCGCGGACTGGGCGGGCAGAGCCTTGGCCTGGTCGTGTTCTCCGTCGCTTTCCTGCTCACCCGCGCGGGCGGCAGCCCGCTGGTGGATCGGCACGGCGGCCAGACCGTGGCTCGGACTGTGCTGCTCATCGAAGCCGCCGGACTCGCCTTGCTGGCGACCGCCACATCCCAGGCGGCAGCTCTGATCGCGGTCGCGGTCACCGGCATAGGCCTCGGTGTCGTCTACCCCGCCGCGACCAAGATCACGCTGGGACGAACGGCGTCATCGACAGCGGGCGCGGCGATGGGCGCGATGACCTCAATGTGGGATATCGGCATCCTGGTAGCCGGCCCGCTCGGCGGCCTGGTCACCAGCTATGCCGGCTTCCGCACCGCATTCTGGATCGCCACCGCGGCAGCACTGGCATCGTTCGCGCTCACCACCGCCCACCACACCGGCATCTCGCACGCCGGTAGCGGGCAGCTGCCCGACCCACAGTCCCAGACGCGAGAGAAGTGAGGACGGCGGGCGCGCTCTCAGCTCTGGTGCCGCCCGCCCATGCGGCGATGGCCCAGTCGCACCCCGCATGCCATCAGCCAGCCGATGGCCACCACGGCGAGCAACCGCTCGACGAGGCCGTTGATGACCGCGTGACCGAGAACGAGGACAAGGCCGCTCAGAAGGGTGTACAGCAGCGTCGCGACCCGGGCGGCGGCGGCCGAAACGCGGCGCAGCCACGGGTCGCGATAGGCCGCGCCGATCGAGGTCATGGCGCCGACGGCCAGCCCGAACGCCCCGGCGCTGACGGAGAAGTGCACCACGTTGGCCGCCGTGGTCCAGCCGTCCCGCACGGGGATCGGGCAGCCCCGCGCGCACGGCACCGTCGCCGACACCGTGAACAGCACGGCGGAGACGGCCAGCAGCGCGGCTGCGTCGAGCCCCGGCGACCGTAGCCACCAGGCCAGCGCCGTCAGGGCCGTGGCGGCCGCCACGCAGAGGATGGCAAGGCGGTACAGCCCGGCGCCGGGCTGCCCGGTCGCGCCCAGTTGGCTGAGGTAGCCCGCCACTCCGGGCGAGCCGGCCCGACGCCAGGCGAGTGCGAGCAGGACGCCGAAGGCGGCCAGGAACCCGAGGGCGACTGTCACGACCAGCCTGGTCAAGCCGATCCGATCCAGCCCTCGCTTCGACACGGGTCAACCGTAGAGCGCCCGATCCGGCCGGTTGAGCACCGGCGTACGGCTGGGTCAGGGTAGCAGCAGATGTACGTCGCCGAACTCGTGCCAGCGGTAGCCGTTGTCCAGTGCGCTGCGGTAGGAATCGCAGAGCAACTCGTGGCCGGCGAGGGCCGCCAGCATCCATAGGTGTGACGCGGCCGGCTCGTGCCAACCGGTCAGGAGCCCGTCCACCGCGGTCACTCCCCGCTCGGGGGTGATCACCAGGTCGGTCCACCCGGCCCCGGCCCGCACGACGCCCGAAGCGTCGACGGCCGACTCCAGTGCGCGCACCACCGTCGTCCCGACCGCGATGACCCGGCGGCCCTCGCCTCGAGCGGCGGCGACGGCCGTCGCGGTCGGCGCCGGGACGGAGTACCACTCGGCGTATGGCGGATCGCCGCCTTCCAAAGAGGACACCCCGCAGTGCAGCACCAGGGTCTGCACCTCGACGTCCCGCGACCGCAGCCGGTCGAGCAGTTCCGGGGTGAGGGCGCGGCCGGCACTGGGCATCTCGGCGCTGCCCGGCACGTCGCCGTAGGTCGTCCGGTAGGCCGCCAACGGCCAGCGCCCGTCGACGTGGGAGTAGCGGATCGGCTCGCCGTACTCAGCCAGCCAGGCGCCCAACGGTGCGGGTGTGGACACCTCCGCCACCCACAGCCGCGAGCGGGCCGCCCCGGCGGGATGCGAGGCGAGCACCCGCAGCACCGCGCCGCCCGGCACCGTGACGACGGCCCCGGTGCGGTCGGCGTAGGACGGCGCGCTGCCAGTGGCCAGCGGCCGGCGCAGCTCGACCACCCA
>QHCA01000102.1 GCA_003244095.1 Pseudonocardiales bacterium | reverse complement strand
AGGGACTGCGTGACCCGGCTCCCCAGGCGGGCGTGCCCGATGGCCGACCCGCTCGCGGTGACGAAACCCCCGCCGATCCGGGCCGCGAGCAGAGTCCATCCGGCGCCGATGCTCAGGCTGACCGACGATCTGCTCGATCGCGGCCCGCCCGACATCGTTGTTCACAGTCCAGGTGTACCCCGGTCCGTCCCCGGCGACAGCCCACGCGTCGTGATAGCGCACGCTGCGCCCATCGAGGGAGTTGCAGGCCGGTCAGGTAGCGGATGCTGGCCGCGTCCGGACTGGCGTTGAAGTCGCCGGCGATGATACTGGGCAGCGCCGTGCGGTGACGGGATCGAGATCGGTCAGTGCCACGGCCTGCCGCTCACGTGCGGACTCCGCGTCCAGTCGCCACGACATGGTGGCCGCGATGAACAGCAGATCACCCTCACCGGGAATGGGAACCGAGACGGCCAGCGTGCACCAAGGCAGGTCGCTGACCCTGGCAAGTCGCAGGTCGAGAACCTCCACGACACGATGCGGCCAGCGGGTGGCGACCGCGCTGCCTCCGTAGGGTTCGGCGAACGGTGGGGTGTAGTTCATCGCCTGGCTTGATGGGTGCCGTACAACTCGGTTCCGGCAAGCAGTTCCTCCAGCTGGTTGCGTTCGTCCGTGTGCAGAACCTCCCGCAGCGCCACGATGTCTGGGTTGAGCCTGCGCAGCTCGCGGTTGAGAATCCCGAGGCGTCGCGGGTCGCCGTCATCGTTTTGGACGTTGATCGTCAGGATGCGCACCCGCATCGTCATCCCTGCTCGTGGCCGGCTGGTGAGTCGTCGCCACCCCAGACCCGTACCGTTTCCAGGCGCTCCGACCTGTGCGATCGAGGTGCTCCCGCCACCTGCACGATTACTGGTCGTCTTTGGGGGCGAGCGGCCGGGCGTCGAAGGCCACGCGGACGGTGGTGATCTTGCCGTTGTCGATGTGGCTCCAGTTCGCGGTCGGCGTGGGTGGCGCGATGCTTGTGTGCAGGTCGAACCAGGTCAGCACGTCGTCACCGTCGATGAAGGTGTGCTGGATGACGATGTCGGTGATGATCTCCGACATTCCCTGCAGGCCCTTGACGCAGTCCTCGGCGTTATTCAACTGCGCGAGCGGGCCGGCGAAGGTGACGTCGTCTGCCAGGATTGACCGCAGCGTGTCGAAGTCCTTCGCTTTCCAAGCTGTGAAGTAGGTGCCGGTGAGGGTGCGCGGATCGTCAGTCATGATCGAGGTCCTTCGTCTGGATCGAGTGGCTCACGTCTATCGTTTCGTTGGCCGAACCCCAACGGCACTCCCTGGTCGGTCGGCCGAGTCGACGACCCTTAGGTAGGGGTGTCCGGCAAGACTGGTTGGGTGAACAGTACCGGCGACGGGGGACCACCGGCTCGAGACCAACCGTGCCCTGACCGAAGCGATCGGGCTTTACCGCGCGGCCGGATACCGAGCGGTGGAGGCGTTCAACGACGAGCCCTATGCCCACCACTGGTTCGAAAAGACCCTCGACCCGCCTACATCCCAATCGCACGAGGGATAGCTTGCGCGGGAGCGTCAGGCGAGCGGGTCGTCGTCGCCGTAGGGCCGCAGCCGCAGGGTGCGCGCGTCCGATTCGAGGATCGCCCCGGCCCGGGCGACGAGGTCGTCGAGGTTGTCGCGTGCGGCGTGCAGGAAGCGGCCCGACAGGGCGTCGGCGCTACCGGAGGCCAGCGTGAGCACGGCATCGACAACGACCGCGGGCGAGGTCCAGTCGTCATCACCGGCGTCGGCCCACATCGGCATGGTCGTGGTCATGGCCGTGCGCACCAGTCCCGGGCTGAGGTCGAACACCGCGACCGGCTGGCCGTCCAGGCTTTGGGCCAGGCAGTCCGTGAGCCGGGCCAGCGCCGCCTTGGACACCGAGTAGGCGGAGTACGTCGCCGTCCCGCGCAGCCCGAAACCGCTGTTGACGTTGATGATCCGGCCCCGCCCGCGCTGCACCATGCCGGGCAGCACGGCCCGGCTCAGCAGCATCGGCCCGCGCACGTTGGTCTCCACGACGTCCCACCAGTCGCCGGCATCGGCCTCCCACAGAGGTACCTCGGTCGGGTCGATCCGGCCGGCGTTGTTGACCAGCAGGTCGATCGGGCCGAGGTCGCGCTCGACGGTGCGCACGGCGGCGCGTACGTCGTCGGCGACCGTGACGTCCACGGGTACGGCGACCGCCTTCGCCCCGCCCTTGGCAGCCGCACACTCCCGCAGGGTCCCCTCGAGCGTGGACCGGGTGCGGCCCAGCAGCCCGACGTGTGCTCCGGCGGATGCCAGCCCAACGGCCAGCGACCGGCCGATGCCCCCGCCCGCTCCGGTGACCAGCGCCACCTGCCCGGCGACGGTCACGACCGGAGCACCGCGCCGGTACGGCGGGCCGCCTCCGCGACCGCCGCGTCGCGGGCGGCCGTCGCCTCCTGCACGGTCAGCGTCCGGTCGGGTGCGCGGAAGCGCAGCGCGTAGGCCAGCGACCGTCGCCCCCGGCCGATCTGCTCACCGGCGAAGACGTCGAACAGCCGGACCGCCTCCAGGAGGTCACCCGCTCCCTCGCGCAGGGCATCCTCCACCGCCGCGGCCGGCACGTCGTCGTCGACCACGAGGGCGACGTCCTGCGTCGCCGGCGGGAAGCCCGAGACCTGCGGTGCGGCCACCAGGCCCGGCTGGGCGGCGAACAGGGCCGACAGGTCCAGCTCGACGGCCGCCGTACGCGGTGGCAGATCGAGAGCGGCGGTGACCCGCGGGTGCAGCTCTCCGGCGTGCCCGATCAGCCGGCCGTCGACCGACAGGGCCGCGCACCGGCCCGGGTGCCAGGGCGCCACGTCGGCCGGCTCGACGGTCAGGGCCGCCCCGCCGGCGGCGAGGGCCACCGTGCGGGCCGCCTCGACCGCGTCGGCCCAGGAGGCGGGCCGGCCATCCCCCCACCAGCCCTGCGCCTCGCGGCTGCCCGTGAGCACGGCCGCCACGTGCAGCGGCTGCTCGGGCAGGGCCGCGTCGAGCGAGGCCAACTCCTCGCGACTCGGCGGGTGCTCGACCGATGGACGCGGTGCCGCCGGGGCGCCCGGTCGGTCGAGGAACACCAGGCCGATCTCGTAGAGCGCCACGTCGGTGGCGCCGCGCGACAGGTTGCGCCGCAGCGCCTGCAGCAGGGGCGGCAGCAGGCTGGTCCGCAGGTACGGGGCCTGGTCGGACAGCGGATTGGCCAGCCGGGCAAGTCGACGCCGGTCGTCGGCCACCGGCACGCCTAACGCATCGAGCACCTCGGCGCTCTGGAAGGGATGGTTCAGCACCTCCACGTACCCGGTGGCGGCCAGCGCGCGGGAGACCGCCCGTCGCCTCCGTTGGTCCTCGGTGAGGCCCCGGGCCGCCGGCGTGAGCGGCAACACCGAAGGCAGCCGGTCGTAGCCCTCCAGACGGACGACCTCCTCGACGAGGTCGTAGGGATCGACCAGGTCGGGCCGCCACGTCGGCGGCGTGACCGTCAACGGGTCGGCCCCGCCCACCGAGCACCCCACGTCGGTCAGCCGGCGGACGACCGTCTCGGCGTCGTAGGCCACCCCCGCAATCCGGCCGGACAAGCCGGCCGGCAGGGCGATCTCGGGACGAGCCCGCGGCAGGTCGACCTCGGCACTGCCGGTGTAGGTACCGCCGCCGAGTTCGGTGAGCAGCCGCACGGCCCGTGCCGACGCCGCCGGTGGCAGCTCGGGATCGACGCCACGCTCGAACCGTTGGGAGGCCTCGGAGGCCAGCGCGTGCCGCCGCGACATCCGGGCGATCGCCGCGGCGGTGAAGTGGACAGCCTCGATGACCAGGCCGGTCGTGCTGTCGTCGACCTCGCTGGACAGGCCGCCCATCGTTCCGGCCAACGACAGCGGGCCGCTGTCGTCGGCGATGAGCAGATCCTCGGGGTGCACAGTGCGCTCCACATGGTCGAGGGTGAGCAGCCGCTCCCCCGGCCGGGCCCGGCGCACGACCACCGTGCCGGTCAGCCGGCGGCGATCGAAGGCGTGCAGCGGCTGGCCGAGCTCGTGCATCACATAGTTGGTGACGTCGACGGGGAGGGAGATCGGCCGCATGCCGGCCAGGAACAGCCGCCGCTGCATCTCCGGCGGCGTCGGCCGGGTCGGGTCGACCCCGCTCATCGCACGCAGCACGATCCGGTCGGCGCCCGCCGGATCGTCGATCGCGGCCGGCTGAGCTTCCGGTTGGGCCGGCTCGACCAGCGGCGGGACGGACGCCGGGTCGCGGAATCCCACCCGGAAGGCGGTCGCCGCCTCGCGGGCGATCCCCCTGACGGACAGGCAGTACCCCCGGTCGGGGGTCACCGCGATGTCGATCACGCTGTCTCGCAGGTGCAACAGGTCGGCCACGTCGGCACCGACCGGCGAACCGGCCGGCAGCACGAGGATGCCGCGGTGATCATCGCCCACGCCCAGCTCCCGGGCCGAGCAGATCATGCCGTCGCTGATCCGGCCGTACGTCTTGCGCGCACCGATCTCGAACCCGCCCGGCAGGGCCGCGCCGGGCAGCGCGACGGCAACCCGGTCGCCGACGGCGAAGTTGCGGGCACCGCACACGATGCCGCGGGGGGCCTGCCCGGTCGCGACGACCACCCGGCAGTCGCGGATCGGCTTCTTGAACTCGTCGAGGTCGGTGACCTCGACGACGTCGCCGACCACGACACCGGAGACGTCGTAGCCGACGTCGGTGACCGTCTCGACCTCCAGACCGGCCCGGGTCAGCGCGGTGGCGACCTCGCGCGCTGTGGTGCCGGCCGGCAGGTCGACGTACTCCGACAGCCAGGACAGTGGGACGCGCATCAGCCCTCCATCCCGAACGGCAGGGTGAAGCGGACATCCCCGTCGGTGATGTCGCGCATGTCGGTGATCCCGTGCCGGAACATCAGAGCCCGCTCGAGCCCCATGCCGAACGCGAATCCGGTGTAGCGGTCGGGATCGGCACCGCAGGCCCGCAGCACCCGCGGGTTGACCATGCCGCAGCCGCCCCATTCGATCCAGCCCTCGGACCCGCAGGTCCGGCAGGGCGGTCCACCCCGGGTGGATTCGCCCCGGCAGGCGAAGCACTCGAAGTCCAGCTCCGCCGAGGGCTCGGTGAAGGGGAAGTACGACGGGCGCAGGCGGGTACGCAGACCGTCGCCGAACATGCCCTGTACGAAGCGTTCGAGGGTGCCCTTGAGGTGGGCCATGGTGATGCCCTCGTCGACGGCCAGGCCCTCGACCTGGCCGAAGACCGGGGAGTGCGTCGCGTCGATCGGGTCGTCGCGGTAGACCCGACCCGGGCTGATCACGTACAGCGGGAGCTTGCGGGAGAGGAGCGCGCGGATCTGCACCGGCGAGGTCTGCGTACGCAGGACCACCCCACGCTCCGGCGGGTCGAGCCACAGGGTGTCGTGCATACCCCGCGCCGGATGGTCCGGGCCGATGTTCAGGGCGTCGAAGTTGAACCACTCCGCCTCGGCCTCGGGTCCCTCCGCGAGCTCGTAGCCCATCGCGACGAAGATGTCGGTCACCCGCTCCATGACCGTGGTGAGGGGATGCCGGGCCCCCCGGGCGGCCCGGTCCCACGGCAGGCTGACGTCGACCGTCTCCTCCCGGAGCACGCGCTCGTCGCGCTCGTCGGTGAGGGCGACGAGCCGCTCGTCATAGGCGGCCTGCACGGCGGCCCGCGCATCGTTGACCCGGCGGCCGGCATCGGCCCGGGCCTGCGGCGGTAACGCACCGAGCTCACGACGGGCCAGCGCCACCGGGGAGCGGTCGCCGAGATGCGCCGGCCGTACGGCGGCGAGGGCGTCGAGGTGGCCGGCGTCGGCGAAGGCCTTGACCGCCTCCGTCAGTGCCGCGTCGAGCGCCTCGGGGGCGAGCATCGCCACCTGCTTCGGGTCGTATGAGTTGCTGGGTCCGGACATGTCAGATCCTCGCGAAGTCTATTGATCAGGGTCTCTTGATCGGAGAGCGGGCGTGGTCAGGTACCCGCGGCGCGGGGTGGGAGTGGGCCCGCCAGCGCGTCGCTGCTGTGTCCCTACAGGAACGAAGGCGTGCCGGTAGGCACCGTAAATCGGAACATCGCACCTCCGTCGAGGCCGCGGGACACCGAGATCTCCCCACCATGCGCCTGCACGATGCCCCGGACGATGAACAACCCCAGTCCCGTGCTGCCCCGCAGCGGGCCGCGGGCGAACTTGCCGAACAGCCGGCCCCGGATGTCCTCCGGGATGCCTGGCCCCTCGTCGCCGACCGTGATCTCGGCACCGATCGGCGCTTCCGGTGGCCCGTCGACACCGATGGACACGGTGACGCTGCCCTCGCCGTGCCGGACGGCGTTCTCCAGGAGGTTGCCCAGCACCTGCAGCAGCTTGTCCGGGTCGGCCCAGATCTCGGGCAGGCCGCCGGTCTTGTCGAGAGTGAACCGCCCGGCGTCCTCGCCGGTGGCGACCAGGCCGGCGAACACCTGCTCGACCAGCGCGGGCAGGTCGACCGGGCGCCGGTGCAGCTCCAGCCGCCCGGCTTCGATCCGGGAGACGTCCAGCAACTCGGTGATCAGCCGGGTCACCCGGTCGGCGTCCGCGTTGATCGTCACGAGCATCAGGTGCTTCTGCTCGTCGGTGAACCGGCCCCACTTGGTCAGCAGGGTGGCGGTGAAACCCTTGATGGTCGTGAGCGGCGAGCGCAACTCGTGTGCGGTGGTGGAGACCAGGTCGGCCCGTTCGCGGTCCTGGCGCTCCCGCGCGGCGCCGTCGCGCAGGGTCACGACGATGCGCCGGATCCCACGGTCGGCGGCCCGGACCAGCCGGGCCGCCACCAGGAGCTGGCGCCCGCTGCCCGGGCCGGTGGCGAGGGTGAGCGACCGCTCCGGCATCCGGGTCCGGCTCTGCAAGCCGTGATAGGGGTCGAGGCACGCCCACCAGTCACGCCCGGCACCGTCGACCAGCGGCAGTGCGTCGGCCAGGGCGCGGCCCACGAGCGCTGCTACGGGCTGGCCCAGGAGGGTCTCGGCGATGGGGTTGACCGCGATGACGCGGCCGGCGGCATCGGCCACGACGACGCCGTCCGGTAGCTCGGCATAGGCGGCGAGGGCGCCGGCGGGCAGGCCCTCCTCAGACGGCACCACGCCTCCCCCATCGGGCGACCGGGTCGATTCGTTCATGTGGTCCGCGCAGAAGCGTAGAGACAGATCGCGGCGGCGGCAGCCAGATTGAGGCTTTCGGCCTGCCCGGGCAGCGCGATGGCGACCCGTGAGTCGGCCGACATCGCCACCGACTCGGGCAGGCCGCGGGCCTCGTTGCCGAACACCCAGGCCGTCGGCCGGGCCAGGGCGCCGGCCGCGGAGAGGTCCTCCAGGTCCGTCTCGCCATCAGCATCGGCCGCGAGGATCTGCAGCCCGGCGCCGCGCAGGGACGCGACCGCCGCTGCCACGGGCACCCCGCTGACGATCGGCAGGTGGAACAGGCTGCCCGCGCTGGCCCGGACACACTTGCCGTTGTACGGGTCGACGCTGTCACCGGCGAACACCACGGCACCCGCTCCGATGGCGCCGGCCGTGCGCAGCACGGTGCCCGCGTTGCCCGGGTCGCGGATCTCGGCCAGGACCGCGACCAGCCGGGGCGGCGCCGCCCCGACGCCGGACAGGACCTCGGCCAGGGCAACGTCGAGCCGGGCGCAGACCGCGACGATCCCCTGCGGGGTCACCGTCTCGGACAGTCCGGCTGCCGCCTCGTCGGTGACGGGGGTGACCCGCACGCCCGCGTCCCTGGCCATGTCGCCGAGGTCGCCATGGCGACCGAGCGCGGTCACCGTGCCGAACAGATCCAGGACGCTTCCCGGCGCCCGCGTCAGTGCGCGGCGCAGCGCCTCGCGGACCGCCTGCGGCCCCTCCGCCAGGAACCGGCCGGCAGCCGTCCGGCCGGCGGGGCGGGTCAGCTTGCGCGCGGCGGCCACGCGAGGCGTCCGGCCGGTGCCCAGGGGCTCCGGCCGAACGGTTGCCGCTGGCCTGCTCAGGCGGCGCCTTCCTCCTTGGCCGGGAGCGCGGCGCGCGCGACGTCGACCAGCCCGGCGAATGCGGCCGGATCGGTGACGGCCAGATCGGCCAGGATCTTGCGGTCGACATGGACGTCGGCCAGCCGGAGGCCCTGGATCAGCCGGTTGTAGGTCATGCCGTTGGCCCGGGCGGCCGCGTTGATCCGGGTGATCCACAACTGGCGGAAGTCACCCTTGCGGGCCTTGCGGTCGCGGTAGGCGTACGTCGAGGAATGGAGAAGTTGCTCCTTGGCCTTGCGGTAGAGCCGCGAGCGCTGGCCGCGGTAACCGCTGGCCGCCTCGAGAACCGTACGGCGCTTCTTGTGGGCGTTGACAGCCCGCTTCACGCGTGCCACTGGTGCACCTGCACTCTCTGCTTGTGGGAAGTCGGCCCGGTGTCCGGGCGCTCAGCTGTCAGGACGCACAGACGGGGGAACTAGCGACCGAGCAAGCGACGCACGCGCTTGGCGTCCTGGGGGCTGACCTCGACGACGCCGTCGAGGTGGCGGGTGAGCTTCGACGACTTGTGCTCGAGCAGGTGGCGGCGCCCGGCCCGCTGGCGCAGCAGCTTGCCGCTGCCGGAGAGCTTGATGCGTTTGGACATCCCGCTGTGTGACTTGTTCTTAGGCATGTGGTCCTTCTCAATTCCTGTGTTGGGCCCAGAGATCAGGCGGAACGTTCGTCCGGCTGGCCCTTGGCCGGCTTGGCCACCCGATGCGGCGCCATCACCATGATCATGTTGCGGCCGTCCTGCTTGGGCGCGGACTCGACGAACCCCAACTCCTGAACATCTTCGGCCAGACGCTGCAGCAGCCGGAACCCCAACTCCGGGCGGGACTGCTCCCGGCCGCGGAACATGATCGTGACCTTGACCTTGTCACCGGCCCGGAGGAACCGTACGACGTGACCCTTCTTGGTCTGATAGTCGTGCGGGTCGATCTTGGGCCTTAGCTTCATCTCCTTGATCACGGTGAGGCTCTGGTTGCGCCGCGCCTCCCGCCGCTTCTGCGCGTTCTCGTACTTGAACTTGCCGTANNCCGTAGTCCATGAGCTTGCAGACCGGTGGCTGCGCCAGCGGGGCGACCTCGACGAGGTCGAGGTCGGTGTCCTGGGCCAGCCGCAGTGCTTCACCGATCGGCACGACGCCGACCTGCTCGCCTTCGGGACCGACGAGTCGCACCTCGCGGGCGCGGATCTGGTCGTTGACTCGGGGTTCGACGCTGATGGGGCCTCCAGGTGAGTGCGGGCGCTGGTCGGTACGGCCGTGGCGCGCAGCACACCCGCGGAAAGCGAGGAGCCCCGCGGCAGTTGCCGACGGGGCCCACACTCGACCGGTTGACGGCGTCGCAACACCGCACCTGCCCGCCGGAGCGGGCCAACCGGACCCGGCTGCCTCACGGCTGCGCGGGTGGGAGCGGGAGCTCCACTTGCACGCCACCGATGATCCGGTGGCTGGTCGCTCCTCAAGCCTACCAGCGAGGACTGGTCACCGTAACCTGCGGCAGTACCACAAGCACGACGACGTCTGAAGGGGGGATCGACCGTCTACAGCGGACTAGCAATCGTGGCCGCGCCCGCGCCGGGCATCGAGGTGCCATGGCGCCGTCCTGCGGTCATTCGCGGGCCCGGCTGGCCACGAGCAATTCCCGCAGGCCGGTCACGGCGGTCAGGGCGTAGGACTTGTCGGCCGCCTGGACCGCCATGACGGCGACCTGGTCGTCGTCGGCGAGGTCGAGGGTGACCCACGGCGAGCTCCGGTCGAAGCGGACCGAGCGCACGACCTCCCACGGCAGGTCGTAGGAGCCGATGACGTTGCGGACGCGGATGTGCCGCTCGTCGGCCTCCACCTGGGGCCGGGTGAAGGCCAGGACGGCCGCGGCCAGCAGGACACCCAGGCCGGCCATCGCCACCTGGTCGCCGGTGTGGAACACCACTCCGTGGTCGTCGCGCTGCCGCAGGATCAGGGCCATCCCGCAGAACGCCACGACGATCGCTGCCGCGCTGATCCAGCACACCCGGCGCAGGCGCTGGGGGCGGGCGCGCACCACCACTGTCACCCCTCGATTGTCTCAGCACGGTCTTTCCGGCCGTGCATAATCCCAGCCATGACCTCCGCACCCGACCCTGCGCGGTCGGCCATCATCGAGCGGTTCAGCCGGCGACTCGGCGGGTCCGGCTGGTGGTCGTGCTCGCTATTCTTCGTCGTTCTTGCGGGGGTGGCCATGCTGCTGCCGATTCCGGTGCTCGACGGGCACTTCCCGTCGTCGAGCGGCCAGTGCGGAGTCGTGTTCTCCCCCGCCCGCGTCCCCGACCTCGACTGTGCGAGCCCGGTGTCCGACCGGTGGACGATGGTGCTGACCTGGCTGGCGCTGGCGGCCCTGGCCGGAGCCGTCGGACTGTGCGCACGCCGGGATGGGACCGGACCGGTCGGCCTGCGGGTGGCCATCGCCGTGGCCGGGCTGATGATCTTCCTGATGTGCTGGCCGGTGCAGGCACCGGGGCCATCGCACTGCGGCTCTCCCCTGTTGACGTCCTATGCCGCGCTGCACCGCCACGTGGGCACCAGCGGGGGCGAGTCCGCGTGCGCCATCGTCCGCGGCGACCGGACGACCGAGGCGCTCCTGGTCGGCGCCATCGCTCTGCCCGCGCTCAGCCTGCTGCGCTCGCGTCGCGAGAGCGGAGCTGTCGCTCAGGCGCCGAGATCGACGACGGCGGCAACCGGGCCACCGCCGGACGGTCCCTGATGCACCGCGGCCACTGAGACGAACACCGCCGGGTCGCCGGTCACCGACGCGACGACGCCACCGACGCAGGACTTGATCTGGCGGTGCCAGTGCA
>QHCA01000101.1 GCA_003244095.1 Pseudonocardiales bacterium | reverse complement strand
ACGCAACCGAGACCGCCCCGGCCTGCGTGAAGCCCTCGCCGCCTGCCGTACAGGCGCCACCCTCGTCGTCACCAAGCTCGACCGGCTGGCCGGTCGCGCTGCCTGACGCGCGCGACATCGTCGAGGAACTCACCAGCGGTGAGGTGAAGTTGAACATCGGCGGGTCAGTCCACGACCCGAACGATCCGATCGGGCGGTTGCTGTTCAACGTGCTCGCCATGATCGCCGAATTCGAATCGGACCTGATCAGGATGCGTACCCGCGAAGGCATGAAGGTCGCCAAAGCCAAAGGCCGGCTCCGCGGCAAGGCACCCAAACTCAGCTCGGCCCAGGAGACCCGCCTCGTCGGCCGCTACCGAGCTGGACAGCACACCACCTCCGAACTCGCCGAGCTGTTCTCCGTCGGCCGATCCACCGTCTACCGCACTGTCCAACGCGCCGGCGAACCCACCGTCGCCCGACCCGAGCCCTAACCACCACTGATTGGGGCGGGTGACAGCACCGTTACCCGCACCCCCAATCCCGGAGTTCTTCCACATCTCGTCGGCGGCGCGCGGGGGCGGTTCTTGCAGCCGGTAGGGTCTGCCTCTTAGAGTCGCGTTAGATTCATATGGCTGTTTCTAGAGAAATCGCATTCTAGAGAAATCCTGACGTTGCCACGTCGTCGAAGGGACTTGCAGATATGTCGACATCGCAACATGCAGCAGTGCAGGCCACGTTCGCCGACGCCGGCCTGATCGACCCCTCCCCGGCGGCCGACGACAGGGCCGACGCCGTGCCGGCACCGGGGCGGATGGGACCCACCGGCCGTCCGGTCCGAGCGCGCCGGGAGCCCGCACCTCTGACCGACCACGGCCCGGCCCGGGTCATCGCGCTGTGCAACCAGAAGGGTGGCGTCGGCAAGACGACGTCGACGATCAACCTGGGCGCGTCGCTGGCCGGCTTCGGGCGCCGCGTACTGCTCGTGGATTTCGACCCGCAGGGAGCATTGTCAGTAGGTTTGGGGGTCAGCACGCACCAGCTCGACCGTACCGTCTACAACCTGCTCCTCGACACCGGCACGGCACCGGACGACATCATCCTCAAGACCAACGTAGCCGGCCTCGACCTGCTCCCGAGCAACATCGAGTTGTCCGGTGCCGAGGTGCACCTGGTCAACGAGGTGGCCCGCGAGCAGACCCTGCAGCGGGTCCTGCGACCGGTGATGGACGACTACGACTTCGTGCTGATCGACTGCCAACCGTCCCTCGGGCTGCTCACGATCAATGCACTGACGGCGGCACACGGCGTTATCGTGCCGCTGGAATGTGAATACTTTAGCTTGCGCGGAGTCGCACTCTTAATTGACACGATAGACAAAGTGCGGCAAAGGCTTAACCCTGACCTAGAGCTTGAGGGAATTCTGGCAACAATGTACGACGCCCGCACCCTGCACGGCCGTGAAGTTCTGTCGCGGGTGGTCGAGGCGTTCGGCGACCGGGTCTATGACACCGTCATCAACCGCACGGTCCGGTTTCCCGAGACCACGGTCGCGGGGGAGCCGATCACGACCTGGGCCCCCAGCTCCGCCGGTGCTGTGGCCTACCGGAACCTGGCCAAGGAGGTCCTGTCCCGATGAGTCGCCGTACGAACCTGCCCGGCGCGGCCGAGCTGTTCCGCGCGACCAGCGGCCCCGCCCTTGCCCTCGATGCCGCGGCCGAGCCCGCCACCTCGCCGCCTCGCTCACAGGACGAGCGATCGGACCGGGAGACAGAGCAGGCCGCCCCCAGCCAGCCTCCGGCGCTGAGCGGTGTGCCCCCGCTGGACGACGCGCGCCCGGTCCGTCGCAGCGGCCCGCGCGGGACATCGGTCCGCCGTACCGCCCGGACCCGCGGCGCCACCAACGGTGACCGGTCGCCGAGTGGCCGGGAACGCCACGACGAGAAGATCACCGTCTACTGCTCTCCGGAGGAGTTGCTCGATCTGGAGGGTGCCCGGCTCTCGCTGAGGGCGGAGCACGGCCTGGTCGTCGATCGCGGCCGCATCGTGCGCGAGGCGCTGGCCGTGGTCCTGGCCGACCTGGCTTCCAAGGGTGACGCCTCGGTGCTCGTCCGCCGGCTGACCGGTCGCTGAAGCGTTCAGTCCACCCGTGCTGCTGATAGCTTGCCGGCGAGTGGTTCTGCCGATGTATATCCATGTACGCTTAGCGACTTGTCGACATGACGATGATGTGATGGATCAGTGCGCACGATCCGTGCACGCTACGGTGCGACAGTGACGTCCCTGCCGCTGGCCGCGCCGGTGCCTACCACTGCGGACCAGCCCCCGGCCCCCGGGCAGCGGCTGGGCGGCCGGGCGTTCGAGGTACATCTGGACAACTTCGAGGGTCCCTTCGACCTGCTGTTGGGGCTCATCGCCAAGCACAAGATGGACGTCACCGAGGTGGCTCTGTCGCGCGTTACCGACGAGTTCATCGCCTACATCCGGCAGTCCGGCGCGGCGTGGGACCTCGCGGCGGCCACCGAGTTCCTGGTCGTGGCCGCGACCCTGCTCGACCTGAAAGCCGCCCGGTTGTTGCCCTCAGCGGCCGTGGAGGACGAGGAGGACCTCGCCCTGCTGGAGGCCCGTGACCTGCTGTTCGCGCGGCTGCTGCAGTACCGCGCCTACAAGCTCGCCGCCGCACATCTGGGTGGGCTGGAAGGGTCCCAGGCCCGGCGCTTCGCGCGCTCGGCGGCGCTGGAGCCACGCTTTGCCGAGGTACTCCCGGACGTGCTGCTCGGCATCGGACTCGAGCAGTTCACCGTCCTGGCGGTGCGGGCACTCACCCCCCGGACCCCGCCGGTCGTCGGCGTGGAGCACCTGCACGTGGCCCGGGTCAGCGTCCGCGAGCACGCCGCCACGCTGCGGTCGCGCCTGTCGTCGACCGGCGCGGCCAGCTTCCGGAGCCTGATCTCCGACTGTACGTCCACGCTGGAGGTCGTGGCCCGCTTCCTGGCCCTGCTGGAGCTCTATCGCGAGGGGGCGGTGACGTTCGATCAGATGGTGCCCCTGGGCGATCTGCGGGTCCGCTGGACCGGTCAGGGGGTCGCCGGGGATGGGCCGTACGACACCGACAGCGACGACGAGGAGCAGCTGACGTGAGCGACGGCGAGCTGCCCTTGACCCGACCCTTGGTTGAGTCGACTGAAGCTGACATAACCGATGACCCTCGGCGAAATCTGAGGGGCCGCCTGGAGGCTGTGCTGTTCGTCGGCGATGAACCGATCGAGGTCGCCGAGCTCGGCGCCGTGGTCGGTGCCGATACCGCCGACATCCAGGCCGCCCTGCAGGAGTTGTCTGATGAGTACGACCGCGGCGGGCGGGGGATCGACCTGCGGCAGGTGGCCGGCGGGTGGCGGTTGTTCACCAGCGATCGATACGCCGACGTGGTCGAACGCTTCGTGGTCGACGGCCAGCAGGCCCGGCTGACCCAGGCGGCTCTGGAGACGCTGGCCGTGGTCGCCTATCGCCAGCCGGTCACGCGGGCGCGGGTCGCTGCCATCCGCGGTGTCGGGGTGGACGGTGTGTTCCGTACGCTGGCGGGGCGCGGGCTGATCGAGGAGTGCGGCAGCGATGTCGCCGGCGGGGCGCACCTGTACCGCACGACCCCGCTGTTCCTCGAGAAGCTCGGGATCAATGACCTAACCGACCTGCCGTCTCTTGCTCCACTACTCCCCGAGGCAAACGAGCTTGATGATGTCTCATCCTCCTCCTGAGGTCGATCTGATTCGACTGCAAAAGGTCATGGCCGCAGCGGGGGTCGGATCGCGCCGCGCCTGCGAGGCGCTGATCGGGGCGGGGAGGGTGGCCGTCGACGGCGACGTTGTACGCGAGCAGGGACGCCGGGTGGACCCCAGCGTCGCGGTTGTCCACGTCGACGGGATGCGTATAAACCTGCGCTCCGACCTGGTGCATCTGGCGTTCAACAAGCCGCAGGGCGTGCTGTCCACCATGTCTGACTCGCGGGGCAGGCCGTCGCTCGCCGACTACGTCGGGGATCGCCCGCAGCGGCTGTTCCATGTCGGCCGCCTCGACGCCGACAGCGAGGGCCTGCTGTTCCTGACCAACGACGGGCCGCTGGCACACCGGCTGACGCATCCGTCGTTCGAGGTGGCGAAGACCTACCTTGCCGAGGTCAGTGGGCCGGTCCGCGGCGACGTCGGGCGGCGGCTGCGGGCCGGTGTAGTCTTGGAGGACGGCCCGGTCACGGTCGCTTCCTTCCGGGTGGTGAGCGGTGCGGCCAATCGGGTCATGGTCGAGCTGGTCGTGCACGAGGGTCGCAATCACCTCGTACGCCGACTGCTGGCCGAGGTGGGACACCCCGTGTCGCGACTGGTGCGTACCGCGATCGGGCCGATCCGGCTGGGCAGCCTGCGTGCCGGCAGCCTGCGCCGGCTCTCACCGGTGGAGACCGGCCAGCTGTACTCGTCGGCAGGGCTGTAAACCATCAGCAGGCGAAGCGATTCGGCCGTGGGACGTAGGGATCATGGCCCATCGGCCGGTCCACGCCGGCCCGGCGCCACTTCATCCCGACCGTTCTAGCCGTTCCTGTACCGGGCAGCCCGACGACCGGCGGAAACTCGCGCGGGCCGGACCCGATGCGATGTGACCGGGACGGGACGAGGTGTCCGCGGGCCTGGACAGTCGCCAACACGCCTCTTGCGAACCACCCGACACCCCCCGAGCGCCCGATCGGCCCCTGGCCTCAAGGGGGAGTGGAGGTGGGGTCGACCGGTCAGGTCGTGCAGTGTGCACAAGGCGGTTGGACACTCGATCGGCGAACTGCCTTGGAGTCAAGGCTCTAAGCGGGCAAGTCCTCGGATGGATCTATGACTACCTCGTCTTACCTGCTTGTCGACAAAGCCTCTACAGAGGAGGAATGAAGTTCGCAGCGACCCAGGGGGACTTGTCGATAATCCCGAGCTCACTCATCTGCAAGGATCACCGACTTGTCGACAAGCGGCAGCTTATTTGGGCGTAGCGCCGTTCCGGCCCTTCGAGCGCCGGCGGCCCCGCTCAGAGTCGGTTTATCGATTCATTGTCGAAGCCAGATGTCGGGAGATCGACCTACTGACAACCAGCCATCGCGCCTTGACGATGTGACCCTGTAGTGATCTACGGGCGTGGCGACGAACCGCCATCGCGACCTGACGATAAGTTGAAGGCGGCCAGCGAACGATCAGCCCAGCTATGGAGGACACGGTATGGCGGTACGTGCGGTGCGGGGAGCGACACAGGTCGACGCGAACACCCGCGAGCACATCCTGGCCGGCACCTCTGAGTTGATCAGTGTGGTGCTCGAGCGCAACGGCTTGACGCCGGAGGTCCTCATCAATGTCGTTTTCACCGCCACGCCGGACCTCGACGCGGAGTTCCCTGCCTACGCCGCCCGTGAGCTCGGCTTCACCGATGTGCCGCTCCTCTGCGCGACCGAGATCGACGTGCCTGGTGCGCTGCCCCGGGTCCTGCGGCTGCTCGCTCTTGTCGAGACCGATCGAACTCGCGACGAGATGCACCACGTCTATCTCCACGGTGCCGCTCAACTCCGCCGGGATCTGCCATCGTGATCGCCCGGTGGACCGCGCCGGGCGGGACCGGTCGATCCACGCCCGGCCGGCGACATCGCCCGCACTGTCCGGGACGGCCAGTGCACCGGTCGATGCAGGGTCAGACGTCCGGCCTGTCGTGGCGTGAGCGCGTCGCCTCGAACTCGGGCAGCCGACCGAGCCAGTTTGCCGCCCCGGTTGGCTCCACGCGCGTGGCTGGGACGGTACGCATGGCAGAGTGTGTGAGCCGTCCAGGCGATCACGCGCCCCCTTCTGGTGGGAGCAAGCGCGGGCGACGGCGGCGGACATTATGTCGGTATGCAGGGGCCACGCAGCGTGCTCCCACGTTGGCCGCGCTGGACTCGAACTGTCGCGGTAAGGCGCCGCGGCCCCGTACAGGCAAGCCGAATCGGGACAACTGTGAAGGTGAGACCAGGACGATCAGCGGCGCCGTAGTCTCCAGCTGTACCTGAGCACGAGACCGTCCTCCCGGTGTCGGGACAGCCCGCGGCCACCATCACAATGACGGGGTCATCGTCTCGCTACTCCCGATCGGAGCCGTCCATCGTGCCGGACGTCCATGATGCACCGGAGCCGTCCCTTTTCGGCGGTGTGGTCGCCATCGACGGGCCGTCCGGGGCGGGCAAGTCGACCGTGGCTCGGGGGTTGGCCCTGCGACTACGCTCCCGGTACCTCGACACGGGGGCCATGTACCGC
This sequence comes from Pseudonocardiales bacterium, assembly GCA_003244095.1. GTDB lineage: Bacteria > Actinomycetota > Actinomycetes > Mycobacteriales > QHCA01 > QHCA01. Next base: position 1,166 of record QHCA01000101.1, on the reverse strand, counting down.
GCTGTGACGTGGGCCGTGCTGTGCGCGGGGGTGGCGCCGGACGACGCCGAAGCTGTCGCCGCGATCGCCGAGCGCAGTCAGCTGACGGTGAGCACCGATGCCCAGGCACCGGGCATCACGCTGAACAACCTGCCCGTCGATGCCGAGATCCGTAGCCCAGCCGTGACGTCTGCGGTCAGTGCCGTGTCCGCCGTCCCGGTGGTCCGGCAGATCCTGGTACGGCTGCAGCGGGAGCTGATCGGTGCCGGGGGCATCGTCGTGGAGGGCCGCGACATCGGGACGGTCGTCGCCCCGGGGGCCGCGGTGAAGGTGTTCCTCACAGCGGCGACGCGGGTGCGGGCCGGCCGGCGCGGCGCCGAGCTCGGCGCGACCCTGCCGGATCAGCTGGCGGCGACGCAGGCCGACCTGTCCCGCCGCGACACCCTGGACAGCACCCGAGTGCACGACCCTCTCACACCGGCCGCCGATGCGGTGATCCTCGACACGAGCCACCTCGGCGTGGCCGAGGTGGTAGCCAGGCTTCTCACGCTGGTAGACGAGGGCGCCGCGCGGCCGGCCGCAGGGCACTGATCGCAGGGCACGCATCACCGGGCCGCGACCGCCGGACCAACCTGGGTGCACCCCGGGTGCCCGACCAGGCCCAACCCGCGGCCGGTCACCGACCGAAGGGGCGGCTGGCGGCCGTACGAAGTACCGTGACGGGTGGCGCCGCACGCCCCGGACCGTTGTTCGTGCGCCGCACCAGGCGGCGATGTCGCCGTTTCTGCTGAGGAGCACCCCTGATGACCAGGCACGCTGAGGACGCTCGCGCGAGCGGCGCCCATCCCGGTACGGCCGGTGTGGCCGACGCCGACGCCAGTCCTCCCACCGAGGCACTCGAGCAACCCGTGGTGGCTGTGGTCGGGCGGCCCAATGTGGGCAAGTCGAGCCTGGTCAATCGCATCCTGGGTCGCCGTGAAGCGGTGGTCGAGGACGTTCCTGGGGTAACTCGCGACCGCGTCGCCTACGACGCGCTGTGGGCCGGCCGCCGGTTCATCGTCGTCGACACCGGCGGCTGGGAGCCGGACGCGCGTGGCCTGCAGGCGATGGTCTCCGCGCAGGCCGAGCGGGCCGCGGCGCTGTGGCCGAACAAGGGCGACGTCGATCAGCGACCACCTCTCGGCGAC
>QHCA01000100.1 GCA_003244095.1 Pseudonocardiales bacterium | reverse complement strand
GGGGGGGCCCCCCCCCCCCTCCCCCCCACGCTCCCGCCGGTCCAGCGACCGTTGCACGGCACGCTGGCCCTCGCGCTGATCGGCCTCGCGGCGCCGCTGCTCATCGGTCTGCACTTGCGTCCACCTCCTCACGGCTTGTCCGTACGGCGTGGCAGCGCTGTGCCGCTGACCACCTTGTTGACCGCGTGCAGGAACGCCCGCGCGCTCGCCTCGACCACGTCGGTCGACACCCCGCGGGCGCTGACCGTCTGGCCGGCGACCTCGACCTGCACGGACACGTCACCGACGGCGTCAGAGCCCGGCGTGACCGCCGCGACCTGGAAGGCCACCAGTACGGCGTCGACGCCGGTAGCCTTGGCGACCGCGTTGCAGGCGGCGTCGATCATGCCGTCGCCGGAGGCGTCGGCCTCAGCGGTCTCGCCGTCGCGCGAGATCCGTACCGAGGCCTGCGGCGCGGTGTCGGTGCCGCCGGACACGGCGATCGAGTTGAAGCTCCACACCCCGCCGACCGCACCCGAGGTGTCCTCCTCGGTCGCCAGGGCGACGAGGTCGGAGTCGGTCAGCGTGATCTTGCGGTCGGCCATCTCCTTGAAGTGGGCGAAGGCCCGGTCGAGGGATTCGGCCGGCAGGACGAACCCGAGCTGGGCCAGAGCATCGACGAAGGCGTGCCGGCCCGAGTGCTTGCCCAGCACGATCGTGGAGCCGCCGGTCAGCCCGATGTCCTCGGGATTCATGATCTCGTACGTGGTCCGCTCCATCAGCACGCCGTGCTGGTGGATGCCGCTCTCGTGGCTGAAGGCGTTGGCCCCGATCACGGCCTTGTTGGGCTGCACGGCGTAGCCGGAGAGCATCGAGACGAGCCGGGACGTACGAGCGATCTCCCTGGTGTCGACCTGGGTGGTGAGGCCCAGGGTGGGGTGATGGGTGCGCAGCGCCATCACGATCTCTTCCAGGGCGGTGTTGCCGGCCCGCTCGCCGATGCCGTTGACGCAGACCTCGACCTGTCGGGCACCCGCCCGCAGCGCCGCCAGGGAGTTGGCCGTGGCCAGGCCCAGGTCGTTGTGGCAGTGCACCGACCAGACGACCTCCTCGGCCCGCGGCACCCGCGCACGGACCGCGTCGAGGATCGCGACGTACTCCTGCGGCATGGCGAAGCCGACCGTGTCCGGGACGTTGATCGTGGTCGCGCCGTTCTCCACGGCGGCGGCGAACACGTCGACGAGGAAGTCGAGCTCCGTGCGGGTGGCGTCCTCGGCGGAGAACTCGACGTCGCCGCAGTAGGTCTTGGCCTGGGCGACGGCCCGGACCGTCTCGGCGAGCACCTGGTCGGCGGTCATCCGCAGCTTCTTCTCGCGGTGGATCGGCGAGGTGGAGATGAACGTGTGCAGACGCGGGTGGTCGGCATGCTTGATGGCGTCCCAGGCGCGCTCGACGTCGGCCGGCTTGGTCCGGCACAGCGCGGCCACGACCGAGCCGTGCACGGTGCCGGCGATGGCCTCGACGCCGTCGAAGTCGCCCTGGCTGGCGGCCGGGAAGCCCGCCTCGATGACATCGACACCGAGCCGGGCCAGCTGCTCGGCGATCTCGACCTTCTCATTGACCGACAGCGCGATCCCTGGCGACTGCTCGCCGTCACGCAGGGTGGTATCGAGTACGACGACATGGTCGGCTGACGGATTGACGACAGCGTCGTCAGGGCTGGTTTTCATTGCGACTTGCTCCTCAGGCTGGGGCAGGCTGCGGCCAGCACCTCGTCCCGCGACGGGGAGCCGGCCTGTCTGTCAGGCCCCGCCGCGGCAGCTAAGGATGAGCACCTCGCGTCGCATGATCTTCGAAGCCTAACCTCTGAGACCAACCAGACTTGCGTTTGTCCAACATGTGAGACGAGAGGGTGCTAGTCGTCGGTGAGATCCACCTGGCAGGAAAGCCGCGCCTCGATCGCCGTGGTGATGCCGGCGAGCAGGTCGGCCGCTACGGGTGAGTCGACGGTGACCACCATGACCGTCTCGCCACCGCTGGCGGCGCGGGCCACCTGCATCCCGGCGATGTTGATGCCGGCCCGACCGAGGATCTGGCCCATCGTGCCGACGACACCGGGGCGATCTGCGTACCGGAAGAAGAGCAGGTGCCCCTCCGGGATGACGTCGATGCCGAAGCCGTCGAGCTCGACGAGCCGCTGCACCTGCCGCGGCCCGATCAGCGTCCCGGATACCGAGACACTGCGGCCGTCGCCCAGCGCGCCGCGCACGGTGACCAGGTTGCGGTAGTCCGGGCTGGCCGCGTCGGTGACGAGGTCGACCGCCATCCCCCGCTCGGCGGCCACGAGGGGTGCATTGACGAAGGTGACGGGGTTCTCGACCACGTCGCGGAAGAGGCCCTTGAGCACGGCCAGTTGCAGCACGCTGACGTCGTGCTCGGCGATCTCGCCGCGTACGTCGACCGTCACCGACGAGGCGATCATCCCCGCGACAGCGGTGAACACCCGGCCCAGCCGCTCGGCCAGGGGCAGGCCGGGGCGGACGTCCTCGGCCACGATGCCGCCGGCCTGCACGTTGACGGCGTCGGGCACGAAGTCACCGAGCAGGGCGAGCTTGACCGACCGCGCCACCGACAGGCCCGCCTTGTCCTGGGCCTCCACCGTGGACGCGCCCAGGTGGGGGGTGGCTACGACGTTGTCGTAGGAGAACAGCGGGGAGTCCGTGCACGGCTCGGTGACGTAGACGTCGACCCCCGCTCCGGCAACCCTGCCCTCCTTGATGGCCTGGGCGAGCGCGTGCTCGTCGACCAGCCCACCGCGTGCGGCGTTGACGATGTGGACGCCGGGCTTGACCCGCAGCAACTCGCGCTCCCCGATCAGGCCCATCGTCTCGGGGGTCTTGGGCAGGTGGATGGAGATGAAGTCGCTCTGGTCCAGCAACTCGTCCAGGGAGACCAGCCGGACGCCGATCTGGGCGGCCCGAGCAGGCTGTACGTAGGGGTCGTAGGCGATCAGCCGGGTGCCGAAGGCCGACATCCGCTGGGCGAAGAGCACGCCGATGCGGCCCAGCCCGACGACGCCCACGGTCTTGTCGGCGATCTCCACGCCGGTGTACTTCGAGCGCTGCCACTTGCCCGCCTTGAGGGCGGTCGCGGCCGGGACGAGGTTGCGCGCGGAGGCCAGCAGCAGCGCGACCGCCTGCTCGGCCGCGCTGACGATGTTGGAGGTCGGTGCGTTGACCACCATGACGCCGCGGGCCGTGGCGGCCGGGACGTCGACGTTGTCCAGCCCGACGCCGGCCCGGGCGATCACCTTGAGCCGGGGCGCCACCGCGAGGGCCTCGGCGTCGATGAAGGTGGCACTGCGGACGATGACGGCGTCGGCCTCGGGCAGCGCGGCGAGCAGCGCCGATCGGTCGGCGCCGTCCACGTGGCGGACCGCGAAGTCCTGGGACAGGACGTCGAGCGCCGCCGGGGCGAGCTCCTCGGCGATCAGGACGACTGGCTGCGGCACGAGGCACCCTCGGGCTGGGGAAGGGAAGGGCACGCCAGCATCCGCCCGCGGCCCGGTTGTCACCGCCAGTCTACCGACGCACCGGGCCAGCCCTGCTCAGGCGTCGGTGGCCGGCTCGGACACCCACGACATGAGGCCGCGGAGCTTGGCGCCGACCTCCTCGGCCGGGTGGGCTTGCGACTCCTTGCGCAGCCGCTGGAACTCCGGCCGGCCGGCATCGTCCTCGGCCACCCACTCGCGGGCGAAGCTGCCGTCCTGGATCTCACCCAGGATGCGTTTCATCTCGTCGCGGGTGTCCTTGCCGACGATGCGCGATGCGCGGCTCAGGCCGCCGTACTCCGCCGTGTCGCTGACGACGTCCCACATGCGGCTCAGGCCACCGTCGTACATCAGGTCGACGATCAGCTTCATCTCGTGCAGGCACTCGAAGTAGGCCGCCTCCGGCTGGTAGCCGGCCTCCACGAGCGTGTCGAAGCCGGCATGGACCAGGCCGGCCAGCCCGCCGCAGAGGACCGCCTGCTCGCCGAAGAGGTCGGTNNTCGGTCTCGGTCTCCTCGGTGAACGTCGTCCGGATGACGCCGGCGCGGGTGCCGCCGATGCCCTTGGCGTAGGAGAGGGCGAGCTGCTCGGCGGAACCGCTGGCGTCCTGCGCGACCGCGACCAGGCATGGCACGCCCTTGCCGTCGACGAACTGCGTGCGGACCAGGTCACCCGGCCCCTTCGGTGCCACCATCGCCACGTCGACACCGGGTGGTGGCTTGATCAGGTCGTAGCGGATGTTGAAGCCGTGGGCGAAGAACAGCGCGTCGCCGTCGACCAGGTTGGGCTCGATGGCCTCGGCGTAGACCTTGCGCTGGGCGGTGTCCGGGATCAGCACCATGACCAGGTCGGCGTCGGAGCAGGCGTCGTAGGGTTCGAGGACCGTCAGGCCCTCGGCCTGCGCCTTGGCCCGGCTGCGCGAGGCCGGCGGCAGACCCACCCGGATGTCTACACCGGAGTCGCGAAGGGACAGTGCGTGGGCATGGCCCTGGCTGCCGTAGCCGAGGACTGCTACCCGCCTGCCCTGCACCAGCGACAGGTCGGCGTCGTCGTCATGAAAGATCGTTGCGGCCATCGATTGAATCCTCTCTAGCTGTTCCGGAGCCCTCCCCCTTCGTGATCATGCACGGCTGCGCGCTTCGGTCGGCGTGTCGCGCGCACTTGTGCATGATCACCGGGAGGGGGGAGGGAGATGGTGTGGTGGTTTGTACGGGATTAAACCGCGCTGCGGAGGGCGGTAGGTGCGGTGATGGCGCGCGAGCCGCGGCCGAGGGCCACCAGGCCCGACTGCACGAGCTCGGCGATGCCGAAGGGCTCGAGCACCCGGATCAGCGCGGCCAGCTTGTCCGTCGTGCCGGTCGCCTCGATGGTCACCGCGTCAGGAGCGACGTCGACGACCTTGGCGCGGAACAGTTGCACGGTCTCGAGCACGTGGGAGCGCGTCGTGAGGTCGGCCCGTACCTTGATCAGCACCAGCTCCCGCTGCACGGACTGAGCCGACTCCAGCTCGACGATCTTGAGCACGTTGATCAGCTTGTTGAGCTGCTTGGTGACCTGCTCCAGCGGCAGGTCGTCGGCATTGACCACGATCGTCATCCGGGACACGGCGGCGTTCTCCGTCGGCCCGACCGCGAGCGAGTCGATGTTGAAGCCCCGGCGGGAGAACAACCCGGCCACGCGGGCCAGGACGCCGGGCTTGTTCTCCACGAGCACGCTCAGAGTATGTCTGCTCATCGCGCCAGCTCCGGCTTCGCCTTCGTGTCGCTGCTCATATCAGACGTCATCCTCGTCCCAGACCGGCCGCACATCGCGGGCGGCCAGTATCTCGTCGTTGCTGGTGCCGGCCGGCACCATCGGCCAGACCATGGCGTCCTGGCCGACCACGAAGTCGACGACCACCGGCCGGTCGTCGATCGCCATCGCCTTCTCGATCGTGGCGTCCACGTCGCCCTCGGTCTCGCAGCGCAGCCCGATGCAGCCGAACGCCTCGGCCAGCTTCACGAAGTCCGGGATCCGCCTGGCGTGGGTGTTGAGTCCGGTGTTGGAGTAGCGGCCCTCGTAGAACAGCGCCTGCCATTGCCGCACCATGCCGAGGTTGCCGTTGTTGATCACGGCCACCTTGATCGGGATGTTCTCCAGCGCGCAGGTGGCCAACTCCTGGTTGGTCATCTGGAAGCAGCCGTCGCCGTCGATCGCCCAGACGGTCGCCTCCGGGCGGCCCACCTTGGCCCCCATGGCGGCCGGCACGGCGTAGCCCATCGTCCCCAGCCCCCCCGAGTTCAGCCAGGTGTACGGGCGTTCGTAGGAGATGAACTGCGACGCCCACATCTGGTGCTGGCCCACGCCGGCGACGTACACCGCCTCCGGTCCGGCGATCGCGCCGATCCGCGAGATGACGTACTGCGGCGCGAGAGCGCCGTCGGGAGGGTCGTCGTAGCCGAGCGGATAGGTCTCGCGGGTCCGGTCCAGCTGGCGCCACCAACCGGTCAGGTCACTCTGCCGACCGGCAGCGTGCTCTGCCTTCAGGGCGACGATGAGCTCGGCGATGACCTCGCGGCAGTTGCCGACGATCGGCACGTCGGCCAGCCGGTTCTTCGAGATCTCCGCGGGGTCGATGTCGGCGTGGATGACCGTGGCCCCCTGCGCGAACGTGGACAGCTTGCCCGTGACCCGGTCGTCGAAGCGGGCGCCCAGCACGACCAGCAGGTCGGCCTTCTGCAGTGCGGTGACCGCGGCCACCGAGCCGTGCATGCCCGGCATGCCGAGGTGCTGCGGGTGGCTGTCAGGGAAGGCCCCGCGCGCCATCAGCGTGGTCACCACCGGCACGCCGGACATCTCGGCCAGCGTCCGGAGCTCGTCGGAGGCGCGGGCTTTGAGGACTCCCCCGCCGACATAGAGCACCGGCCGGCGGGCGGCGGCCATCAGCTTGGCGGCCTCGCGTACCTGCTTCCCGTGCGGCCGGGTGGTCGGCCGGTAGCCCGGCAGGTCCAGCACCGGTGGCCAGTCGAACGTCGTCCTCGCCTGCAGGATGTCCTTGGGCAGGTCGACGAGGACCGGGCCGGGCCGGCCGGTCGAGGCGATGTGGAATGCCTCGGCGATCACTCGCGGGATGTCCTCGGCGGACTGGACCAGGAAGTTGTGCTTGGTGATCGGCAACGTGATGCCGCAGATGTCGGCCTCCTGGAAGGCGTCCGTACCGATCGCCCCGCTGGGCACCTGCCCGGTGATCGCGACGATGGGCACCGAGTCCATGTAGGCGTCCGCGATCGGCGTCACGAGGTTGGTCGCACCGGGCCCCGAGGTGGCCATGCAGACGCCGACCTTGCCGGTCGCCTGCGCGTAGCCCTCGGCGGCGTGGCCGGCGCCCTGCTCGTGGCGGACGAGGATGTGGCGTACGCGCGGGGAGTCGAAGAGCGGGTCGTACGCGGGCAGGATCGCGCCGCCGGGAATGCCGAAGACGACCTCCGCGCCCACCTCCTCGAGCGAGCGGACGAGGGACTGGGCTCCGGTGACGGCTTCTGGGTCGGGCATCGGGTCGCCTTCGGGTCAGGGGAACAACGGGCAACAAAAAGCCCCTCGTGCCTCTGGCACGGAGGGGCGGCGCGTCGGTCGCGGAGCGTTGACCGGCGCGCTAGCTGAGTACTACTCGGAACAGGGGCATGTGGGCAGCCTACACGAAGCTCACCGGCTGGGAACTCCATCCCATATCTCGTGGCCGGTGCGGCCGCTCAGCCGCAGGTCGCCCCGGTTGCCGCGGAGCCGACCAGCTTGGCGTACTTCGCCAGCACGCCGGAGGTGTAGCGCGGCGGCAACGGCTCCCAGGTGGCCTTCCGGGCCGATAGCTCGGCGGGATCCACGAGCAGGTCGATGCGCCGCGCGGGCACGTCGAGGGCGATCCGGTCACCGTCCCGGGCCAGGGCGATCGGGCCGCCGTCGGTCGCCTCGGGCGCGATGTGCGCCACGCACAGCCCGAACGTCGCCCCGGAGAACCGGCCGTCGGTGAGCAGGACCACGTCGGCGCCCAGGCCGGCGCCCTTGATCGCGGCGGTCACAGCCAGCATCTCGCGCATGCCCGGACCGCCCTTGGGTCCCTCGTACCGGATCACCACCACGTCACCGGCCACGATCCGGCCCTCGGTGACGGCTGCCATCGCCGCCGCCTCGCCGTCGAAGACCCGGGCGGTTCCCTCGATCCGCAATTCCTCCATGCCCGCCGTCTTGACGACGGCTCCGTCGGGGGCGAGCGAGCCGCGCAGGATCGCCAGGCCGCCGGTGCGGCTGATCGGATTGTCGACGGCGTGCACCACCTGGCCGTCGGGGTCCCGCGGCGTGACGGCGGCGAGGTTCTCGGCGACCGTACGACCGGTGATGGTCATGGCGTCACCGTGTAGGTGCCCGGCGTCGAGCAGGGCGCGCATGACCACCGGGACGCCGCCGATCCCGTCCATGTCCTTCATCACGTAGCGGCCGAACGGCTTGAGGTCGCCGAGGTGCGGCACCTGCCGGCCGATCCGGTCGAAGTCGTCGATGTCGAGCGCGACGCGCGCCTCGGCGGCGATCGCCAGCAGGTGCAGGACGGCATTGGTCGAGCCGCCGAGGGCCATGACGACAGCGATGGCGTTCTCGAAAGCCTCCCGCGTCAGCACCGTGCGGGCGGTGATCCCGGCGTCGAGCAACGCGACGACCACCCGCCCGCTCTCTGCGGCGACGGCCTGCATCCGGTCATCGACGGCGGGCACCGACGCCGAGCCCGGCAGCGCCATGCCCAGGGCCTCGGCGGCGCTGGCCATCGTGTTGGCGGTGAACATCCCGCCGCAGGCGCCGATGCTCGGGCAGGCCGCCCGCTCGATCTCGTCGAGGCGCTCGCGGCTGATCAGGCCCGCGGCACACGCTCCGACCCCCTGGAACACGTCCTGGATCGTCAGCACAGTGCCGTCGGCCAGCCGGCCGGGCAGGATCGAGCCGCCGTAGACGAACACCGCCGCCAGGTCGAGGCGGGCCGCCGCCATCAGCATGCCTGGCAGGGACTTGTCGCACCCGGCCAGCAGGACCATCGCGTCGAACCGCTCGGCGTGCACCATGCACTCCACCGAGTCGGCGATCAGCTCGCGCGACACCAGCGAGGCGCGCATGCCCTCGTGGCCCATCGAGATGCCGTCGGAGACCGAGATGGTGCCGAACTCCAGGGGGTAGCCCCCGGCCGCGAAGACCCCGTCCTTGACCGAGCCGGCCAGCCGGTCGAGCGACAGGTTGCAGGGGGTGATCTCNNCCAGTCCTCGTCGGTCATGCCGACCGCGCGGAGCATGGCGCGGGCCGGGGCCCGTTCGTAGCCGTCGGTGACTTCGTGGCTGCGCGGGCGCGGGTGATCGCTCATGAACATGCACTGTAACGATGCGGCGATGCGCTTCCGGAACGGTGGCCGAGCCGGGCGGCTGGCCGTCGGGGGGTGACAGGCGGCCCGCCATGCGCTCGGCAGGGACAGCATGGCAGCATTCGTCCGGGAATGTTGGGACTCGCGGCGACCGGGCAGCGTGTCGATACGAGCGAGCAGGGAGCGCACAGTGCGAATCCACGGGCTAACGAAGACGGCGGCAGGGGTCATTCTCCTCGCGTCGGCCCTGCTGGCGGCGGGTTGCGGCGGCGGCGGGAAGTCGACGACGANNCGAAGGCCGGCGCTTCGGCCCGCAGTTCGGCCTCCGCTGGTGGAAAGGACGCGGGCGGCAGCGGCGCGTTCTGCGCGACCGCCAACAACAACCTCAAGGGAGCGCGTGCGGTCATCCCCCGAGACCCCAGCGATCCCGGGCAACTCAAGCGTTACGGCCAGTACATCAAGTCGGCCGATGCCGCGGCGAGGAATGCCGCACCGCCGGAGATAGCCGCCGACACGCGGCTCACGACGCGGGTCGGCNNCCGATGCCTACTACCTGAAAGGGAAGCCACCAACGGCGGCCGCTCTGGGCCAACTGACCTCGCCGGAGGTCACCGCGGCCCTGGCAAGGGAGACGCAGTACACGAAGGCGCACTGCCACGTGACCCCCTGATCGGTGCCCACCAGGTAGCGACCAGCGCGCGTCAGTAGCCATCGACGACGACGTTGTCGAGCGGCTCGCCGTCGGCGTAGCGCCACAACTGCCGGGCGACCAGCCGGTAGGCGCGCGGCAGGACCCCACGGACCGACCCCGCGACGTGCGGGGTCAGCAGCAG
>QHCA01000099.1 GCA_003244095.1 Pseudonocardiales bacterium | reverse complement strand
CTACCACGACGACGAGTGGGGCCGGCCGCTGCACGGTGACGACGCGATGTTCGAGCGGCTGTCGCTGGAGGCGTTCCAGTCGGGGCTGTCGTGGTTGATCATCCTGCGCAAGCGGGCGGCGTTCCGGGCCGCCTTCGCCGGTTTCTCGATCCCCGAAGTGGCACGGTTCGGCGACGACGACGCGGCCCGGTTGCTCGGCGACGCCGGCATCGTCCGCAACCGGGCCAAGATCGCCGCCGTGATCGCCAACGCCAGGGTGGCGGCCGATATCCCCGGCGGCCTTTCGGACCTGCTGTGGTCCTTCGCCCCGGCTGCCCAGCGACCGCGACCCGCCACGATCGGTGACGTGCCGGCCGTCACCGGTGAGTCGACGGTGATGGCGAAGGCGCTGAAGCAACTCGGCATGCGCTTCGTCGGGCCGACGACTGCCTACGCGCTGATGCAGGCCACCGGCATGGTCGACGATCACGTCGCCGGCTGCTGGCGATCCGGCTGAGCAAGCGGGCCGGCTGAACTAACGGCCCTCGAACGTCATCGGCGCCTTGGCGACGAAGGCCGCTGTGGCGTTGCGGTGGTCCTCGCTGAGGCCGGCCTTCGCCTGCAGGACGGCCTCGCGCTCGAGGGCGTCGGCCAGACCGGCGCTGCCGCCGTAGGCGAGTGACTCCTTGATACAGGCGTAGGCAAGCGTTGGGCCGGCGGCCAGTCGTACCGCGAGCTCGTGGGTGGCGGCCAGCACCCGGTCGTCGGGGACCACGGCGGTGACCAGGCCCATCTCCATGGCCTGCGCCGCCGACACCGGCTCGGCGAGCATCATCATCGCGGTCGCCCGGGCATGGCCGACCAGCCGGGGCAGGGTCCACGAGGCGCCGCTGTCGGCCGACAGGCCCACCCGGGCGAACGCCAGCAGGAAGCCGGCCGCCTCACCGGCGATCCGGAAGTCGCAGGCGAAGGCGAAGGACGCGCCGGCCCCCGCCGCCATGCCGTTGACGGCCGCCAGCACCGGCTTGGGCATCTCCATCAGGCCGAGGGTGATCGGGTTGTAGTGGTCGCGGACGGTCTGCAGCGGCCGGGGATCGCCGGTGGCCAGCAACTCGGCATGCTCCCGCAGGTCCTGGCCGACGCAGAAACCCCGGCCCGCCCCGGTCAGGACGACCGCCCGCGTCGCGGTGTCGTCGCGCACCTCCGCCAGCGCTGCGATGAGCGATTCCTTCATCTCGATGGTCAGCGAATTCATCGTCGCCGGCCGGTTGAGGGTGATCGTGGAAACGCCGTCGGCCCGGTCGATGAGCACGCTGTCGGACACGCCTGCCTCCTTCAGATCAGTACGGGGATGCCGGCAACGCTACGCCGCCCAGGCAGCAGTCGACGTACCTCGTGGCCGCCGGCGAAAGGCGGCCCGCCTCGGTGTCGAAGAACGCCGCCGCACGAGCGCCCGGCCAGCCCTCGGGGAGCACCGACGGGGGCAGTCCCGGGTCGGTGAACAGGAAGTTGCGCCACGCGTGCACCAGCAGCGACCGCGTCGCGAACGCCGTCTCGTCGGTCGCACCCGGGCCGACGGCGCCGACCACAGGTGCCAACTCATCGACGAACCGGGTGTAGGCCGCTGCCAGCCGCCCGAGGTCCCAGGCCCGGTCGATCATCGCGAGAGGGTCCCCGGCATGCACGGCGTCGAAGGCCTCGACCGTGCCGCCGTGGGCCGCGACGACGGCGGCCACTTCGGGCGAGTCCCGGACGGCCAGCCAGGTGCTGCTGCCCAGGCGGCCGTAGCCGAGGAACGCCAGGTCGCCGGCCAGCCTTGCCCGGGCGCTGCGGCTCGCCGGCAGGGTCGCCACCAGCAGGTGCCACCGGCCGTCCCACGGCGCGGCGCCGCGCGTGCCGTAGATGCGCGTGAGGGCACCGTCGAGGCGATGCGCCGCCCGCTCCGTCAGGGCGTACCCAGGCCCCTCAGCGAGTCCGACCGGCGCCAGCCAGCCCTGCCGGACCATGCGCGACACGGCGGTGCGCACGGCCGGGGCGGTGATGTTCAGGGGGGTGAGCAGGCGGACCAGCGCGGCAACCGGCGCGGCACCCCCGCGCGAGCGCAGATGGTCGCCGTACACGTCGAAGAGTGCCGCCCGGGCCCGCATACCTCCAGTCTGACAGCGGCACACTCTGACAGCGGGTGCGCCTCAGGCCGGGCAGAACCATTCCTCCGGAGCACCGCGGGGGACCGACGGGACCGCGCCCGGGGCCGGGAAGGCGGCGCGGAGGGTGAAGGCGAACGCCGTGGGCCCGTGCGCCCGCAGGTGGCGGACCCGCTCCTCGGCCTCGCCGGTGGTCGGCCGCCGGCCGGCCGGCACCCACCACAACGCGGTGAACGCCTCGGTCATCGGCAGGAACCACTCGCGGCGGCGGCGCAGCACCGCGCGATGATCGCCGGAGAAGACGAACGCCGCCAGGTCCTCGACCGAGCTCCAGACCGACATGTTGACTATGACGCCGGCCCCCTCGCCCCGATCCCAGGTGAACGCCTCGATGCCCGTGGCGTTGCCGTCCTCGGTCTGCAGGCGCCAGCAGAAGCCCGGTGCGGCGTCGGCGAGGGCGTTGACCGGCGCCAGAGCGGCGACGAAATCGCGCAGCCGGGGGTCGTCGAGCGGTGCGGCGAGCCGGGCGACGTTGACCTGTGCCAGCTGATAGGACATCCGGCGATTGTGCCTGCCGCCGGGGTGGTTGGCCAGGTGGGTGCGGAATCCGACCGGCGGAGGCCCCAGTTTGGGTCCGCACCCCGCGATACGGGAGAATCAGGGCCGACACGCGCGTCGGCTCTGCCGGGGCGCTGGCATGCCGCAGATTTCGCAAGCGTGACCGCGCCTCCCGGGCGGCCACTTCTGAGGGGAGTACCAACATGGCGGCCATGAAGCCGCGGACAGGTGACGGTCCGCTCGAGGTCACCAAGGAAGGCCGCGGCATCGTCATGCGCGTGCCACTCGAAGGTGGCGGGCGGCTCGTCGTGGAGATGTCCCCAGGCGAGGCTAGTCAGCTCGGTGACGCGCTGAAGGGGGCCTCGGGCTAGCCGCACCGCGCCCGGAACGGCGCCGCCCGGCATCCGCCGGCGGCGTCGTTTCGCTGTCTCGGCCCGCCGGCTGTTCACCCCGCCGCCACCGCTGGTCAGGACCGCCGGCCGGTTCCAGAGACTAGGGTCAGGTGGTGGCGAGCCGCAGCCCCAACGCGAACGTGCTCGGCATCGTGCTGGCCGGCGGCGCCGGTCGGCGCCTGCTGCCCCTCACCCAGGATCGGGCGAAACCCGCAGTCCCCTTCGGTGGCATCTACCGGCTGGTCGACTTCGTACTGTCCAACATGGTCAACGGTGGCTACCTGCGCCAGTGCGTACTCACGCAGTACAAGTCGCACTCCCTGGACCGGCACGTGACCACCACCTGGCGGATGTCGACCCTGCTCGGCAACTATGTGACGCCAGTGCCGGCACAGCAGCGGCTCGGCGCCCGGTGGTTCACCGGCAGCGCAGACGCGATCTACCAGTCGCTCAACCTCGTGTACGACGAGATGCCGGAGTATGTGGTGGTCTTCGGCGCCGACCACGTCTACCGGATGGACCCGTCCCAGATGGTCGACCGGCATATCGAGTCCAAGGCCGGCGTGACGGTGGCCGGCATCCGGGTGCCGCGGGCCGACGCGAGCGGCTTCGGGATAATCCAGACCGGCAGTTCGGGCACCGACATCACGGCGTTCCTGGAGAAGCCCACTGACCCGGTCGGCCTACCGGACGACCCCGACCAGGTGTTCGCTTCCATGGGCAACTACGTCTTCTCCACCGACGTGCTGCTCGACGCGGTCAAGGCCGACGCGGCCAACGAGGACTCGGCACACGACATGGGCGGTGACATCATCCCGCTCCTGACCAGCCAGGGTGCGGCCCGGGTCTACGACTTCGCCGACAACGACGTGCCGGGCAGCACCGACCGCGACCGGGGCTACTGGCGCGACGTCGGGACGCTCGACTCCTACTACGACGCGCACATGGACATGGTCTCGGTGCACCCGGTGTTCAATCTCTACAACCGCAAGTGGCTCATCTACACCTCGATGCCGCAGGCGCCCCCGGCGAAACTGGTCGAAGGCGGGGTCGCGCACGAGTCGATGATCTCCTCGGGCTGCATCATCGCGGGCGGTTCGGTGCGTGGGTCGGTGCTCTCACCGGGCGTGACGGTGCACAAGGGGGCCGTCGTCGAGGACAGCGTGCTGATGAACGGCGTCACGATCGGGCCGGGGGCCACCGTGCGCAAGGCCATCCTGGACAAGAACGTCAGGGTGCCCGGCAGGGCCACGATCGGCGTGGACCACGCCGCCGACCGGGCCCGTTACACGGTCAGCGACGGCGGCATCGTCGTCCTCGGCAAGGGTCACAACGTCGCCGGCTAGTGGTCAGGCCCGTTAGTTCCTCGGGGGTGTGATCCAGGCGGTGGGGTCGCCGAGGTAGAGGCCGCAGGCGGTGTCGAGTGCGTCTTCGGGGGTGCCGGCCATGTTGCCGGTGGGGAGGAAGCTGTCTTCGTAGTCGTCGTGGCTGGCGCGGTAGATCGCGAAGCCCCAGAGGCTCGCGGAGCCGCCGTAGCGAAGCCGGCAGAGCGGGAGGTCCTCTCCGTCAGGGAGGTGGCCCGCGACGTAGGCGAACCCGGCGCGGTGTTTCACCGTCACTGAGGCCAGCGCGGGCCAGCGTTCCTTGGCTCGGGCGCGGAGCTTCCATTCCAGCGACGACTTGGTCGAGTCGGGAACCTTCACCATGCGTGTCATCTTGCCGCGACTGATCAGCACGCGTCCACCGCCTCGTCGGCTCGGCGGCGCGCCTATTCGGGCGGCGCGGCGTCGGCTGGGACAACGGACCTATGACTGCTTCCCCCACTGACGTCACCTCCCTTTCCTTCGGTCGGCGTACCCTGCTCCAGCTCGGCGCTGAAGTTCCCGCCGCAGTCCTGGCCGACCTCCTGCACCTCAGCGCAGGAACCGCCACCCGCTGGACCCGAGACGCCGGAGGGACTGGACCCGATACGCCGCATCGATCGCCTACCCGGGAACTACAGAACCTGACGAATAGCCCCAGGGAGCAGACCAGGGGGTCGGCAAAGTCGTCT
>QHCA01000098.1 GCA_003244095.1 Pseudonocardiales bacterium | reverse complement strand
GGCGTGCTGTTCATCGACGAGGCCTACTACCTCTACAAGGAGGACAACGAGCGCGACTACGGCGCCGAGAGCATCGAGATCCTGCTGCAGGTGATGGAGAACCAGCGCGACGACCTCGTGGTGATCCTGGCCGGCTACAAGGGCCGGATGGACGACTTCTTCCAGTCCAACCCCGGGATGAGCTCCCGGATCGCCCACCACATCGACTTCCCGGACTACACCGTCGACGAGCTGGCCGCCATCGGCACCCTGATCGCGACCGAGCACCAGTACCAGATGAACGACGAGACGGAGAAGGTGTTCCGCGATTACCTGGAGCGCCGGATCGGCCAGCCGCGGTTCGCCAACGCACGCAGCGTCCGCAACGCCATCGAACGTGCCCGGCTGCGCCACGCCAACCGGCTGGTCAGCGAACCCGGCGCGAAGGTCACCAAGGCCCAGCTCACGACGCTGGAGCCGGCCGACTTCCTGGCCAGCCGCGTCTTCCAGGACAACGGCTCCGCGGACAACGGCTCCGCGGACAACGGCTCCGCGGACGACGGAGACGACGACCGTACGGAAGCCGACTGAGCCGGCGACCGGCCGCCTAGCCGACGACCTGGTAGCGGGCCTGCATGCCGGCCGCGATGTGGTCGCCGACGTGGCAGTGGAACAGCCACGTACCGACGGCGTCGGGGCGCATGTCGGCGGCGAGCATGCTGGCCGGCAGCAGGTTGGCGACGTCCGTGCGCATGCCGTTGATCGTCACCGTGTTGCCGTGCCAGTGCGGCGTGTGCAGATCGACCTCCGTACCCATCCCCATCAGATACCAGCGGACCCGCTCGCCCTTCTTCACCTGCACGACCGGACCGTTGCCGTAGACGTAGCCGTTGATGGAATGCATGAGGTTGGACTCGACGAAATCTGCGTCGGCAAGATCGGGAACCGGCCGGCCCGCGTAGCGGGCGATGTTGGCGGCCAGCAGCGGGCTGGAGTTCTCGTTGTCGATCTCGAACAGGCTGAACACCTCGCGGTCGACGTCCTTGGGGCTGCCGTCCGGCCGGGCCTTTCCGCGCGCCGTGACGATGAGGAAGCCGGTCAGGCCGGCATAGACGTCGCCGACCTCGTCGGCATGGGAGTGGTACATCCAGACCGCGCTGGACCCGTCCATGGGGCCCGGCCCCGAGCGGTCGACGGCCCGCCAGGTGTAGGTGACGGTCTTGCCGGTGGGGACGGCGTCGGCGAGGTGGGTGATCCCGGTGCCATCGGCGTAGGGCGCGCCTTCGCTGTCCTTCTGGTACGCCACGCCGTGCGGATGCATGCTGGCCGGGAACGGGCAGGTGTTGCGGAACACGACCTTGACCGTGTCACCGACCTCGGCGCGGATGGTCGGGCCGAGGTCACCGAGGTAGGCGTCGGCGGCCGGGCGGTGCTGCCTGGTGCCGAACGACTCGTCGGTGTAGCCGCGATAGAGACACTTTTCGTACGTCGAACCGATCCGGCCGGGACCGTGCTTGACGAACACGTTCTCCCGATCGCCGAAGGGCCGGCCGGAGATGTCGTTGCGGCCGTGCGGCGCGTAGTCCCAGGCCACCGGGTCGGCGGAGATGGAGTAGTGGCGGGTGACCCCGCCCGACCGGGCGGCGCCCGCGGGATCGGTGTGACCACCCGATGTGCACCCGGCCGAGAGGGCGACGGAGAGGGCGGCCGCGACGAAGACCGCGCAGCGGCGCACCGGGAACAGCCGCCCGATACTCACCGAAGCCTCCATCAAGTTAGGTAAGGCATACCTAACCCGAATCCTCCGAGCGGCACAAGGTTCGAGCTGTTCGAGGTGGTGTGTCCGGCCGGAGACTCGGGCTTGATCCTGACGTTACGTCAGGCCCTACCGTCGATGGGGCCGGCGCATCGGGTGCCGGAAGAGGAGGACGTTGAGGCAATGGGCGACCCGGAGGGCACCTGGAAGGTCGGGCCGCTGGCCCGGCTCGCGGGCCTGACCGTGCGGACCCTGCACCACTACGACAACGTCGGCCTGCTGCGGCCGTCGGCGCGAACACCGTCCGGGCACCGGCTCTACAACGAGGACGACGTACGCCGGCTCTACCGGATCGTCGCCCTGCGCGAGTTGGGGCTGCCGCTGGACACGGTCGGCGGACTGCTCGACGGCGGCCCGGACCTGGCCACCCTGCTGCGCGAGCACCTGGGGCACGTCGACGGCCAGCTCACCGCCCTGCGCGGGGTGCGCCGCCGGCTGGCCGGCCTGGTGGCGACGGTGGGAGCGCCGGGCAAGCCCACGCCAACGGATCTCCTCGTACTCATAGAAGAGGTGACAAAGATGGACGAGACCATCAAGAACTACTTCACCGCCGAGCAACTGTCCGCGCTCGACCGGCGGAGGGAGCAGGTCGGCGAAGCCGTGATCGGCAGCGTGCAGCAGGAGTGGCCGCAGCTCATCGCCGCGATGCATGCCGAAATGGACGCCGGCACCGATCCTGCGGACGCAACGGTCCAGGGCCTCGCCCGGCGATGGAGGGAGCTGCTGGAGTCCTTCCACGGGGGCGACCCCGGGCTGCGCGACTCGCTTTACCGGATGCAGGCCGACAACAGCGAACAGATCCAGCGAGAGTACGGCGGCCCGACTCAGGAGTTGATGGAGTACGTCAAGCGGGCCAACGCCGCCGCGACGGCATGACAAGCGACCCGCCGGGGCCACCCGGCCTCGGCGGGACGCTCCATGCCGATGTTCAGCCGGCGAGCAGTTCGTCCAGCCGCTCGTAGCCCTCGCGCACGCCGCTCTGCATGCCGCTGGAGACGAAGGCGTCGCGGCCCTCGAAGCTGTCGACCAGTGAGGTCGCCGTCAGCCGGCAGCGGCCGTCGCCGATATCGGTGATCTGCAGCCGCTCCAGAGCGACACCGTCGGGGACGCCCTCGTACGTGAAGGTCTGCACGATCAGGTGGTCCGCCGGCCGCACGTCGTGGAAGCAACCGTGGAAACCGTGCTCGCCGTGGCCGCCCATCACGTAGCGCCACGAGCCGCCGGTCCGGCAGTCGTAGTGGTCGATGTGCATGGTGCTCCCACGCGGTCCGGCCCATTGGGCGACCAATTCGGGGTCGGTGTGCGCGCGGAAGACCCGTTCGGCCGGGGCGTCGAACTCCCGGACGATCCGGACGAGCGGAACGGTGGGGTCGGCGGTGATCTCGGTTTCGTGCGCAGTGGTGTTCATCGTGGTTCTCCTGTCTGGGGTGGGGTGGGCTCTTCCTCGTCCGGCATCGTGCGGAGGAGGTCGTCGAGCCTGCGGTAGCGCTCCTCGGCCTGGCGCCGGTAGCGCTCGATCCATTTGGTCATGAGGTCGAAGACCTCCGCTTCCAGGTGCACCGGACGGCGCTGCGCCTCCCGGCTGCGACTCACCAGGCCGGCGTCTCCCAGCACCTTGAGGTGTCGGGAGACGGCCTGAACCGTCACGTCGTAGGGCGCGGCGAGTTCGTTGACGGTGGCGTCGCCGGCGGCGAGCCGCCCCACGATGTCGCGCCGGGTGGGGTCGGCGAGGGCCGAGAACACCCGGGAGAGTGGATCAGCGGCCACAGCACCCTCCTTGTTCAACCATTCGGTTAAACACAACCTAAGCGCGTCGACTCCAGTTGTCAACAAGTTGGTTGAACCCCGCCCCGGCAAGCTGTGGAAACAAATCCTGCCCATAACCAGCAAGAGTTTCCACGGCTCCGAGACTCTTCTGCGCCCTTGACCAGGTGGAGTTCGCCGCGTCGGAGACGGTGACTCCCCACCGGCGATGACGAGGGTCAATCCGGAACGGCGACGGCTGCTTCGAGCGGGGGCAGCGTTGCGCGGGCGTCGGCCCCGGCGAACCACAGGCCCATCACGAACACCGTCATCGCCTCGAGGTAGCGCGCGCGATCGAGTCCTCCGCCGGGCACCGGATGCAGCCCCAGATCGCTGACCAGCCCGGCCACGATGTGCATCGCGTCGGGATCGTCGCCGCACATCGGTACGGCGAGACGGCGGCCGTCGAACGACCGCGGCCCGGCACTCCACACCTCGGCCGCGCACATGTTGAAGGCCTTCACCACCCGCGCGCCGGGCGCCGCTTCGGCGACCCGTTCCGCGACGGCATCCAGCCCCAGGGCGAACGAGCCGGGTGCGGCGAGGAAAGCATCGGGGGCGAACGCGTTGGAGCAGTCGATCAGGACCCGGCCCGAGAGGAAAGCGTCCCCGGCTCCGGCCGCGCGCACCGCCTCGACCGCGTCCTCACCCGGCACGGCGAGCAGGATCACCTGACCGAACGCGGCCGCCTGGCGCAGCGTGCCGCTGCTGGCGCCCGGTCCCAGCCGGGAGGCGAGCGCGGCGGCCCGATCTGGCGCGCGGCCGCCGATCAGCACCTCGTGCCCGGCCGCGATCCAGCCCGATCCCAGCGCCGAAGCCATCGCTCCGGCGCCGATGGTTGCAATACGCATCGTGTCCTCCGTCGTTGCTCGCTATGTTCTGGAGCCGACGGTAGGCACCGCGTTAGGCACCGACGGGTGCGCAACGGATGCGGGAGGATGGTGGTTGTGGAACCGGGAGCCGTCGACTTCGAGCCGTACGGAGACTTCGTCGCCGACTGCCCGGCGCGCGCCGCGACGGATCTGTTCGCCAACACCTGGCTGCCCGTCGTCGTGTACGAACTGCGCAACGGCCCGATGCGGCCCGGCCGGCTACGGCGTTCGATCGGCGGCGTCAGCCAGAAGGTGCTGACCCAGACCCTGCGTCGCCTCGAGCGCGACGGACTGGTTCAGCGACGCCGCTACGCCGAGGCGCCGCCGCGAGTCGAATACGAACTCACCCAGCCAGGCCAGGACCTGCTCGTCCCGATCCGCGCCCTCGCCGAATGGGCCCGACGACACGGCGACACGATCGGCCACGCGCACGCCACTCCGGACAGCTTGGACTGACGCGTCTCTCACCTCGGCCGCCGATTAGAGTCCTCGCTTGTGACGACCTCCCCCAAGGATCTTCGAGCCGACGGCGAGTGGTGGCGCAGCGCGGTCATCTACCAGGTCTACATCCGCAGCTTCGCCGACGGCGACGGCGACGGGCTGGGTGACATCGAGGGGATCCGCTCGCGGTTGCCGTACCTGCAGGACCTGGGTGTCGACGCGATCTGGATCAACCCGTGGTACCCATCGCCGATGGCCGACGCCGGCTACGACGTGTCGGACTACCGGGGCGTCGAGCCGCGATTCGGCACCCTCGCCGACGCGGCGGCCCTGATCGCGGAGGCGCACGAGCACGGCATCCGCGTACTGCTCGACATCGTCCCGAACCACACCTCCGATCAGCACCCGTGGTTCCAGGCGGCGATCGCCGCCGGTCCCGGATCGCCGGAGCGGGAGCGCTACATCTTCCGGCCCGGTCGGGGCGACGACGGCGCGCAGCCGCCCAACGACTGGCGCTCGATGTTCGGTGGCTCGGCCTGGTCCCGCGTGGGTGCGGCCGGCGAGTGGTACCTGCACCTGTTCGCCCCCGGCCAGCCCGACGTCGACTGGGAGCACCCGGAGGTACGCGCGGAGTTCACCGAGACGCTGCGGTTCTGGTTCGACCGCGGTGTCGACGGCTTCCGGATCGACGTGGCCAACTCCCTGATCAAGGCACCCGGCCTGCCCGATGCCGGTGACCTGCCGCTGTCGTTCGGCCCCGACCGCGGTGAGTACGCGCAGCACCCGCACTGGGACCGCGACGAGGTGCACGAGGTCTACCGGTCCTGGCGCGCGGTGGCCGACAGCTATGCCGCCCCCCGCGTTTTCGTGGCGGAGGCGTGGGTCACCCATCCCTACCGGCTGGCGCTCTATGTACGGCGGGACGAGCTGCACACGGCCTTCAACTTCGAGTACCTGATGTCGCCGTGGACCGCCGGCGCGCTCCGGAGCACCATCACCGAGACCCTGGCCGAGCACGCCGTCGTGGGCGCGCCGCCCACCTGGGTGCTGTCCAACCACGACGTCGCCCGGCACGTGTCGCGCTACGCCCGGGAGCAGACCGGCCAGCTCACACACACCCTGGACGAGCTGGTCGGCAAGCCCGCGGACCTGCAACTCGGGCTGCGCCGGGCGAGGGCCGCGGCGCTGCTCACCCTGGCGCTGCCCGGCGGCGCGTACGTCTACCAGGGCGAGGAGCTCGGCCTGTCCGAGGTGGAGGACCTGCCGGAGGACACGCTGCAAGACCCGACGTGGGAGCGCTCGGACCACACCCAGCGCGGCCGCGACGGTTGCCGGGTGCCGATCCCGTGGTCCGGCGACGAGCCACCCTTCGGCTTCAGCCCGGACGGCGCCGCCGGCCCGCCGTGGCTGCCACAGCCCGCCGACTGGAAGGCGCTGACGGTCGAGGCGCAGAGCGATGACCCCGACTCGATGCTCTCGCTGTACCGGCGGGCGTTGGAGATCCGCCGCGAGCACCCGGCGCTCGGCGACGGCACGATGACCTGGCTCGACCTGCCCGACGGTGCGCTGGGTTTCGCCCGCGAGCCGGGCTTCGCCTGCGTCGTCAACCTCAGCGCGTCGGATGCGGTGCGGGTGCCCGCCGAGGCCGACGTACTCCTGGCCAGCGCACCGCTGACCGCCGGCGGCGACATACCGGTCGATACTGCGGTATGGCTCCGCACCTGATGCGCGTCGCGACCTGGAACGTCAACTCGGTGGCAGCGCGCCTCCCCCGGCTGCTGGACTGGCTGGCCAAGACCGCGCCGGACGTCGTCTGCCTGCAGGA
>QHCA01000097.1 GCA_003244095.1 Pseudonocardiales bacterium | reverse complement strand
ATCATCGACCGGGCCTTCGCCGAGGGCTGGGTGCATCCTCAGCGGGCGGTGCGCCCGACCGGCCGGCGGATCGCGGTCATCGGGTCGGGCCCCGCCGGGTTGGCGGCGGCCCAGCAGCTGACCCGGGCCGGCCACGACGTCACGGTCTACGAGCGCGACGACGCTCTCGGCGGGCTGTGCCGCTACGGCATCCCCGACTTCAAGATGGAGAAGCGCCATGTCGACCGGCGG
The DNA here is from genome assembly GCA_003244095.1 of Pseudonocardiales bacterium. Lineage (GTDB taxonomy): Bacteria > Actinomycetota > Actinomycetes > Mycobacteriales > QHCA01 > QHCA01. Next base: position 17,693 of record QHCA01000097.1, on the reverse strand, counting down.
GTCGAGCAGATGGCCGCCGAGGGGACCCGGTTCGTCGTGTCCCGCGAGGCCGGCGTCGACATCTCCGGCGCCGAGCTCATGGCGGCCTACGACGCGATCGTGCTGGGCGCGGGGGCGCCTGTTGGCCGCGAGATGCCCATCCCGGGCCGGGAGCTGCCCGGTGTCCACCTCGCCATGGAGCACCTCGTACCCGCCAATCGCGTGGTCGCCGGGCGGCTCGATGCCACACCGATAGACGCGCGCGACAAGCACGTCATCATCATCGGCGGCGGCGACACCGCGGCCGACTGCCTCGGCACCGCGCACCGCCAGGGCGCGGCCAGCGTCACCCAGCTCGACATCTACCCCGAGCCGCCGCCGGTGCGCGACGCCAGCCGCACGCCATGGCCGACCTGGCCCTGGCTGCTGCGGTCCTACCCGGCCCACGAGGAGGGCGGCGCGCGGGTCTTCGCCGTCCAGGCCGAGCGGTTCATCGGCGCCGACGACGGTCGCGTGCGGGCGCTGGAGATCCGCGAGGTGCAGGTCGTCAAGGACCCGAGCGGCCGGCGGCACGTGACACCGGTGGGCGAGGCCACCCGCGAGTTGCCCTGCGACCTGGCCCTGCTGGCAATCGGTTTCGACGGGGCCGAGCGCGGCCCGCTCCTCGACCAGCTCGGCGTGGCCGTGTCGGCGTCAGGCGCCGTCGAGTGCGGGCCGAACTGGCAGACCTCGGCGCCGGGTGTCTTCGTCGCCGGGGACATGAAGCGCGGTGCATCGCTGATCGTGTGGGCGATCGCGGAGGGCCGCGCTGCTGCCGCGGCGGTCGACGCCTATGTCAGCGGCGACTCGACCCTGCCGGCCCCGGTCTCCACCGCGAGCGCCCCGCTCGCCTGACCCGCGCCACCCTCTCCTCGTTGTCATCTCGCTGCGCTCCTCGCAGCGCTCGATGCTCGCTCGACTAGCCTGAGTCCATGGCGCGCCGGGCGAAGATCGTGTGCACCCTCGGTCCGGCGACGGCCACACCACAGGCCATCCGTGACCTGGTCACCGCAGGCATGGACGTGGCGAGGCTCAACTTCAGCCACGGCACGCACCAGGACCACGAGACGTCCTACCGGATGGTCCGGGAGGCCTCCGACGCCATCGGCCGCAGCGTCGGCATCCTCGCCGACCTGCAGGGCCCCAAGATCCGGCTGGGTAAGTTCACCGGTGGGCCGGTCGAGTGGGCCACGGGTGAGGTGGTGCGGATCACCACCGACGACGTCCGGGGTGATCATGACCGGGTCTCGACCACCTACGAAGGGCTGGCCCGCGATGTCCGGGTCGACGACCGGCTGCTGGTCGACGACGGCAAGGTGGCCGTCACGGTCATCGGCGTGCAAGGCAACGACATCGAGTGCCTCGTGGTCGAAGGCGGGCCGGTCAGTGACCACAAAGGACTGTCGCTGCCGGGTGTCGCGGTCAGCGTGCCGGCGATGTCGGACAAGGACGCCGACGACCTGCGGTTCGCCCTCGGCCTCTCCGTCGACCTGGTCGCGCTGTCCTTCGTACGCTCACCGCTCGACGTCAACCTGGTGCGGGCGATCATGGCCGAGTCCGGCATCCGGCTCCCGGTGATCGCCAAGCTGGAGAAGCCGGAGGCCGTCGCTGACCTGGAGGCCATCGTCGAGGCGTTCGACGGGCTGATGGTCGCCCGGGGCGACCTGGGTGTCGAGCTCCCCCTCGAGCAGGTGCCGCTGGTCCAGAAGCGGGCCATCCAGCTGTGCCGCGAGCATGCCAAGCCGGTCATCGTGGCCACCCAGATGCTCGAGTCGATGATCGAGAGCTCCCGGCCGAGCCGCGCCGAGGTCTCCGATGTCGCCAACGCCGTCCTCGACGGTGCCGACGCGCTGATGCTCTCGGGGGAGACCAGCGTCGGCCGCCATCCGGTGCAGGTGGTCCGCACGATGTCCACGATCATCACCACGGTCGAGCAGGACACCGACTGCCACGTCCCGCCGTTGCTCCACAGCCCGCGTACCAAAGGCGGAGCCATCGCCGCGGCCGCTGCCGAGGTCGGCAAGACGCTGCAGGCACGGGCCCTGTGCTGCTTCACCAAGAGCGGCGACACGGTGCGCCGGCTGGCCAGGTACCACTCGCCGTTGCCGCTGCTGGCGTTCACTCCCGAGCAGCGGGTCCGCAGCCAGCTCGCGCTGAGCTGGGGCGTAGAGACGTTCCTGACGCCGTCGGTGCAGCACACCGACGAGATGGTCGCCCAGGTGCAGGCCATCCTGCTCGACTTCGGCCGTTTCGACGCCGGGGAGGAGGTCGTCATCGTCGCGGGCAGCCCGCCGAACATCCCCGGGTCGACCAACGCGATGCGGGTCTGGCGGCTCGGCGACGAGATCCCTCGTGCCTGAGCCCGCGGCCGCGGGCGCCGTAGCGGCCGGCCAGGAGGCACTCGACCGGCTGGTGGGCCTGCTCGATCTCGAGCAGATCGAGGAGGACATGTTCCGCGGTCGCAGTCCCGAGGTGTCCCTGCAGCGGGTGTTCGGCGGCCAGGTGGCCGGGCAGGCGCTCGTGGCGGTCGGGCGTACCGTCCCGGCGGACCGGCAGGCGCACTCGCTGCACGCCTACTTCCTGCGCCCGGGCGACCCGGCGGTGCCGATCATCTACCTGGTCGACCGGATCCGTGACGGCCGGTCCTTCACCACCCGGCGGGTGGTGGCGGTGCAGCACGGCAAGCCGATCTTCAACCTCTCCGCGTCGTTCGCGCGGCTCGAGCCCGGGCTCGACCACCAGGTCGCGATGCCCGAGGTGCCCGGTCCGGACGAGCTGCCGACGCTGGCCGAGCGCGCGGCCCCGTACGGTGACGAATTGCACTTCAACCGGCTGCCCCGTCCCATCGACCTGCGCTACGTCGACGACCCGCCGTGGGTCTCCCGCAGCAACGGCCCGCGGGAGCCGACGCAGCGGGTCTGGATGCGGGCCGACGGCGTCCTGCCCGACGATCCGCTGGTGCACGTGTGCGCGCTGACCTACGCCAGCGACATGACGCTGCTCGACTCGGTGCTCGCCGCGCACGGGCTGGCCTGGCAGCTCGACGAGGTGGTCGGGGCGAGCCTCGACCACGCGATGTGGTTCCACCGGCCCTTCCGCGCAGACGAGTGGCTGCTGTACGACTGCGAGAGCCCGTCCGCGGCCGGCGCTCGCGGGCTGGCCAGCGGGCGTATCTTCGCCGCAGACGGTCGCCTTGTCGTGTCCGTCGTCCAGGAAGGTCTGCTCAGGCTGCGGAGGAGTTGACGGGGTGGAGCACGAGACGACCTTGACTAGGCTGCGCAACCTGCGGCGCTGGGAGCCCGCGCAGGCGCCGGGGGAGCGGACCCAGGCGCTGACCGACATCTTCCAGCAGCACCGGGTCGGCATGTTGCGACTGGCCCGCCTGCTGGTCGACGACCAGCAGAGTGCCGAGGATGTGGTGCAGGATGCGTTCGCCGGCTTCTACCGTGCCTACGCCGGGCTGATCGATCCGGCAAAGGCCCAGACCTATCTGCGCAGCGCGGTGCTCAACAACGCGCGATCGGCCCTGCGCCGGCGGCGGACGGCACGGGCCTACATCCCTCCCCACGACGTCACCGCTCGGTCGGCCGAATCCATGGCGATGCTCGACCTGGAGCATCAGGCGGTGGTCAACGCCATCCATGAGCTGCCCGACCGGCAGCGCGAAGTCCTCGTACTGCGCTACTACGAGGACCTCAGCGAGGCCGAGATCACGGAGCTGACCGGCCTGGCCAGGGGCACCGTCAAGTCCACGGCGAGCCGGGCGCTCGACGCCCTCGAGCGGATCTTGGCCGCCCGCGGCTGATCGGGCCCGTTGCCGGCCCGCGGCACGCAACAGCACGGCACCCGCACGTCCTAAGTGTCCACCAGGGCTACCTGTCGCGCGGCCACGGTCATGAGCACGAACGCGAGGACCTGTACCGTCAGCGCCGCCGGTGAGGTCCCGACGCGCTCATGGAAGGCAATCACACCGATGAAGATGGAGCTCGCCGGATCGCTGATCGTCATCGCCGGCAGGGCGTCGGCCAGCCGTCCGGAGCGGTAGGCCACCTGCGTGAGTCCGACTGCGAGCGCGCCCACGACGATGAGGCCGTAGGTCGACCAGTCGGTCAGGGCCGACAGTGGACGATGGGCCGCCAGCCCCGCGGCCTGCTTCAACAGGGCCGACGTGATCCCGAAGCCGAGCCCTCCCGCGGTGGCCAGCAGGGCCGCGCGGGCACCGGCGGCCGACCGCGCCACGACGACAAGAATCCCGATCAGCGCCAGGCAGGCCGCTGTCGTGATCCCCAGTTCGCGGCCGTGAGAGACAGACCTGCCAGCGCCCGGATGCGCGCCGAGCAGGAAGGCCGACAGCCCGACGACCACCGCGAACGCCCACAGCCATTCGCGGACTCGCGGTCGCCGATGTTCGAGCAGGACGCTGACCGGCAGGGCGAAGAGCAGGCCCGAGACGAGGAGCGGTTGGACGAGGGCCAGCCTGCCACCCGCGAGCGCCACGGCATGAAGCACCAGTCCCACGACGGCGCACAGGCTGCCTACGAGCCAGCCGGGCCTGCTGAGCAGGTATGCCACCAGGGTGGCGTTGCGGATGGAGCGTGGTGCGTTTCGAGCGCTGCGGTGCTGTAGCACGCTCGACGCGGCAGCCGCCAACGCTGACCCCAGCGCGGCACCGACAACGCCGGCGGTGGACATGGAGCTAGCTGGCGAACGGGCTCGCGAAGACGTCGGCCGATCCGACCAGCTCCGTGGCACGCCGCTAGGCATCGTCGACGGCCGCCAGCGTCACTGGCCAGCCCAACGCCGGCGGGTTTGATCGGCTCAGTGCGGCCATCGCCGCTCTGGCATCGAGTGAACTGGTGAGGTGGCACAGCGCCGTGCCCAGACCGTCCTCTGTCACGAGCAGGCCGTCCCGCCCGTGGCGGACGAAATCGGCGATTCCGGTGCCGGCATGAGCGACGATCGGAACGCTGGCGCAGCGTGCCTCCAGCGCGGCCAGCCCGAATGACTCGAGGCGGGCGGCGGCGATGAAGACGTCGGCTTCGGCGAGCAGGCGTCTGACCTGCTCAGGGCCCCCGACCCCGGGCATCAGCACCCAGTCCCGCATCCGGTGAGCCGCAAGATAGCCCTTCATCAAGCCGCGTTGTGGTCCGTCGCCCAGGATGACCGCCCGCAGTCTCACCTGCGGTGGCAGTGCGGCGCGGGCTTGACGCAGTGCGGCGAGCAGGGCAAGTGGGCGCTTGCGCGCGGCGAGTCGCATCACCGCGGCGACCACGACCTCGTGGCTGTCCGCCGACCGCGACCCGTGGTGCCAATACCCGGTATCGATTCCGTTGGGAATGACCGCCACCTGCCGCGACGACCCGAGTACGTGGCGCACCTGCCGAGCCGCGGTAGAACTCACGGCCGCCCACTCGATGGGCAGTCCGGACAGTCCCGCGGCGGCCGCGGCCAGCCGATACGGACGAGACAGGTACGCCCATAGCGAGTGGACCGTGACCAGTGTGGGACGCAGCGCCCTCGCCGCCGCCACGGCCGCGGCGGCGGACAGGGGAGACAAAACCGAGGCGTGCGCATGAACCACATCGGGGTCGATCCGTCGTACGGCGTCGACCACGCGCCGCAACGAAGGCAACCGGACGACCGATAGGGGCTCGTCGTCTGTAGTGGGCCCACCGGCCGTAGTGGTGACGACATGCACGTCGTGACCGGCCAGGGCCTGGCGGCGCGCGAGTTGCTGAACCTGCAGCTCGATTCCACCGACCCTGGGCGCATAGCAGTCTGTGATGTGCGTGATCCTCACGCCGGTGGCTGCGACCCGCCAGGGCGGACCTCGGGACAACGGAGGGATCGTGTGGCGGGCCGCGGCCGGCCAAGCATGCAGGGCATAGCCGAACGGTAATGTCGGGAGGGTTAACGGACGGTTAGCTGTCAATCAGTCGTGTTCGAGGAGACCTGAGGCGTGCCGTTCACGATCGTCTCCTTCCACGCACATCCGGACGACGAGGCGTTGCTCACCGGAGGCACCCTGGCCCGTGCCGCCGCCGACGGCCACCGAGTCGTCCTCGTGGTGGCCACTGTCGGTGAGGCCGGACTCGCGCATGCCTCGTACGGCACGAGGGAGGCGTTGGGAGCGCGGCGGCGGCAGGAATTATCCGCCTCGGCGGCGCTGCTCGGCTGCGCCAGAGTCGAACTGCTGGAGTACGCGGACTCGGGGATGGATGGCCGGGCCGGAGGGGTCCTGGCGTTCGCCCGGGCCGACCTGGAACATTCGGCACGTCGGGTGGCAGCGGTCCTGGACGAGGAAAGGGCAGATGTGCTTACCACCTACGATCCGGCCGGTGGCTACGGTCATCCGGACCACGTCGCCGTCCACCGCGTCGGCGTCCGCGCGGCCGCACTGGCCGGCACCCCTGTCGTCCTCGAGGCGACGCTCGACCGCGACGCGCTGAGGACTCTGGCCCGCTTGACCCGCCGTCTGCCCGGTATGCCGGCAGGGTTCCACCCCGATCAGTTCGCGGCGGCCTACGTCGAGCGCAGTCAGCTGACCCACGTCGTCGATGTGGCGCGCTTCGCCCACCGCAAGCGCGCGGCCCTGGCCGCGCACGCCAGCCAGGCAACCACCTCAGACCCCGGCAGTCGCACGGTGCAAGCCCTGCTCCGGCTGCCCATGCCGATATTCCGCCGACTCCTGGGCACCGAATGGTTCGTCGAGCGGGGCCGGGGCGCCGGCGGCAGGGTCGACGACATCTTCGCCACCCTCCGCGACGGGTTGGCCGACGGCTGACACCCGACGGAGCCGTCGGTCATCCGGGAACGGTCGGCAGCTGTTCCCCCACGTCGGCTCGGCGAAGCAGGAGGGTGACCGCCAGGCCGCCGGAATCCGCCGTCGAAATGCTTGCCTGACCTCCGTCGGCGGTGATCAACTGACGCACGATCGCGAGGCCCAGGCCGGTGCCGCTCTCGCCGATGCCGGAAAACCGGCGAAAGGCCCCGGCCTGCTGAAGCTCGCTCATCCCCGGCCCCTGGTCGGTTACGACGAGCCGGATACCACGGGCAGTCTCGTCGACGTCCATGCTGACGGTCCCGCCCGGAGGCGTGGCTGCGATCGCATTGTCGAGCAGGTTGTCCAGGACCTGTTCCAGGTGGCCCGGGGTCAGGCCCGCGGTCAGGCTCCCCGCGGTGTTGCTGCGTATCGCCACCCCCGCATCGTCCGCCACCGGCTCCCAGGCATCGGCGCGTTCGAGGACCACCAGGTCGACCTTCACCGGCTCGGGTCGGGTGGCGCGGTTCTCGCCCCGGGCGACGTCCAGCAGCCCGTCGACGAGGCGTGACAGTCGCGCCAGCTCGGCCAGCGTGGCGGTGACGTCGGCAGCCTGCGGCAGGCCGGCGGCCTCGTCGGCCAGCAGTTCCAGCCGCAACCGAATCGCGGTGAGCGGGGTACGCAGCTGGTGGGAAACGTCGGCTATCACCTCCCGGTGCGCGTGCACCACCGTTTCCAGCCGCGCGGCCATGGCGTTGAACGTTGTGGCAAGTTGCCGGACCTCCTGCGGACCGGAGTCGACCGGCGCGCGGACCGCAAGGTCGGAGTTGCCGAGGCTGCGGGCGGCCGCCTCCAGACTCCGCACCGGTCGACTCACCCAACGGGACAAGGTCAGCGCGGCCGCCGCGGCGGCCAGGGCTGCGACCGCTGTGATTCCCGCGAGCCTCAGCCAGAGCAGCTGGATGGTGCCGTCCAGCAACGTGGCGTTCCGCGAGAGCAACACCGCACCGACCGGGGGAGTCTGATCTCCGACGGGTACACCCACGAGCAGCCGGCGTTGGTCACCCGCGCCCTCCCACGCGGATCCGGACTGCCCCTGGAGGGCCGCCCGCAGCACCGGGACGCCGTACCGCGCAGGGCTCCCCAGCGTGACGACCGAGCCATCCCGGAGCATCAGCTCGGCCCGATCACCGGGGACCACCAGCTTGCCCATCAGTGCCGGGAGCTGTGGGGTGGGTCGCTTCCCGTCGAGGCGGTCCTCGGCGACGGTGCCCAGCGAGCGCGCGGCGCCGGAGGCCGACGCGCGGAAAGCGGCCTGGTCGTGGGCCGCCGCGGCCAGGCCGAGGGGGACCACAGCGCCGAGGAGTAACAGCACCAGCAGGGACACCTGAGCCAGCAGGATGCGCCGGGTCACCGCGCGGGCCTCAGCCGAAAACCGCGCCCGTACACGGTCTGCACCAGGTCCGGATCGCCGAGCTTCCTGCGAAGGGCGACGATGTGCACGTCGAGCACCTTGGTAGGCCCGTACCAGTGGGCATCCCAGGCTCGCTCGAAGATTTCCTGACGGGGCACGACGCGGCCCGGGTCGACCGCCAGGCACTCGAGGATGTCGAACTCCTTGGCGGTCAGCATGACCTCGCGGCCGTCCACGCTCACCCGGCGGGCCCGCATGTCGACCGTCAGCCCCCCATGCGTGATGCTGCCCGTGTCGGCCGGTTGGGCCCGTCGCAGCACGGCCCGGATGCGGGCCAGCAGCTCGGCGAACCCGAACGGCTTGACGAGGTAGTCGTCGGCGCCCAGGTCGAGCGCAGCCACCCGGTCGGCCTGCTCGCCCCGGGCCGTGACGGCGAGTATCGCGACGTCGGAGCGTTCGCGCAGCTGGCGACAGACCTCAAACCCGTCGATGTCGGGCAGCCCGAGATCCAGCAGCACCACGTCGCACGTCGAGGCCGACAGCGCCTCCGCGCCGGTGCTCGCGACCGTCACCTCGTGCCCCGCACGGCGGAGGCCCCGCGCAAGCTGCCCGGCGATGCCCAGGTCGTCCTCGACGACCAGTACCCGGCACGGCCGCATGGTGCCCTGACCGAGCCCGGCAGAGGAATCCACGCTCCGAGGTTACGGCCAGGCACGCACGGCGGCTCCCGTTCAGCCCCGGCTTAGGAAGTGCTTGGCAAGTTCCGAACAGGTACTGAACCAGCGAATGGGGATGCTCGAGGGATGTCCCACCCCGCAGCCTCCCCCCAGGGGCGGGGTGGGACACCATTGACTGCTGGGAGCACGTCGCCGGGCGTTCCTGTCGAGCCGTCCCGCCGGGCACTTCTCCGGGTGCTTGCCGTCACCGCGGTCACCGCGGCGTGCGGGTCCCACCCGACGAAGGCCGGCCGGCCGAGCGCCGCAGGCGGTTCGGGGCAGCCGACACCGCCGCCGAAGGAACCGGTCCGGACGGTCACCAGCCCCGCTCGCGAGGTCGACTCCGGCGTGCGGAGCCGGCCACTGGTGGCCCTGACGTTCCACGGCCAGGGTGACCCCGGCCTGGCCACCGACGTGCTCGCCGCGGCGGAGCACGCGAGAGCCAGGCTGACCGTCTTCGCGGTGGGCAGCTGGCTCGCGGCCCAGCCGGGGATGGTGCACCGGATCGGTGCCGGTGGTCACGAGTTGGCCAATCACACGATGCACCACAGGCCGATGGCGGGCATGGGCGCACCGGAGGCCTATGCGGAGTTCGCCGACTGCGCCAATCTGCTCCGGCGGCTCGGCGGGGCCCCGGGACACTGGGTCCGGCCATCGGGGACACCGCACACCACCGCGGCTCTGCGGGCCGCGGCCGGTCGGGCCGGCTACCGGGTATGCGTCGGCTACGACGTGGACTCACTGGACTACACCGACCCCGGCCCGACGGCGATCCGCCGACGGGTCGCCCAGGCGCGAGCCGGCTCCATCGTCAGCCTGCACCTCGGTCACGCAGGCACCGTCACCGCGCTCACGGGCATCCTCGCCGACCTCGCGCTGCGGGGTTTGCGCCCTGTCACCGTTACCGAACTGCTCGGCGCGCCATGACCGGCCGGCAGCTTCTCGCCGTGACCATGGCCTTCGCGTTCCTGCTGCCGGCCTGCACGAGCCTCCCGGCACCCGCCCGGGCGGGGCCGCCAGCGCTCCGCCCGACGCCGTCGGTCAAGAACCGATCGACGGTTGCCCAGGGGCTGGCGGGGATGCCGCCCCTGCTTGATCGGCACAACATCTACGCCGCCGACGCGCCCGGCCGGCTCGCGCCCCAGGTGGCACATGACCCGCCCCTTGTCTACGTGCCCAACAGCAAGTCCGGCACGGTCGACGTGATCGACCAGCGGACCTACCGCGTGGTGGGTCACGTCCCGGTGGGCGCGCTCCCGCAGCACGTCGTCCCGTCGTACGACCTGCGCACACTCTGGGTGAACAACAACGACGGCTACAGCCTCACGCCGATCGACCCTCGCACCGGGAAGCCGGGTCGCGCGGTGCCGGTGCCCGACCCCTACAACCTCTACTTCAGCCCCGACGGCAAGTTCGCGATCATCATGGCTGAGGCCTTGAAGGAGATCGTCTTCGCCGACGCGCACACCATGCGACCGGAACACGTGTTGCACGTGCCAGGTTGCGGCGGGGTCAACCACGCCGACTTCTCCGGCGACGGCCGGTACTTCATCGCCACCTGTGAGTTCGCCGGCCGGCTGATCAAGGTCGACCTCGCCAACCAGGCGCTGGTCGGCACGATCGCCTTGCAGCGGGGGGCCATGCCCCAGGACATCAAGATCGCCCCCGACGGGGCGGTCTGGTACGTCGCCGACATGGCCGCGGGCGGCGTCTGGTTGGTCAACGGCGACACGTTCCGCACAGTCGGCTTCCTGCGCACCGGCAAGGGGGCACACGGACTGTACCCCCGGCGGGACGCCCGGGTCCTCTACGTGACCAACCGAGGGGAGGGTTCGATCTCGTTGGTCTCCTTCGCCACGCGCAAGACCATTGGCACCTGGCACCTTCCGGGGGGCGGAAGCCCCGACATGGGCGGCCTCAACGCGGCCGGTACGGTCCTGTGGGTTTCAGGTCGGTACAACGGAGTGGTGTACGCCATCGACACGGCGGATGGTCATCTCATCCGCAAGATCGCCGTGGGCAACGGCCCGCACGGGCTCTGCGTGTATCCCCAACCCGGCCGGTACTCCCTCGGGCACACCGGGATCCTCAGGTGAGCGAGGTCGGCGATCGGAAACCTCCTGCTGCCGGCGGACGTTGTATGTCGGCAGCGAGTGTCGGCACGGCGGACGTCCGGAGGTGACCGCTCAGTGAGTCTCCTGAGCACCCCGTTCCTTGCCTTGGTCGTATCAGTGACCATTGCCACGTGCATCGGGACGGTCGCGCTGTGGAACCGCCTGTCGGGACGCGGCGCTGCCAAACTGGCCAGCCGCGTAGCGGCCATCATCACGTGCCAGGTAGCTGCGGTGGTGACCATCGCCGCCTTGGTCAACCACTCCTTCGTGTTCTTCTCCTCGTGGAGTGAGCTGGCCGGCGGCGGAACCGGAGCCGCGACAGTCGGGGTGCAGGCGCTCGACCCCGGGGGCAAGGTGGGGGGCTTCGACGTCGGCAATGTTTCGGCCGCCACCGCCCGACGACAGGGGCAACTCATCTTCCGATGGGTCGCCGGACGGCGCAGCCACCTCGGCACCTGGGCCTACGTCTACTTCCCGCCGCAGTACTTCGCACCTGCCAACAGCCACGAGAGGTTCCCCGTTGCGGTCTGGTTGACCGGTTACCCCGGTACGCCAGGGGAGATCGTCCGCTATCTCGGCCTCATCCAGACGATGAACCAGCGCGTCGGACACGGCACCGCACGCCCTACGGTGCTTGTCGTGCTGCATCCCACGCTGGCCCCTCCCAGGGACACCGAGTGCGCCGACGTCCCGCACGGGCCGCAGGTCGAGACCTACCTCGCCGCCGACCTGCCCGCGGAGGTGCGCGCGTCCTACCGGGTGTCCAGGGATCGCACGGGATGGGCGCTGGCGGGGCTGTCCACCGGCGGGTTCTGCGCGGTCAAGGTGGCGATGCGCCACCCCGATGCCTACTCGGCCGCGGTTTCGGTGTCCGGCTACTACCACGCGGTGCTGGACACGACGACCGGCTCCCTCTACGGCGGCAGGGCGACCCTGCGCAACGACAACGATCCCGAGTGGCTCCTGTCGCACCGGCCGGCGCCGCCCATCTCCGTACTGGTCACCTACTCGACCGACGAGGCGGCGACCGCAGCGGACACCGCCCGGTTCCTGTCGCTGGCCCGGCCGCCCATGGCCACCTACCGGTTGATCGTGCCCCACGGCGGTCACAACTTCGGGGTATTCGCCAGCGAGATGCCCGCCGTGGTCGACTGGCTCGCTGCCCGCCTGGTGCCGGAGAGCAGCATGTCCGTACAAGCACTACCGCGCCGGCGTTGAGGCCGAGGGTGTCCTTCATGGCTCTCACAGGGGCGCCGCTCCTGGTGACGGCGATCACGCTGGCGATCGGGCTGCCCATAGTCACCGTGCTCGTCTGGGACCGGCCAAGGCACAAGGTGCTCCGTCGCATCGCCGCGCTGTTCGCCTGTGAGCTCATGGTGTTCGCAGCGGCCGGTCTGGCGGTGAACCGATCCCAGTACTTCTACGCCAGCTGGGGTGACCTCCTGGGAACGAGCGGAGTGGGTAGGCCGGTCGGTGGACCCGCGGCCGCCGCACACTATGGACTGACCGGTCAGGGCGCCCGGCAGGATCGGCCGACTCCCTCGTCGTTGCTCGCCTACCCGCCCGCGGTGAAGCCGGGACCGGGCGTCCCGGACATCACGCAGTCGGCGATCCGGGCCGCCTATGCAAAGCAGGGCAACCGCGGGTCGCTGGTGCTCTACACCAGCCTGTTCGGCCCGTTCACCGGATATCGCCTGCCGGCGGCCGTGTACCTGCCCGCCGCCTACTTCCGCGATCACTCGAAGAAGTTCCCGGTGCTGGAGATGCTGGGCGGATACCCTGCCAGCCCCCAGAGTTGGATGCATGTGCTCAAGCTGCGCACCTTCCTCGACGGAGCGATCACAAGAGGGACCCTGCCGCCGGCCATCGCAGTCGTGCCGACCGTCGACCCGAGCCCGCCCCGCGATAGCGAGTGCGTCGACGCCGTGGGCGGCGACCAGGCGGGCACCTACCTGGGTGTGGACGTCCCCGCGGCCGTCGAACGCGACTTCCGAGCTACCGAGGTCCGCCGCGGGTGGTCGCTCACCGGCTATTCCACCGGGGGCTACTGCGCAGTCAACCTGTGGCTGCACTATCCGGCTCAGTTCAGCGCCGCGGTCAGCTTGTCCGGCTACTTCCAGCCTGAGCTGGACAGGGCCACGGGAGATCCGTTCGCAGGCAACCGGCAGGCCGGGCAGTCGAACGATCCCCGGTGGGAAGTGGATCATCGGGCCCTGCTTCCGGGCGGCCTGTACTTGGCTGCGTCGGGTGGGGACCCCGCCTCTGTGGCTGCGATTCGCGACTTCGCTCCGCGCCTCCCGCCCGAGCTACACGCAACCGAGGCCTGGTTGCCCCGAGGCGGCCACAACGGGGCCGTCTGGCGCGCGTTCCTGCCCGACGCCCTGGCCTGGCTCGGCCACCGCATGCGCTGAAAGGCGCTCACGAGATCTCGAGGGCGGACCCGGCCGGGTGTTCCTCCCGACCCTCGCCGCTGATGACCCAGACAGACTGCCGGCCCTGCACCTCCCACTGTCGGGGCCCCCCGACCAGCGCCGTCTCCTCGTCGATACCGACCACCGTGGTGCCGGCCGGCCGGTCGAGCAGGTAGCGCTCGGGCAGGTCCGGCAGCCACTCGGTGAGCCGGTCGAAGTGCGGGATGACCCGCAGGTGCGGGACCGCGCCCAGCCCCTGCCGGCCCGGCGTGTCGGGCCGGCGGATGTCCGGGACCCAGTGGGTCAGGGCGATCGCGCCGGCGCTGCATCCGGCCAGCGCGGCGCCTGCCTGCCAGGCGGTTTCGATGGCCCGCCAGAGCAGCGTGTCGCGCAGGGTGTCGGCGAGGTACGGAGGATTGCCGCCCGACAGGTAGATCAGCCCGGCCCCGGCCACCTGCTCGGCGATGTCCGGCCGCTCGGCGTCGTCCCGTGTCTCGATCAGCAGCGGGACGGCGGTGACCCCCAGCCGCTGTGCCTGCTCCCGCCCGAGGGCCACCCAGCGGTCCACAGCGGCGGCGCCTTCCGGCGCCGCCGCTGTGGGGATCTGCACATAGACCGGCGGCCGGCCGGCCAGCAGTCCCGCTTCGACGGCCGCCATCGCCGGGAGGTACTCCCCGCTGCCGACCAGCGCGACGGGTCCCGCCGTCATGCGGAGTCCCGGATCAGCTGCCAGGCATGCCGTACGTGGGTTTCCTGGGTCAGGGGCGATCCGATCGCCAGGCGCAGCGTGTAGGCGCCGTTGACCCGGGTGTGGGTCAGGAAGATCCGGCCGCCGGCGTTCAGCCGGGCCAGGAGCGCCTCGTTGGGCTGATCGACGCCGCGTAGGCGAAAGCAGACCAGGGCCAGTGGGTGCGGGGCCATGACCTCGAAGCGCTCGTCGGCGGCGACCAGAGCCGCGAACTCCTGGGCCAGGGCGACGTGCCCCCGGAGGTGGGCTCGCAGCCCTTCGGCGCCGTACCATCGCAGGACGCACCACAGCTTGAGCGCGCGGAACCGCCGGCCGAGCGGGATCTGCCAGTCGCGGTAGTCGATGACCGCACCGGACGCGGTTGCGGTGTTGCGCAGGTACTCCGGCAGCACCGACAGCGCCCCGACGAGGGTTGCCCGGTCGGCGACATAGAAGGCGTCGCAGTCGAAGTTCGTGAGCAGCCACTTGTGCGGGTTGGTGGCGTACGAGTCGGCGCAGGCGACGCCATCGTTGACCCAGCGCAGCTCCGGGCAGACGGCGGCCACCCCGGCATACGCCGCGTCCACATGCAGCCACGCGCCGCTCGCGCGGCACAGCTCACCGATCGCCGCGACCGGGTCGAAGGCCGTGGTCGACGTGCTGCCGACCGTCGCGACGACCAGGACGGGCACCACACCGGCGGCCTGGTCGGCCTCGATGAGCGCGCCCAGGTGGTCGGGCCGCAGTGCCTGGGTGACCGGGTCGACGTCGACCAGCCGCAGGTTGTCGCTGCCGACTCCGGCGATGCGGACGGCCTTCTCCACGGCGGAGTGCGCGGCCTGGCTGCAGTAGACCCGGTACTGCCCGGTGACCCCGACATGCCCGCTCGCCCCACCGCTGGTCCGGTGCAGGGCGGCGACCAGGGCAACCAGCACCGAGCTGGAAGCGGTGTCCTGGATGACGCCGCCGCCCGTCCCGGTGCTGCGGAAGGCGGGCGGCAGGCCGAGGAGTTCGGCGAGCCAGTCGAGGGTCAGGGTCTCGAGCTCCGTGCCGGCCGGACTGGTGGCCCACAGCATCCCCTGCACGCCCAGGCCCGAGGACAGCAGGTCGCCGAGGATCGCCGGGAACGACGCGTTGGCCGGGAAGTAGCCGAAGAAGCCGGGATGCTGCCAGTGCGTGATGCCCGGCAGCACCACCCGCTCGAGGTCGGCGAGCACGTCCGCGAAGGGCTCGCCCTGCTCCGGCGGGTGAGGTGGCAGCCCGGCGTACACCTCACCGGGGGTGACCGTGGACTGGACCGGGAAGCCTTCGACCCGGTCGTAGTAGTCGGCGATCCAGTCGACCACCCGGCGGCCGTGCCGCCGGAACTCCTCGGACGTCATGTGGCCACCGGTGGACCCGGTCGTCGGCATTGTCACGGGGCGACCCTACGGTGGGCGCCATGACCGATCACACGATCCCTGTTCCCGCCGGCCTGCACCTGTCCGTTGTCGCCGTCGACTGCGCGGAGCCGCTCGCCCTGGCCGGCTTCTGGGCCGCGCTGCTGGGCGGCACCGTGGAGCCCGACGCGTCCGGCGATGCCACCGTCCACGGACCGGAGGGGACGACCATCGACTTCGGGCGCGTTCCCGAGGGCAAGACGGTGAAGAACCGGGTGCACCTCGACCTGCGCTGCACGGAGTTCGACGACGCGGTAGACATCGCGCTGCGGCTGGGCGCCACCCTGGCCGACGACATCTACGCCGGCGGCTCGTGGCAGGTGTTGCGCGACCCCGAGGGCAACGAGTTCTGCATCCTCCGGCCGCGGGCGGAGAATTCCCCGGAATCGTGACCAACCGACCGGGACCTGGCGCGTCCCTGTGAGTGGAACGGTCCCGCACGCTCCTGGAGGATCTCAGATGGCACCCGCGCGCCCGTCCCGGCCGGTCAAGGTGGCCGCTTCGGTCACGCTCGCCGCCGCCGCACTCGTGCTCGCCGCCTGCTCGCCGGCCGCGCAGCCGCAGTCCCGGCCGGGCTCGGGATCTGCGACCGCCACCAAGCCCGCGAGCAGTGCGCCCGCCGGCAGCCATCCGGTCACCGTCCATGTCCGGTACGCCGCCTTCAACCACCGGTTGCTGTTCACCCAGGTGCCCGCAGGCCGGACAACGGCGACCGTCACCGACAACACCGACAACACCGGCTTCACCGGCGAGCCGACGGAAATACGCGACCCGACCAGGTAGCTGCTGCTCCGGGTGAGCGCGATCACTACGTCACGTACGGCTCGACCGGGCCAGAGGGCTACGTCAGAGCCCTCGCGGCGCAGACGTCGCGCAACTACCCGCGGTACGCCCTGATCGGGTTCACGCCACTCACCGCGGAGGGTGCCTACGGGAGTGGCCATGCCACATGGGAGTGCACGTTCGTCAAGGACGGGGTGTCCGGCACGTGATCGTGGCCGCGGTCGGCAGCGTCTCCGGCACGGTCGGGCGGGCCCACTACTCCGCACCTGCGGACCTGTTCGCGGCCACCTCGACGGTGTTCGACCATGCGGTGGCCGCGATGAGGTTCGCCGGCTGATCGCCGGGCTTGGGCCTGCGGTGGTGCTGATTCGCGCTGTGCTCGATGCTCACTCGGCGCAGAGTGCCCCTGATGCAGCACCTTTCAAACGGGCAATCGGGCGCCAGCTCATCGCGAAGTTCGCGGTGGCCTCCGACCCGTACCGGTGGAGAAGGCCGAAGCGGTCGCGATGGACCTGGCAGCCCGGTCGGCCTCAACGTCGCGCGCACCCAGCTCATCGAATCCCGTGGGAAGTCGGTGCTGCTCGTGGAGCGGTTCGACCGGGCGGTGACCGCGGACAGCGACGTGCACCGGCGCATGCTCGTCTCGGCGCTGACGCTGTCGGCCTGGACGAGATGGCCGGGCGGTACGCCACCTACCACGGCCTCGCCGATCTGATCCGGCAGCGTTTCACCGAGCCGACGGCAACCCTGCGGGAGCTGTTCGGCCGGATCGTGTTCAACATCTGCGTGAGCAACACCGACGGCCACGCTCGCAACCACGCCGCCTTCTACCGCTTCGACCCGGGCGGTATCGACCTGACCCTCACCCCCGCCTACGACATCTGCCCGCAGCCCCGCTCCGGACAGTCCGCGGAGCAGGCGCTGGCCATCGACCGGGGCGGGAACCGCGCGAGCAGGCTCAAGCTGTGCGTGCAGGCGGCGCATCATTACCAGCTCACTGCCGGCCAGGCGCAGGAGATCATCGACGCTCAGGTCGCCACGATCGAAGCCCAGTGGCCCGACCGGATGAGCGCGCCGGCCGACCGGACCCGCAGCGGTGTCCCGGGCAGCGGGAGGGCATGGGCCTGCGGCGGGAACGCCGCGGGGAGCTCGTGCAGGGAGACCGCATCTGCCGGATCGAGCGAGCCGACCCGCCACTCGTCGTAGCCGCCGGAACTGGCAGCTGGGAGCACCCGGCCGCGGGCGATCAGCCCGATCGCTGCCGTGGCAGCCGCCGACCACGCGGCCAGGCTGGGGCTGGCCGATCGCCGG